>JAZSCX010000107.1:0-63943 GCA_045530865.1 Candidatus Avilachnospira sp.
ATCTCATCCAGACCAAAGATGGAGATCAGGGCTTTTCCTGCCCGTTTGCCTTCCCGCATCTGCACCAGCACGTCGGTGCCGCCTGCGATGATCTGGGCTTCGGGGTGGGCGATACGAAGGGCAACCGCGTCCTGTACACTGGATGCCTCGTACAATGCTGCCATATCGTACATACGATCAACCTCCTTCGATCAGACCGGCTTCCCGGAAGGCTTCAAAGAGCACATGGGGCGTGATGGGGCAGCGGTCAATGGCTACGCCGGTGGCGTTAAAAATGGCATTTCGGATGGCGGGGGCACCGGAGCAGGTGGGCGGTTCACCCAGAGACTTGGTGCCGTAGGGACTGGTGGGCTCCGGATTTTCCACAAAATGGGCCTCCAGATGGGGATGATCCAGGAAGGTGGAGAGCTTGTAGTCCAGCAGGTTGTTGTTCAGGGCTTTTCCGGTTTTGGGATCAAATTTCAGCTCTTCGGAGAGGCCGAAGCCGATGGCCATGGACATGCCGCCGTGAACCTGTGCCTCTGCCAGCTGGGGATTGATCAAAGTGCCGCAGTCATGGACATTCAGCAGCCGGGTCAGCTTCACCTTGCACAGGGGAATATCCACCTCCACCTCGGCGAAGGAACAGCCGTAGGAGAAGGCGTTGTTCTTGATCTGGAAGGTGCTTTCTGCCGTGAGGTGCTGGGAGTTTTCCTTGCTGTACAGGGCCTCCATGGCCAGCTCGCCCAGAGACATGAGCACGCGGCTGTCGGAGATGCGGACAATGTTGCCGTCCACCAGATCCAGCAGATGATAGGCCTGCCGGGTCAGGGTCTGGGCATATTTCAGAATGCGCTCCTTCAGCAGCATACCGGTCTGCTGAATGGAGAAGCCGCCGATGTAGGTCTGACGGGAGGCATAAGCACCGGTGCCGAAGGGAGTGATGTCTGTATCCTGGGTGGATACCATGTGAACATCCTCCACGGGAATGCCCACGGCATCTGCCGCCATCTGGCTGAAGGCGGTGTCGCAGCCCTGACCAATCTCCGTTTCACCGGTCTGCACCTGAATGGAGCCGTCCTGATTGAGCACCATGCGGCAGGAACTGGTCTCCAGTGCAATGGGCCACACGGCGGTATTATACCAGAACACGGCACAGCCGATGCCCTTGCGGATGGGGCCGGTCTGGTTCTTGTATTCCTCGCGCTTTTTTTCGAACTCCACAAGGGCACTGCCCTTGCGCAGTACGTCGCCGTAGGTGTCATAGTAGTTTTCATTCTTGGAGAAGGGCTCCACATAGCCCTTGGGCATCAGGAATTTCAGCCGGTATTCCAGCGGCGACATGTTCAGCGCCTTGGCAATATCGTCAATGTGGCTTTCGGCGGCAAACATGGCCTGCGGGATGCCGTAGCCGCGCATGGCACCGGCGGTGGGCCGGTTGGTATAGACCGTCCATGCGTCACCGTCTACATTGTCGCAGGGGTACATATGGGGGAAGCAGTTGAGGCCCTTGGCGGCAATGGCGTGACCGTGGGAGGCATAGGCACCCTGATTGGAGAATACTTCCAGCTTTCTGCCGGCAAAAGAACCGTCGGGGCGTACCCAGGAGATGATATGGGTGCGGAGGGCGTGGCGGACACGGGTGTTGACAAAGGTCTCCTCCCGGCTGTTGTCCAGCTTTACCAGACGGCCGCCCACCTGCGTGGTGAGGAAGGCGCACAGGGGCTCGTAGAGAGCGTCCTGCTTGTTGCCGAAGCCGCCGCCGATGTAGGGCTTGATGATCCGGATTTTGCCCCAGGGGATCCCCAGCGCCTGACCGACCACACGGCGGACGATGTGGGGAATTTGCGTGGAGGAGGTGACCACAATGCGGCCTGCCTCCATATGGGCATAGCAGATGTGGTTCTCGATGTGGCAGTGCTGGACAGTGGGGGTTTCATACCAGCCCTCCACCCTGATCAGACCCGGTTCTTCCAGAGCCTTTGCCAGATCGCCGCGGCGGATCTGGGTGTGGGCGCGAACATTGCCGGGGCAGTTGCGGTGGATCAGGGGGGCGCCCTCCTTCATGGCTTCCTCCACATCCAGCATGAAGGGGTATTCGTCATAGTGCACCTTGACCAGCTTTGCGGCCCGGGCGGCGGAGACTTCGTCCTCTGCCAGAATCACGGCAACATCATCGCCGAAGAACCGGACATGGCGGTTCAGAAGATGGCGGTCCGCCACATCCTGATGGTCCTTTTCCAAACTCCAGGGATGACCGGCTGTGGGAAAGGTATGTACCGGCACATCATAACAGGTCACGATTTTGACCACGCCGGGAACTTTTTCTGCCTCTGCCGTATCGACAGACTTCACCCAGCCATGGGCGATGGTGGAATGCACGATTTTGGCAATGAGGGCACTTTTGTCGCACAGGTCATCAGTATATTTGGCGCGGCCTGTGGCCTTGTCATAGGCGTCGACGCGGGTGATGCTTTTGCCGACTGATTTCATCGATCTCCCTCCTTTATGGTTGTGCATTGTGCACGGAATAGAGTTTTTGTTACCTTAAATCATACCACAAAATCACGGTATGACCAAGTCAAACTATGGCGGGCGAGAAAAAATCTTCATAGTTCACAAAAATGGGGCATTGACGGGCGCTGCAAAAGCGGGTTATACTGAAATTCCATAAACCGAATTCGAAATTGGAAACGGAGGTGAAGCCATGAAGCCGGTATGTATCGTCATGGCGGCAGGTGTGGGAAAACGGTTCGGCGCCAACAAGCTGCTGGCGGATTTTGCCGGAAAGCCGCTGTACCGGTGGGCGCTGGATGCCATTGACGGAAGCTGCTTTTCTGCGGTGATCGTGGTCACGGGCTATGAGCCGGTGGCGGCTGCGGCAGAAGAACTGGGGTTCCGGGTCATCTGCAATGACTGCCCGGAGGATGGCGTCAGCCGCACCATCCGTCTGGGACTGCAGGCGGCAGGTTTTTGCAGCGGCGCGTTGTTCATGACGGCAGATCAGCCCCTGCTGTCGGAGGAGACGTTGAGACAGCTGACGGAGCGGTTTTGCGAAGAATCCCAGTATATTTATGCGGCTGCCCATGACGGTGTGCGGGGCAATCCATGCCTGTTTCCGCAGGCATATTTTGCGGAATTGTGCGCATTGCAGGGCGATACGGGCGGCGCCGCGGTGATCCGGAAGCATCCGGAACGCCTGCGGCTGATGGAGGTTCCGGAATGGGAGCTGTTTGACTGCGATACGCCGGAAACCATGGCAATCTGCCGGGAAAAAGCTGAGGAAAAATATCAAAATTATGCAAAAAATTGTTTGACATCTATATAATGGCCTGTTATAATAGGAGAGCCGCGTCGAAGAGGCAGAAGTTGAGGTGCGCCCTCACGCCTCCAGAGCGAGTCTACAAAAAAGGTAGGTGCAAATGAAAATGCAGGCAGTTATCGTGACCGGCGGCAAGCAGTACAGCGTCAAGGAGGGCGACGTCCTCTACATTGAAAAGCTGAACGCTGAGGCCGAAACCACCGTCACCTTCGATCAGGTCCTGGCAGTCGTGGACGGCGAGAACTCCAAGTTCGGCGCTCCCGTGGTTGCAGGTGCTTCTGTCGAGGCCAAGGTTCTGAAGAACGGCAAGGGTAAGAAGGTTACCATCATCAAGTTCCGTTCCAAGAAGGACTCCAAGTCCAAGCAGGGCCATCGTCAGCCTTACACCAAGGTGCAGATCGAAAAGATCTCTGTGTAATGACCAGAGTTGAGTTTTTCGATCAGGACGGCAGAATCTCCGGATTTACCGTCTCGGGCCACAGCGGCTATGCTGAGGCGGGTGCAGATATCGTCTGTGCTGCCGTTTCCACAGCCGTGCAGTTTGCGTCCATTACCATTGAAGAGGTTCTGGGCAACCGCTGCAAAACCAAGGTGAACGAAGAGCAGGCCCGAATCACCTTGACCCTTCCCGCATCCTGTGAGGAGGAAGAAGCCGTGCAGGCTGTCCTCACCGGCATGATGCTCACACTGTGTGAGTTGCGGGATCAATATCCTGATTATATCGAAGTTATGGAGGTGCAATAACATGCTGAGAATCAGCTTCCAGTTCTTTGCCCATAAGAAGGGCGGCGGCTCCACCAAGAACGGCCGTGACTCCGAGTCCAAGCGTCTGGGCGTGAAGCGCGCTGACGGTCAGTTCGTTCTGGCCGGCAACATCCTGGTTCGCCAGAGAGGCACGCACATTCATCCCGGTACCAATGTTGGCATCGGCAGCGATGACACCCTGTTTGCTCTGATCGACGGTAAGGTCAAGTTTGAGCGCATGGGTAAGGATCGCAAGAAGTGCTCTGTGTACGCTGAGCAGTAATTTGCCAAAAAGGGTGTTGCATTCGCAGCGCCCTTTTTCCTTTGTTTGGAGTGAGGGTGGCTGTTTTGGCCTTCCCCTTGAGGGGAAGGTGGCACGCGAAGCGTGACGGATGAGGTGTAAAGGCAGCGTTTTAGGGAATACTGTTTCGTATGAGAGGATGCCCTTACACCTCATCAGTCAGCCGGGCGGCTGACAGCTTCTCCTCAAGGAGAAGCCTTAGATGTGCTAGAGGTAAGAATATGTTTGTAGATAAAGTCAAAATTTTTGTGAAGGCCGGTAATGGCGGCAACGGCGCTGTTGCCTTCCATCGGGAAAAATATGTGGCACAGGGCGGCCCTGACGGCGGCGACGGCGGTACCGGAGGCAGCATCGTGCTGCGGGTGGATGACAATATGTCCACTCTGATGGACTTCCGCTATAAAAGAAAATACCCCGCCCCCAACGGCAATGATGGAGAAGGCGGCCGCCGCCGCGGCAAAAACGGCGAAAATCTGGTGATCATGGTGCCAAGAGGCACCGTTGTCCGGGATGCCGAGACCAACGAGGTCATCAAGGATATGTCCGATTCCGAGGACTTCGTTCTCTGCAAGGGTGGCAGAGGCGGCTGGGGCAACAAGCATTTTGCCACCCCCACCCGTCAGGTGCCCCGCTTTGCCAAGGGCGGTCTGCCCGGTGAGAGCCACGAAGTGGTGCTGGAGCTGAAGCTGCTGGCAGACGTGGGCTTGGTGGGCTTCCCCAATGTGGGCAAATCCACCCTGCTGTCCGTCACCTCCAACGCCAGACCCAAGATCGCCAATTACCATTTTACCACGCTCTACCCCAATCTGGGCGTGATCTATGTGGAAGAGGGTGTGTCCTTCGTCATGGCGGATATCCCCGGCATTATTGAGGGCGCTGCCGAAGGCCTTGGCCTTGGTCATGACTTCCTGCGGCACATTGACCGCTGCCGCCTGCTGGTGCACATCGTGGATGTGTCCGGTTCCGAGGATCGGGATCCGGTGGAGGATTTCCGGAAGATCAATCAGGAGCTGGAGCAGTATTCTCCGGAGCTGGCGAGCCGTCCCATGATCGTGGCAGCCAACAAGGTGGATCTGATCCCTGATGGCAGCGACAATCTGGATCGCCTGCGGGAGTATGTGACGGAGCTGGGCTATGAGTTCTATGAGATCTCCGCCGCTACCCATCAGGGTACCCATCATCTGATGCAGACTGTGGCAGCCAAGCTGCGGGAACTGCCCCCTGTGACCATCTATGAGCCGGAGTATGTGAAGCCTCTGGCAGAGGCCGGTGACTCCAATGAACTGCAGATTCAGCAGTACGA
This sequence comes from Candidatus Avilachnospira sp., assembly GCA_045530865.1. Classification (GTDB taxonomy): domain Bacteria; phylum Bacillota; class Clostridia; order Oscillospirales; family Oscillospiraceae; genus Avoscillospira. The sequence goes on from JAZSCX010000107.1 coordinate 5,650, forward strand.
CGATCTGTGGGTCATTTCCGGTCAGTGGCTGGAGCGGCTGCTGGGCGACGTCAACTTTGACGACTATGAGTCCCGGATGTACTTTGACCGTCAGCTGCGCCTGTCCGGCCTGTTTGACCGTCTGGAGGCCATGGGCATTCAGGACGGCGACATTGTCAGCCTGTACGATCTGGAATTCGAATACGCGAGATAAGAAAAATGGTCTTTCTTCGGAAAGACCATTTTTAATTGACAATGGACAATGAACAATGAAGGTATCGGCTTTGCCGATAGAATTTGAAATGGAGTGCGGCTTATGTATGAACGACTGACAGTAAAAACGGAAAACGGCTATGAAGCCGATGGGCTCATGGCCATTGAGCGGCTGGGGCGTCTGGAGGATGCGATCGACCGGCTGCAGGGCGAATATGAGCAGACTGTGGAGGCCATGAAACGGCTATCCGGGCAGGGCAAGGAAAAATCCGCCACCTACCAGCAGCTGTGGGCCAACAAAGCGGCGCTGCGAGAGACACTGCTCCGATTGGGCTGCGGATAAAAATGGGGCTGCTGCAGAATATTAAACGAAGCAAGTGCCTGCAGAGATGACCGCAGGCCGCTCCTGCGCCAATGCAATTTATTTGCGGTTATTCGTGGGATTGGAGATGCTCTTTTTTGCTCATTGTGCTGTGCATATCATGTATCACGGGTAAAAGCTCCAGATTTAATATGTATTCCAGCAGTTTTTTGCTCAGATATTCCTTTGATGCAAAGGCATCTTCATCGGGGGATGTGTACACATAATTCTCACAGACTTTTGAATCCGGTCGTTTCGTTTTTGCTCTGGAATAAGTGCAGTGCCCGCAGTAAACCCGAAGGATCATGCGTTGATCAAAAACAGAATGCTGCTTTAAATATAAACACGAATTACATGTTATTTGGTTCATATTCATTCACCTCAAAAATATTTTAACCTGAAACAGGTTAAAAGTCAATAACCTATTTCAGGTTCGTGTAGAATGTGTCCTGAGGTGATTGTATGTATCCGCGTATTCGGGAGCTTCGTGAAGATCGGGAATTGACGCAAAAACAGATCGCTCAAATTTTGGGTATGTCTCAAACCGGTTATTCCAAATATGAAACCGGAGAAAATGATATTCCCACATCTGTTTTGGTGAAGCTTGCAGATTTTTACCAGACTTCCGTGGATTATCTTCTCGGCAGAACAAACAAAAAGCAGGCTTACTGAAATAAGAAGGTTCGCACCCATAAGAGTGCGAACCTTCTTGCATATTGCTGTTATGCAAACAACATTTGCGTCAGCACATAGATGATGGGGACGGTCAGGATGGAACCAAGGCTGGACAGCAGCACCATGCTGGCGCCGGTCTGGCAGTCCTCCTTATAGGCGGCGGGGAACACCACCACGTTCATACCGCAGGGGCTGGCGAAGGTCAATGCAGTCAGTGTGGCGATGATCAGGGGAGCCTTGATCAGGTACAGGACCAGCAGGAACACGGCGGGGAACACCAGCAGCCGGAGCAGACAGTAGACGTAGATTTTCTTGTTATGGAACACCTGCGAGAGAGGATAGTCGGCAATGGAGAAACCGGCCAACAGCAGGGCAACGGGGATATAGCACTGGCTCAGGTCATAGACGGTGTCGGAGATGAAAACGGGCATCCAGTTGGGTGCGCCCAGCAGACCGAGGATCATACCGACTACCATGGCTAGGGTATTAATATTGATGCATTTTGCCAGATTGGTACGCCAGGAGGTTTTTCCGTGGGAGGGCTGCATTTGCGCAATGCCCCAGGAGTAGGTTAGAATGGAGCCGGCGATGGCAAACAGGCCGAATTGGAACACACCGGACATGCCAAACAGGGAGAGCATAATGGGAAGGGCGACTGCGGCAGTGTTGGGCATTGCAATGGCGTAGCGGTACACACCTCGCATATACACATCATCCGAGGAGAGAGATCTGGATAGAGGGTAGGAAAGGAACAGGCCGATCAGGTAAAACGCCGTTCCGTAGAGTACCAGAGGAAGGTTGCTGGAAAGACTGGTCAGCTTGCACTCCATCATGTTGGAATACAGTGTCATGGAGGGAATAAAGAGCATGGTCAGGAATTTGGAAAAGACATTGCCCATTTCCCGGGAGACCAGATGGGACTTGTTCATGGCAAAGCCCAGAGACAGCAGAATCAAAATCTGCAGCATCTGATTTAATGTAAGGGTGAATGCTTCAAACATAGCGGTTTCCTCTTGTTATGTAAGTACGGAGTGGAAGATCGGATTTTGCAAGCGGCGCGCCGGGTCGTCGCGCCCTACATGTCAGGCGATACTTCGCCAATACAGCCCGGCTTGAAAAGCCGGGCTGTAAACTTGTATTAGATGTCCTTGAGCACGCTCTCGCGGAGAATCTTGTAGATGTGGGGAGGATTGCCGTCCTGCTTCTGCAGCTCCTTGATCTTGTCGTGGGGCAGGGAAGCGGCCAGACGCATCATGTGGTTGTTCATGCGGACGAACTCGGTAGTGGCTTCGATGCCGTCCATGCGTGCGGGCCAGTTGTCCATGATGAACCAGCCGTTCTTGTCATGCAGGTCCATGTTGACATAGCCGATCTGCTGCAGCTTCCAGAAGAACTCCAGACCCTGCCAGAAGCTGACGGTGCCGAAGATCAGGTCATCGTCGAAGCGGCCCATGTTGTCATTCAGGTGGATCATGGCCAGCAGATCAAAAGCGTTGGCCAGAGCGACACTCTCTGCGGGGTTCTCATTGCCGAACAGAGCATGGCCGTAGTCCACGATCAGCTTGCAGTTGTCATAGCCGGTCATCTTGTTGACTTCCTGACACAGCAGGATGACCTTGCTGACATCGGAAGCATACTGATGGGTCAGAGGCTCGTAGTTCTTGTATTCGAGGGTGCACTTGACGTTCTTGTTGTGACCTGCAATCTCGGCGATGCAGTCTCTCATGTACTTGTAGTGGGTGACATAGTCATCCTGGAACGGATAGTTGTAGCCGTCGTGAGCCATCCAGAACATAATGTCCACAGCATCGGCTGCTTCTGCCCAGTCCATGTGACGCTTGCCCAGCTCCACGATGTCGCGGCGGGTCTGAGGATCACGGGCGGCGAAGGTGCCATACTTCCAGTGAGCCTTGGTGTAGTTGTCGGGGCCGCAGGAACCGACGACGAAGCCGTACTGTGCCAGCTTGTCCTTGTAGGCGATGGGATCGTCCATCTCTTCGCCCAGATACGTGCCGTAGCCGATGGCGCTCATGCCGCCGATCTTGGCGAACATTTCCAGCTTTTCTTCGAAGGTGGGCATCTTCATCAGAGGCTTGTAGCCTTCATCGACGAAGCGGTCACACATATTGCTGAAGGTCGCGCCGGCGCACATCAGCTTCATAACATAATTGTCTGCCATTTAGAGGTACCTCCCTGTGTAAATTTGAGAGCCTGCCTGCGGAAAATACGCATACTTCCGCCTTGGATATGGCTGGTTGGGGATATTATACGCCCTTATTATAAATTTGTAAAGTTATAAATATATTATAAGTGAAAGATAATGCTAAGGATCTGAAAACCCGAAAAAGAAAAACGGCGAAAAAAATTTAAATTCTTTTTCTAAATTTGGCGAAAACCTGTTCATCTGGTACAATATGTTTGCGAATTGTGCACTATTGTGCATGTTTACAATGTTTGGACATCTGTTTTGTGCAGACTGCATATTGACGGTGCTGCCGGGAAAATGGTAAAATGAGTGCAAATGGGATTAGTATGGACTTAAAACTTTTAAGTGATTTGTAATAAAAAATAATTAAAAGATAAGTAAACTGTTTCAGTACAGATCCGATTGAGGAAAGGTAAGGTACGTCTGCCATGGGTGAACGTGTTGTTCTGGCGCTGGATATCGGCGCAAGCTCGGGACGGGGTATTCTCGGTTATTATAATGAGGAAACCGGCGTTCTGAGAACGGAGGAAGTCCATCGCTTCGTTCATGAGTTTATCCGTCTCAGCGGCGGTGTCTATTGGGATTATATCGGCATCTACAGAGGTGTTCTGGACTGCCTGCGTGCGTGCAAAAAGAGAAACATTCCTCTGGAATGCATCGCCATCGATACCTGGGGTCAGGACTATGCCTACATTGGCAAAAACGGTGAGATTCTTGGCCTGCCCCGCAGCTACCGGGATCCTAAGCCCGAACCCTATGCAGGAGATCTGGAAAAGGATCTTTGCATGGACAGCCATGCTTTCTGCATGCGTACCGGCGGCCCTGCCGGCGTGATCTCCACGGCACGGCAGCTGTACTATGACCGCCGCTTCCGTACCGATCTCTTCCATCAGGCCCGTTACTGGGTCTATATGCCCTATCTGTTCGTCTATCTGATGTCTGATGTGGTGGGCTACGATGTGACCCTGCCTTCTCCGGGTGAGCTGCTGGATATCAACACCATGGATATCAGCCCCAAAACCGCCACGGCTGTGGGTATCGAAAAGATCACACCGCCCCGGTTCCGCAGTGCCACTATCATGGGTCATACCAACCGCGCCGTGTTTGAGGAGACCGGCTATGAGGCTCTGCCCATCGCCTGTATCGATGCCCACGATACCTCCAGTGCTGTGGATGCCATTCCAGACACCGGCGATTTCCTCTGGATCAGCAGCGGTACTTATAATATGTTCGGCGCTGTCATGCAGGAGACCATCCTCAATGACAAGCTGCTGGAGATCGGCTGCCGCAACACCCCTCTGGGTGACGGACGTTCCTGCCTGATGTGCGGCGCTGCCGGTATGTATTTCATCAACCAGTGCATGAAGTACTGGGCAGAGCACGGCATTGAGGTCACCTTCCCACAGCTGACGGCTTATGCCATGGAGCACCGCAGCGACGCGTGGTTCGATTTCAAGGATCTGCCTTCCGTTCCCGTCAATATGCCCGCAGAGATCTGCGCCGCCATTGAAAAGCAGGGCTTCGCAGCTCCCACTACGCCGGAGGATCTGTATGTGATCTTTGCCAACTCTCTGGCAAAGGAAACGGCAGAGGTACTGCTGAAGCTGGAAAAAGCGCTGGACCGCAGCTTCAATCTGGTCTATGTGCTGGGCGGCGGCTCCAAGGCTTCTGCAGTCAATATGCGCATTGCGGAGCTCAGCGGCAAAAAGCTCTATACCGGACTGACGGAGGCCGCTTCCGTAGGCAATCTGCTGTTCCAGCTCATTGCCATCGGCGCCATCTCCCGTGAGGAAGCTGCCGATGTGTCCCGCAGATCCTTCCTGCTGGAGGAGTTCGGAGCGCAGTAAAGGCGGTTGATATGGATGAGCATCAAAATCATTGACGGTCATTTCTACACCGGCCCGGTTCCGGAGCAGTATGTGGATGACCGCATGCTGGAGACAACACTCCGGGTGATGGATCATCTGGATATTGAACGTGCCATCAGCGCCAACTCCTATATGTTTATTGGACATCAGTTCGAGCAGTGTCCCATGCTGGGCGTTGTCTACGGCGCCCAGATCTCCGATCTGGAAAAGGAAAAGATCCTGCGCCACAATGCACTCCGTGTGTTCTTCCATGAGGAATAAAACATAAACAGCTCCAACAATCAATAAGGAGGTAGACAAACTTATGAGCTTCAAAATCATTGATACACATATGCACTTTGGCCCCGAACCCGCACGGATGGTTCCTGATCACTCCGTTGAGAGCCTGGTCGCCATTATGGACCATCTGGACATCGAAAAGGGCATCAGCGCCAACTGCATGTCCCTGAGCAAAAACCTGTGGGAACAGGGTCTGCAGGATGACTTCGCTGCCTACGAAAAGAGCGGCGGCCGTATTTTCAGTTTCTTCGGTTATGATCCCCTGTACATCGATCAGTGCGTGGAAGTCATGCGCAGACATGCCGGTGATCCCCGCTGCGTAGGCATCAAGATTCATCCCAGCGGCTCCAAGGTCAAAGCCGATGACGAGCGCTACCGCCCTGTCTGGGAGATGGCCAGAGAGCTGAAGCTGCCCCTGATGTCCCACACCTGGGATGTCTCCACCTACAACCCCAACCAGATCTATGCAGTTGCAGGTCTGTTTGAGAAGTACATCGCTGAATATCCCGATGTTACCTTCGTGTTTGGTCACTGCGGCGGCCGCTACCACGGTATCAAGCAGGCCATTGAGATCGGCAAGAAGTACCCCAATGCCCACTATGACATCACAGGCGATATCTGGCTCAACGGCTTCATCGAAGAGCTGGTGGACGGCGTCGGCGCAGACCGTATCGTCTACGGCAGTGACTGGACCATGATCGAGCAGCGTCCCATGCTGGGCGTTGTGTACGGCTCCAACCTGCCCGCAGTGGACAAGGAAAAGATCCTGCGGTATACTGCGGCTCGTATTTACTTTGGCGAAGAATAACGCCGGCTGATATCTGATATAGGAGGTATTATCATGAGCGTACAGAAGCGCAGCGATGAATTCAAAAAGTGGATCAACGAATCTGACATTATTGATATTGACGTGTGGTGGGATCCCACCTTCGATCAGGGCTTCGTTACCTACAAGGATTTCGAGAAGCAGATGGCTGATTACTACGAATTCGGTCTGAAGAAGTGCATCGTCACCAACAAGGCATCCATGATCCGCGATGCCGCCGAAGGCAACGCCGAACTGGCAGAAATCATCAAGGGCAAGGAAAACATGTATGGCTGCATGGTGGTTGTTCCTGAGATGGGCTATGTGGACGATAAGGGCGAAGCCTATGTCCAGAGCCTGCTGGATCAGGGCTTTGTGGCTGCCCGCATCTTCCCCAAGACCTACATCCACTCCATGCAGGAATACTGCATCGGCCCCATCCTGGATACCCTGGAAAAGCTGGGCGTGCCCCTGATGCTGTGGCATACTGAGGCCACCTGGGATGACATGGACCGCATCTGCACCAACCATCCCGACCTGAATGTTATCGTGGAAGGCCATGACCGAAAGCTGCTGTATCATGCTCGCGACTATGTCGGTCTGATGCGCAAGCACAAGAACTTCTTTGTGGAGACCCACAATCTGGTTCTGTTCAACGACATCGAGACGATCTGCAAGTACTGCGGCTGCGATCAGCTGCTCTACGGCTCCTACTACCCCTACATGACTCCCTACTTCTCTCTGTACCCCGTCATGCAGGCTGTTATCCCCGAAGAGGAGATTCAGAAGATCATCGCCGGCAACGCCAAGCGCATCTTCAAGATCGGCTAAATACAAAAAATCGGAGCCATCCTTTTGGAAGGCTCCGAGGGGAAAACTTTAAACGATCATCACGTCCACGCCGGCTTTCTGCAGGGCATCGATGGCCTCCGGCTTTGCACCGGAGTCTGTGATCAGCAGATCAATGGAGTCCACACTGCCCATCTGCACGAAGCTGACGGTTCCGACCTTGGTGTGATCGGCAACCACAATGGTTTTCTTGGCGCACTCCATGACCACCTGGTTCAGCTCGCTTTCAAAGTGCATGGCGTTGGTGATACCCATTTTGGCATCCACGCCCTCCACGGAGATGAACAGCTTATCGAGATTGAAGCTGCGAACCTGCTGAATGGTCTGCACACCGAAGGTGGCGCCCAGCTGCCGGTTCATGGTGCCGCCCAGAACGACAACCTTGGCGTTGGGAAGCTTCTGCAGCTCCAAAGCAATGTGCATGGAGTTGGTAACGGCAATAAAATGCACTGCCGGGTCAATAAAGCGGGCCACCTGACGGGTGGTGCTGCCGGTGTAAAACAGCACGGCGTCTCCGTCCTCGATCAGTTTTGCGGCGGCCTTGCCGATCCGTTCCTTCTCGTCGATGTGGGAGACCAGTTCAAAATTGTCGTTGGCGATCCGGTTATTGCTGGCAACGACCTTTCCGAACAGCCGCTTGCAGACGCCCAGCCGTTCCAGATAGATCAGGTCACTCCGCAGGGTGACGGAAGATACGTTAAACATTTGGGCAAGCTGACTGGTTTGCAGTTCCTGACGCTCCATAATCAGGCGCTTGAGTTTTTCCCGTCTTTGTACAATGTCCATCGTGCTCTTTCCTTTGTTTTTGTTATTTTTTAATTTCAAAAGATTTTCATTTGCTAATATCTATATTATATTATCTATTTAATGTTTGTCAACCCGGCTTTCCCGCGGGAAAGCATCCAACACGTTTATAAAAATTTTTTATATATTTAGGAGGACATATGAAAACTGTTAAATTTGGTATTATCGGCTGTGGCCTGATGGGCAAGGAATTCGCCGGCGCTGCCGGTCGCTGGTCTCACCTGAACGAAGAGATCCCCGCTCCCGAAATCATCGCTGTCTGCGACGCCAACCCCGCTGCTCTGGAATGGTTCACCAACCGTGTGGACACCATCAAGTACACCTACAACGATTACAAGGAACTGCTGGCCAACCCCGAGGTCGAGGCTATCTACTGCGCCGTTCCTCACGTTCTGCACAAGCAGATCTACGTTGATATCATCGACTCCGGCAAGCACTTCCTGGGTGAGAAGCCCTTCGGCATGGATCAGGATGCCAACAACGCCATCATCGAGGCATGCAAGCGTCATCCCAACTCCGTGGTCCGCTGCGCCTCCGAGTTCCCCTTCTATCCCGCCTGCCAGAAGCTGATCTCCTGGATCAAGGAAGGCAAGGTCGGCCGCATTCTGGAAGTCAACGCCGGTCTGAACCACTCCTCCGATATGGATCCCAACAAGCCCATCAACTGGAAGCGTATCATCGGTGTCAACGGTGAGTACGGCTGCATGGGCGACCTGGGCATTCACACCGAGCACGTTCCCTTCCGTATGGGCTGGATCCCCCAGAACGTCTGCGCCAAGCTGTGCAAGTACGTCACCGAGCGCCCCGACGGCAAGGGCGGCATGGCTCCCTGCGAGACCTGGGACAACGCCACTCTGGTCTGCGATGTGAAGGATGCCGACGGCAACGAATTCCCCATGACTCTGGAAATGAAGCGCATGAAGCCCGGCGCTACCAACGACTGGTATCTGGAAGTCTATGGCATGAAGTCCTCCGTGAAGTTCTCCTCCGATGACCCCAACGCCTTCTACTTCTCCCAGCAGATGGGCGCTGAGCAGGCATGGTGCCGCGTTGTTGTCGGCAACAAGCCCCAGTTCCCCACCGCCACCGGCGCCATCTTCGAGTTCGGCTTTGCTGACTCCATGCTGCAGATGTGGGCTTCCTTCCTGAAGGAAATCGACGGTCAGGAAGTGGAATTCGGCTGCTTCCGTCCCGAGGAAAGCATCATCTCCCACAAGCTGCACACCGCTGCTCTGCGTTCCCAGAAGGAAAAGACCATCGTTTCGCTTTAATCTGCAATGAAAACAGGAGGACCGAATATGGATCCGAAAATTTCCATTGGTATTGACAATTGTTTTGCCCTGAAGCGCTGGGTCACCCCCTCTGAGTGGGCCCGTGTGATCCGCGAAATGGGCATGAAGTACGTGGAAGGCGTGGCCGATCTGGAGATCGAGCCTCTGCTGACCCCCAAGGCCTGCCACGATCAGTGGATCGAGGAAGTCAACGAGCAGAAGGCCAAGCACGGCGTGCAGGTGGTCATGATGTACTCCAATGACTCCACCTATGATACGGCCGGTTTTGCCCATCCCGATGCCCGCATCCGCGATTACTATGTGGATGGCTGGTTTGACGAGTATATGCGCATCTCCGGCGCCATCGGCGCCGATGTGGGCTACTTTGTCCATGGTGTTCCCGAAGAGATCCTGTACAACAAGGCCCGCTATGAAGAAATGGGACGCAATGTGTATGACTGCATGAACCGCGTTGGCGATCAGGCCAAAAAGTATGGCGTGAAGCATGTGGCGCTGGAGCAGATGTACACCCCCCATCAGCCTCCCTTCACCATTGCCAGCATGCGCCGCCTGATGCAGCAGACCCTGAAGGACGGCCACTATCCTCTGTATGTTACCGAGGACGTGGGTCATCACTGCCCCTTCTATCTGCGTCCCACCGAAGAGACGCTGGTCAAGGGCTTTGCCCGTTACTGCCAGGATGGCTACATCCCCCTGTGGCTGGGCAGCCTGAAGGCACAGGATCTGTTCACCGGCGAACGCAAGGCAGGCCGTGACACCCTGCGCAAGGAAACCATTCAGGCCATTCTGGAGGATGTGCAGGAGAACGGTCACCTGTTCTCCGAAGAGAAGGACAATGACTGCTATCAGTGGCTCAAGGAACTGGGCTGCTGGTCTCCCACGGTCCATCTGCAGCAGACCAACGGCAAGTCCTCCGGTCATGCGCCCTTCTCTCCCGAGGCCAACGAGGATGGCATCATCCATCCCGTCAAGATCCTGCGCGCCCTGAAGGAAGCCTACGATCAGCCCGAGGATCCCACCATGCCTGAGCGCTGCGATCACATCTACCTGATCCAGGAGCTGTACCTGAGCACCAAGGATATCGGTTATCAGGGCTTGCACAAGCTGGGCTGGAGCACCGATTATCTGCGTAAGTTCATTCCCAGAGACGATATGCCTCTGAGCGAACTGCTGGAATACAACAAGCACGTTGAATTTTAATGAAGGAGAATATAAATATGCTGAAGAATATTTCCCGTTCCCTGGAAGATATGCTGGGCAAGCCCTATATGGATGCTGTCCAGGAAACCGCTGTTGCCCTGCTGGGTCTGGATCCCGCTGAGGCCAAGGCTCTGGCCACTGACAAGGTCGACTTCTATCCCGATTGCTTTGCTGCCCGCGCCGACGCCATGGCTGCCAAGGTTGGCCAGCAGGTCGTCAACCCCTTCGTGAATGATCTGGTTGGTGCTCCCACCGAATCCTTCCGCAAGGCCACCCATGTCAATGCTTCCCCCATCGGCGGTATGGGTACCGTCCGTGTGGGTCAGGACGGCCGCGCTTACATCGCTGCCAAGTCCGAGCACTATCACATCCCTCTGGGCCACAACTTCCCCGGCTATAAGCTGGTCACCAAGGGCCGTCAGCTGGGCATCCTGAATGCTACCCACAACAACACCCGCGGCTACATCACCCGCCGCATGGAAGAGCAGATCGTCATGGACGCCAATGGCATCACCGAGCGCGGTGCTGAGCTGGATGCCATCATCGCTTCCAAGGAACCCAAGGTTCTGAACCGTCTGATCAGCCTGGAAACCGGCTCTCTGGCTGTGGAAGCTGCTCTGAAGATGATGCTGACCCGCTTCTACCGTCTGGACAAGACCTTTGGCGAGCCCAAGTACGCCGGCAAGACCCCCGTTTTCATGATCATGCAGGACAACGACGGCGGCCCCGAGGCTAACTACCACGGCACCACCATCTTCGCTCAGACCCTGCGCGGCATGTGGCCCGAGTTCCGTGGTGTCTGCGAGAACGCCGGCCTGTACAAGGTAGTTCCTGTTAAGCCCAACGATCTGGCTGACTTTGAAGCAAAGATCAAGATGTACAACGAAGGCAACTACAAGACTGCCGGCTTCATGCATGAGATCATCCTCATGAACTATGGCGGCATCCGCCTGACCAAGGAGTTCCTGCAGGGCGCTTATGCTCTGGCTGCACAGTATGACACTCCCACCCTGTCCGACGAGATCCAGTCCTGCATGTGGTACAAGGGCATGTTCCTGTTCCGCGAGTACGGCCTGAAGCCCGACTTCGTCATCATCGGCAAGGGCTTCCCCGGCGGCGAGTATCCTGCTTCTAAGGTCATCACCACCTATGAGATGGACAGCCTGAACCAGTTCGGCGCTCTGGTCACCAACGGTCAGGAAGAACTGGCCAGCCTGGCATACCTGCTGACCATGGAATATGTCCGCGAGAACGGTGCTGAGATCGAGGCTATGGGCGCTCTGATCGAGAGCAAGCTGAACGAGCTGGCTGCCAAGTATCCCGCTCAGATCGACAAGATCGAGGGTCTGGCACATCTGGCTGCCATTCACTTCCAGACTGTGGAGGCCGCTGCCGAGTTCGCCAAGGTCGTCAACGGCATGTGCATCGACGTCAGCGCACAGCTGTACAAGGCAAACTGCCCCCCTGCAGTTCTGCTGAAGCTGCCTCTGGTCACCAGCGAAGCTGTTCTGGATGTCTGCATCGAGAAGTTTGAAGCTGCTCTGGCTCAGATGTAAGAAATACGCCAAAAAGCCGGCCTGCAAAGGCCGGCTTTTTGGCAACGTTTTTTGATTGTTTGTCGTCTATACCCGTGAAAGGGTGATAACGATGAAAAAAGTTTTGCTGTTTGTTCTGGTGGTGTGTCTGGCAATGGGGAGCATTTGCGCGAAATCATCTGGCGAGCTTAGAAATGAACTGGATGCACTGAAAGCACAGGCGGATGCGCTTCAGGAGCAGGGGCAGGCCTTGGAGAAAGAACTGAACCAGAATGCCGCTGAAACACAGTCTGTGGTGGATCAGAAATACGATATTGACCGGAAGATCCGGCAGACAGAGCTGGAAATTGAGAATGTGGCCGAACAGATCCTGCAATACAGCCTCCTGATCGCAGAAAAGCAGAGGGAACTGGAAGCGGCAGAGCAGGAATACGAGGCGAAATATGAACAGTATAAAACCCGGCTCCGGGCCATGGAGGAGCGGGGTAAAATCTCCTATTGGGAGGTTCTCTTTCAGGCAAAGAGCTTTTCCGACCTGTTGGATCGGATCAATGCAATTAAGGAAGTTGCCCGGGCAGATCAGAAGATGATGGAAGCCCTGCGGGAAGCGGCAGACCATGTGGAATGGGAGCGGGAGCTGCTGCAGATGGATCTGCAGGCACAAAAGCAGATTCAGGAAAAGCTGACTGTTCTGGAACAGGAGTTGGAGCAGCAGCGTATGACCGCCGATGCCTGCCTGAAGGCATTGAAAGCGGAAATGGATTCTCTGTCGGATGCCTATGCGGATATTCTTGAGCAGGAGGCAGCCATGCAGAAAGAACTGATGGAGGCGCAGGCGGCCTATGACCGCGCCTTGTCGGCCGAGGAAGCGGCGCGTCTGGCACAGCTGAACAAGGAAAATGCCGCCGGCGGCAGTTCCGGTACAACATCCGGCAGCGGGTTCCTGCGGCCCGTTTCCGGCGGCAGTGTCACCGACGCCTATGGCTGGCGTATTCATCCGACGGAAAAAATAAGAAAATTCCATACCGGAGTGGATTTGGCAGTTCCTATGAATACACCCATTGTGGCCATGGCCGCTGGAACCGTGTCGGAATGCGGCAGCAATAAGTGGTACGGCAACCATGTGACCCTCAGCCATGGCGGCGGCTACGGCAGTTTTTATGGGCATATGACCAAATATGTGGTGTCGGTAGGCGATACGGTCACGCAGGGGCAGGTCATCGGTTATGTGGGTTCCACCGGTATTTCCACCGGCCCGCACCTGCACTTTGAGATCTACATCAACGGTGCCACCGTCAATCCCATGGAATATATTTCATAGCCAAAATGGGCAGCCTGAAAGGCCGCCCATTATTTTCATCATATCACAGACATATGTCTGCTGTCAACGCACAGAAGGTAAAATCTGCGATTTGCAAAAAACGAAACTGTACATATTGTACAATATTACATCTTGAAAAAGTGGGTTTTCGGTGATAATATATAGACAACGAAAGGGTGATACCAATGAAAAAGTAAGCCCCGGCTCAATGGAAACCCCAATGAGCCAACAGACAAGAGCCGGATCTCCAAACGGAACTCATCGGAAAAACGTCTCCTACCAAAGCGAGAAAGAAAATAACTGGGCACGGTGAAAACAGAGGAGAAGGAAAACGGCGGCGTCTGATCCTGCAGAAATGAGAGGTAACCAATGATGTTAGATATCAAGATAACAGAGAACTAACCCCTTTTGACTGGAGAACAGAGACAGTCAAAAGGGGTTAGTTCTTTGTGAAAAAGTATCTGGTATCATGGAAAAGGCTGCGGGATAGAGCAGCGGGGGATGTGTGCAGGGGGTAAGACCCCCTGCGCGTTCAATCAAAAGGCCTGCAGAAACCTGCAGGCCGCACGCGAGGGAGCGGAGCACCCTCGGGAACCCCTTTTGACTGGAGAACAGAGACAGTCAAAAGGGGTTAGTTCTTTTTTTAATTGACAATTGATAATTGACAATTGACAATGAAGGTGTCCGGCGGAGCCGAACATTATTTTTTTACCATTGCTGCAGCAGTCTGGTGTAGAAGGCGACTGTGGTCAGGAGTGTGTCTACGGGGATTCGCTCGTCATTGCCGTGGATCATGGCGCGCTCTTCCTTGCTCAGCTGCATGGCAGAGAAGCGGTAGACCTTGTCTGTGATGCGGTTATAATGGCGGGAGTCGCTGCAGGCCATCATCAGATAGGGGGAGACCACAGCCTCCGGCCATGTCTGACGAATGGCGGTGCAGAGCAGCTGCCAACCTTCGCAATCGGTATCGGAGCAGGGAGAGGGGTTCATGCCGCCCAGACCGGTGACGGTAATCTGCTCATTCTTTACGGCTTTTTTCAGGTGGTTTATGGCGGTTTCCTTGCTGTCATCACCCAGCAGCCGCAGATTGGCTGTAAAGTACGCATGGGGAGGCAGGACGTTGTACGCCTTGCTGCCTTCAAAGCAGGTCAGCGCGACGGTTGTCCGCATCATAGCGTTTAGTTCACCGCCGGACAGCTTGCCGATCAGGTTCAGCACCGGCTTGAACAGCCAAAGGTTGGCGAAAATCATCCGGAAGAGGAAATTGGAATGCCGCCCCACCGTATCAAACATTTCCAGCACAGGCTTGGTCAGCTGGAAGGGGAAGTGATTTTTTTCCACCCGCAGCAGCGCACGGCTCAGATGGCCCAACAGCTGTTTTGCGGGAGGTGTGGAGGCATGACCGCCGTTGGAATGCATGGAGAATTCCACATTGAAGCCGCCCTTTTCCGCAATGCCAACCAGGGCGCAGGAGCCATTATAGCCCGGGAATACGTGATCCACTACGGCGCCGCCCTCGTCTACCACCCAGTCGGGAGTAATGTTCTGCTGTTGGAACCATTCCACGATCTGCAGGCAGTCATTGCCGTCCACCTCTTCTTCGCCGGAAAAGCTGAGATACAGATCATGGGAAGGCGTATAACCCTTGGCAAGGAGGGCTTCCAGCGCCTCCATGACGCCGCAGAGGGTCGCTTTGGTATCCAGTGTACCGCGGCCCCAGATCGTATCGTTTTCCAGAATTCCATCGAATGCGGGCTTGCTCCAGAGGCTTTCGTCTGCAGGCACCACATCGTAGTGAGCCATGCAGACGCCTGCTTTTTCACTGGATTTCCCGGGCAGATGATACAGCAGTCCGGTG
Organism: Candidatus Avilachnospira sp.; assembly: GCA_045530865.1. GTDB lineage: Bacteria > Bacillota > Clostridia > Oscillospirales > Oscillospiraceae > Avoscillospira. Next base: position 20,895 of record JAZSCX010000107.1, read on the forward strand.
GAACCGATGTGCCGAAGTGTGCAGTGCCGGTGAATCAGAGGAAAGCGATCCTCCAGCAGCTGTTGGAATTTTATGAATTCGGTCAGATCCATCAGAGCGGGATCCCGGTTGGAGACGGTTTTGCAGCGGATCATATCCTGCATATCCCGGACGATTTTTTCTTTGTGTGTTTCCACGGGAGCTTCGGAAATCTCCGGCAGGGGAGCCGGACGGAAGCGGATCGTACGGATCAGAAGAATCGCAAGCAGCATAACCGCTGCCGCAAGAACGAGATAACCGATCATTAGATCCATCCCTTCTTATACAGCATTCTGCCCACACCCAGCGTGACCAGAATGCCTACAGGAACCAGAACGCCCACGGAGCTGGAAAGAGACGGCACGGCAAGGAACAGCACCACCATGAAGATCAGGGGTGCCAGAGCCAGCTTCCAGTTCTTGCTCACATAGACCACTGCCAGACCGCCGAACAGGGCAGGCAGGATGTTGTCAAAAGCAGGCTTCAAAACGGGAGAATCCAGAATGGGAGATATGGCGGAGAGAATGCACACGCCCACCACCAGCACCAGTGTGGTGACAATGGATGAGGTGGCAATGGCGATGGTGGAGACCACTTCGCCTTCCTCCGTACCGGCCTTGACGCCCATATTCTCCATGGCGGTCAATGCGCTGGGAGCCTTCAGACTGGTCAGGTTGCCGGTGACAAAGGCCAGATAGGTGCCGCCGGTGCCCAGCATGGGGGTGTAGGTGATGACTTCAATGGCGCCGACCGTCCAGTAGATGGGCGCAACACCCAAAAGACCCTTCAGAACGCCGTTCAGCTCCGGCCACGCGTTGTAGTACAGGCAGGCTGCCACGGGAACCATCAGAACCACGACCACGGCGCTCCAGATCCAGAGCTTGCCGTAGCGGTCGGTATCTCTCATATATTTACTCATTTCGGCACCTCCTTATACGATGACGGGCGTGATGATGCAGGCGAAGATCATGGCGCCCAGCATGCAGATGGCCATGGCATAGGTCTCCAGCCATTCCATTTTGCACTTTTTGATCAGCAGGCCGCAGATTCCCATGATGGCAGCGGAAACCAGCAGGACAAAGATGGGGATCCAACCCTCCAGTCCGCTGCGGATATCGCCAAAGACCATGCCGAGGAAGGCGGAGATCATACCGAGGAACAGGGAGGTCATAAAAATGTCGCCCCATTTGCTGTCCTTGTTTTTGATCTTGACCAGACCGCCCTGGATCTTCTTCATCAGAATGGGAGTCAGCACGATACTGGGCAGAATACCCAGCGTCATGACCCATGCAATGGCGGTGTAGACCTTGGGATCGGTGACCATTTCGGACAGGGAAATGCCCAGTGCTGTGGCGGTGGAGGTGGCGGCAGGCAGCTCATAGGTCAAGGCGCCAATGACACTGAGCCGGATCCACGGCAGGGGAATGCCCAGAAATTTACTGAGGGTCACCACGCCCAGCAGAATGGAGATGGCAGGCGCGATGGTAAAGACGGTGGTGGAAAGGACGGTTTTTCTCAGCTTTTTTGCGTCCATTCCCAGTTCTCTGCCCCGTCGGTAGGCCCGCACCAGAAAGAATACGGACTGTGCCAGCACGAATACAATGACCGCGGCGGCAATACAGTAGAGAAATGTACTGTTGGTACTGAAATTCAAACGATTCAGCCTCCTTTTTTCTTTTTCGGAACTATTATACCGGGATTGCGGAAAGGTGTAAAGAACAAATGCGGAATGGGGATGGAAAAACGGATTTTCATGTGGTAAAATAAGAAAAACAATATGGAGGTTTCACAATATGTATCTGGATTTTGCATACTATACCCCCACAAAGGTCGTGTTCGGTAAGGGCGCAGAGGCACAGGTGGGCGCACTGGTCAAGGAGCAGGGCTGCAAAAAGGTTCTGATCCACTATGGAGGCAGCAGCGCTGTCCGTTCCGGCCTGATCGGCCGCATTGAAGCCGCACTGTGTGAAGCAGGTGTTGCCTATGTGTCCCTGGGCGGCGTGGTGCCCAACCCCAGACTGTCCAAGGTCTATGAGGGCATCGAGCTGTGCCGTGCGGAAGGCGTGGATTTCATCCTCGCTGTCGGCGGCGGCAGCACCATCGATTCTGCCAAGGCCATCGCGTACGGCGTGGCAAATGAGGGCGATGTGTGGGACTTTTATGAGCATACCCGTATGGCAGAGGCCTGCCTGCCCGTTGGCACAGTGCTGACCATTGCGGCAGCCGGCAGCGAAATGAGCTGCGGCAGCGTCATCACCAAGGACGAAGGCGGCGTCAAGCGCGCCTATGACGATGACCTGTGCCGTCCCAAGTTCGCGGTGATGAACCCCGAACTGACCATGACCCTGCCGGACTATCAGACCGCCAGCGGTGTGTGCGATATCTTGATGCACACCATGGAGCGGTATTTCAACGGGCAGGACAATATGGAAATGACCGACGGCATCAGCGAAGCGCTGCTGAGAAACGTCATGAAGTATGCTCTGATTCTGCGGGATGATCCCATGCATTATGCGGCACGGGCCGAGATCATGTGGGCGGGCTCTTTGAGCCACAACGGCCTCACCGGCTGCGGTACCGGCGGCGGTGACTGGTCCAGCCATATGCTGGAGCACGAGCTGGGCGGCCTGTTTGATGTGGCCCACGGCGCCGGTCTGGCGGCTGTCTGGGGCAGCTGGGCAAGATATGTCTGCGGCAAGGCGCCCCATCGGTTCGTGAAGTTTGCCGTCAACGTCATGGGTGTGGAGGCAGGCGAAGAGCAGGCCACCATGGAAGCCGGTATCACCGCCATGGAAAACTTCTTCCGCAGCATCCATATGCCTACCAATCTGCGGGAGCTGGGTGTGGAACCCACCGATGCCCAGATCGAGCACATGGCAAAGAGCTGCTATGCTGCCTGCTGCGGCCCCTCCGGAGATGTGATGCCCCTGCAGGTGGAGGATATGATCGCCATCTACAAGAATGCGAGATAAAGATAGGAACAGCCGGTCGGGAAACCGACCGGCTGAGGAGTATTTCAATAAAGTCCGTCATTGCGAGCCCGGAACGGGCGTGGCAATCCGTTCTCCTCAATATATTTCTGTGATTGGAATCGTTCTGAAAACGGATTCCCACGTCGGGCGTACGCCCTCCTCGGAATGACACGTTTTTTTCGATAGTCTCTGCAGCCGGTCGGGAAACCGACCGGCTGTGTATTATTCCGCAATATAGGCCGCGACGATCTCACCATAGAAGGCGTCGTGATAGTCGCCGGGGACGTTGTCCGCATAGAATTTCTTCCGCAGTACCTCGGGGATGGAGTTGGGCTCCTGCGACTGCCGGTACAGCACCCGGCATTCCAGCGTCAGGGGCAGCTCTTTGATGCCCGGCACAGAGATCACGGAGGGCTCCACCAGTGTCAGTCCCAGATCGGCAATCTTGTCCGTATCCCGTCCGGATTTGCTGCCGCAGTAACGAAGGATCTGCTTTTCGTTTTCGTCCATGGGGATGTTGACGGTGAATTCCGGATTTTCCTGCAGCTGCTTCCACGTAAAGCGGTGCTGCCGCACCTAGGCAATGAAGATGGGCTTGTTCCATTCCACGCCCATGGTGCCCCAGCCGATGGTCATGGAATTGACATTATCTCCGGATTTGGTGGTCAGCAGGGCGGCTTTGCCCACCTCCTTCAGAATGGTTTCTGCGTAGTCAAAGGCATGGATTTCCCGTTTCATATGAAATTCCTCCCGGAAAAGTGTTGTTGTTATTGTATTCTTTCCGGGAAAACTTGTCAACGGGTGAGGTTCGTGATAAAATAACAAAAACTATGCAACAAGGAAGAAAGAATATGAATCGTTCATCCGGTGTTCTGCTGCCCGTGTTCAGCTTGCCGTCCCGCTACGGAATTGGCTGCTTTTCCCGGGAAGCCTATGATTTTGTGGACTGGCTGGCAGCAGCCGGTCAGACCTATTGGCAGATTCTGCCCCTCGGTCCTACCGGCTACGGCGGCTCTGCCGATTCTCCCTATCAGGCCTATTCTGCCTTTGCGGGCAATCCCTATATGATCTCACTGGAGGATCTGATCGAAGAGGGCCTTCTGACCAAAGCAGAGTGCGATCAGGCAGATTTCGGCAGCGATCCGGAGCGGATCGACTATGAAAAGCTCCATGACAACCGCCTGAAGCTGCTGCGGAAGGCTTATGAGCGCAGCGATATCAGCAAAAATGCCGAGTATCTGCAGTTTTTACAGGAAAATCATTGGTGGCTGGCGGACTATGCCCTGTTTATGGCAGTGCGGGATTTCTTCTCCGAGCAGCCTTGGTTTGAATGGCCCGAGGATATCCGGCTCCACTGGGGCTTTGCGCTGGATTATTACCGGCGGGAGCTGTACTTTGAGGTGGAGTTTTATCAATATCTGCAGTTTACCTTCTACCGCCAGTGGCTAAAGCTGAAGGACTATGCCAACCAAAAGCATATTCAGATCGTTGGCGATATCCCCATTTATGTCTCTCTGGACAGCGCCGACGTCTGGGCCCATCCGGAGCAGTTCCAACTTGATGAGAATGGCATGCCTACGGCGGTGGCAGGCTGTCCTCCCGATGACTTCTCTGCCGACGGTCAGCTCTGGGGTAATCCCCTGTACCGCTGGGATTACATGAAACAGACCGGCTATGCATGGTGGGTATCCCGGATGCGTCAGAGCTTCAGGCTCTATGATGTGGTGCGGGTGGATCACTTCCGCGGTCTGGACGAGTATTATTCCATCCCTGCCGACAGCGAAACGGCTTTGACCGGTGATTGGGAACCGGGCCCCGGTATGGATCTGTTCCGTCATATCGAGGCACAGCTGGGCAAGTGCGCCATCATGGCGGAGGATCTGGGCTACATGACCGATTCCGTTCGCAAGCTGGTGAAGGACAGCGGTTATCCAAATATGAAGGTGCTGGAATTTGCATTTGACGCAGAGGATACCGATGCAGCCAATGAGTATCTGCCCCACAACTATGATACAAACTGCTTCGTCTACACCGGTACCCATGACAATGAGACCATGGCAGGTTGGCTGGCAGGGCTGAAGCCGGAAGAACTGGCGCTGGTTCGGGAGTATCTGGATGATCGGACGACTCCTGATGATCAGCTGTGGCGGAAGATGCTGCGCCTTGCCATGCTGAGTGTGGGCAAGACCTGCGTTCTGCCCCTGCAGGATGTGCTGGGCATGGACAACCGAGGACGGATCAATACGCCCGGAACTGTGGAGAACAACTGGGTCTGGCGTATGCAGCCCGATGCCCTCACAACTGAGGCACAGCAGGAGTTGCTGCGGCTGACAAGGAAATCCGGACGGTTTAATTGGAAAACCGTACAAGAGAAAAAGGAAAAGACGCAGGAAAATAGTGAAAAATGATGATTGACTTTAGGACTTAAAAGTGCTAAAGTAATGGAGGATAAAACAACGCGATGATGGAACCAAGTACACATCCATGGGACACCGCAGAGAGCTGCCGGTTGGTGCAAGGCAGTGGGTCGGGGATGCTGGAATACCTTCCTGAGCGGCATTCCTGAACTGACAGTAGGGAATGACGGGTGCGCCCGATAAAGCGCCGGAGCCTGATGGGGCTCGATAAGGCCGCATGATGCGGTAAACTGAGGTGGTACCACGGGAATTTCTCGTCCTCTGCGAAAGCAGAGGACGTTTTCTTTTTTACCCCCAAAATGAAGGAGAAACAATATGGTTATTACGGAATTACTGGAACGAAATGCAAGACTTTACGGCAATGAGGTTGCTCTGGTGGAGATCAACCCCTCTGAGGAGCGGGACAATGCCGTCACCTGGCGGGATTTCAACCTGATCGAAAACGCCAATCCCGACGCCCCCTACCGCCGTGAAATGAGCTGGAAGGATTTTGACCGCCGAGCCAACCGGTTTGCCAACCTGCTGCTGAGCCGCGGCCTGAAAAGAGGCACCAAGGTCGCCATTTTGCTGATGAACTGTCTGGAGTGGCTGCCGCTGTACTTTGGTATTCTGAAGGCCGGCTGCATTGCGGTTCCCATGAACTTCCGCTATTCCAGCGATGAAATTCAGTACTGTCTGGATTTGGCGGATGTGGATATGCTGATCTTTGGGCCGGAATTTGTATCCCGGATGGATCTGATTGCCGAAGCGGTCTCCCATGTAAAGATGTTCTATGTGGGCAAGAACGGCCCTGAATATACGGAGGACTGCCTGCGGCTCATGAGCTACTGCTCCTCCAGCGCACCTCCCATCATCATGGAGGAAGAGGATCTGGCTGCCATCTATTTCTCCTCCGGCACTACCGGCTTCCCTAAGGCCATTCTGCATAATCACCGTGCGTTGATTTCTTCCTGCAAGGTGGAGCAGAACCATCACAGCCAGAGCCGGGAGGATGTGTTCCTCTGCATCCCGCCCCTGTATCATACCGGCGCCAAGATGCACTGGTTCGGCTCTCTGCTCTCCGCCTCCAAGGCAGTGCTGCTCCGCGGCGTCAAGCCGGAGTGGATCCTCCGGGCTGTCACCGAAGAAAAGTGCACCATCGTCTGGCTGCTGGTGCCGTGGGCACAGGATATGCTGGATGCCATTGAAGCGGGCAAGATCAATCTGGGCGACTACTATCTGGATCAGTGGCGGCTCATGCACATCGGCGCACAGCCGGTGCCGCCCAGCCTGATCAAGCGCTGGAAGAAGATCTTCCCCAACCATGCCTACGATACCAACTACGGCCTGTCCGAGTCCATCGGCCCCGGCGCGGTCCATCTGGGTGTGGAGAACATCCACAAGGTCGGCGCCATCGGCAAGGCAGGCTATCTGTGGCAGACCAAGATCATCGATCCCTCCGGCAAAGAGGTGGCGCAGGGCGATGTGGGCGAGCTGGCACTGAAGGGCCCCGGCGTCATGCTGGAGTACTACAAGAACAAGGAAGCCACCGACGAAGTCCTCCACGGCGAATGGCTCTACACCGGCGATATGGCACGCGAGGATGAGGACGGCTTCATCTATCTGGTCGACCGGAAAAAGGATGTGGTCATCTCCGGTGGTGAGAACCTGTATCCCGTTCAGATCGAAGATTTCCTCCGCGGCTTCGAGAAGATCAAGGACGTGGCGGTCATCGGCCTGCCCCACCCCCGTCTGGGCGAAATCGCGGCGGCCATCATCGAGATCAAGGAAGGCGTGACCTGCACGGAGGACGAGATCAATGCCTTCTGCTCCGGAATGCCCCGCTACAAGCGCCCCAAGAAGATCATCTTCGACAAGGTGCCCAGAAACCCCACCGGAAAGATCGAAAAGCCTGTGCTGCGTGAAAAGTATTGCAAGGGCCGTCTGGTGGAAGCACAGATCACCGGTTAATATCGTTCAACGTCGTAAGGGCGACCTTACGGTCGCCCAATTCTTATTCCCGTTTTCAGAAAAAATGTTGGAATTATTCAACGAAAATAAAGAAAGGAAGTACATAGTATGGATATGTTTATCAAAATTGCAATGCTGGTTGTATTCTTCGGTGTCACAGTCGGCGTAGGGTTGTATTGCCGGAAGCACTCTACGGACGTCAACGGCTTTGTTCTGGGAGGCCGCAGTGTTGGCCCCTGGCTGACCGCATTTGCCTATGGCACTTCCTACTTCTCTGCCGTTGTCTTTGTGGGCTATGCAGGTCAGTTCGGCTGGAAATACGGCATTGCCGCCACCTGGGCAGGCATTGGTAATGCTTTGATCGGTTCCCTGATGGCCTGGAGTATTCTGGGACGCCGCACCCGTGTCATGACCCAGCATCTGGACAGCGCCACCATGCCTCAGTTCTTTGAGGGCCGCTTCGGCAGCAAGTCTCTGAAGCTGGCAGCTTCTGCCGTTATCTTCATTTTCCTGATCCCCTATACGGCTTCTCTGTACAACGGTTTGAGCCGCCTGTTCGGTATGGCTTTTGAGATCGATTACTCCGTCTGCGTCATTGCCATGGCAGTTCTGACTGGTATTTATGTCATTGTTGGCGGCTATATGGCTACGGCAATCAACGATTTCATTCAGGGCATCATTATGATCGTAGGCATCATTGCCGTCATTGCTGCGGTGCTCAAGAGTCAGGGCGGCTTTCTGGAAGCCTTGAACGGCCTGTCTCAGGTGTCCGATCCCACTGTCTCCGATGCTCCCGGCGTGTTCAATTCCTTCTTTGGCCCCGATCCGGTCAATCTGTTGGGTGTGGTTCTGCTGACCTCTCTCGGCACCTGGGGTCTGCCCCAGATGGTGCAGAAGTTCTATGCCATCAAGTCGGAAAAGTCCATCAACAAGGGCATGATTATTTCCACCATCTTTGCGGCTCTGGTTGCAGGCGGCTGCTACTTTCTGGGCGGCTTCGGCAGACTGTTCTCTGATAAGATCGATATCGCCGCCAACGGTTATGACTCTGTGATTCCCACCATGCTCTCCGGTCTGCCCACGGTTCTGATCGCTCTGGTGGTGGTGCTGGTGTTGGCTGCGTCCATGTCCACCCTGTCCTCTCTGGTGCTGACCTCCAGCTCCACGCTGACGCTGGACTTTATCAAGGGAAGTCTGGTCAAAAACATGAATGAAAAGAAACAGCTTCTGATCATGCGCCTGCTCATCGTGGTGTTCATTGCCATTTCTGTGGTGCTTGCAATTGTCCAGTACAAATCCAGCGTGACCTTCATCGCACAGCTTATGGGTGTTTCCTGGGGCGCACTGGCCGGTGCATTTTTGGCTCCCTTCCTCTATGGTCTGTACTGGAAGCGGACAAGCAAGGCATCCGTCTGGGTTTGTTTCGTGTTCTCCACCATTGTCATGCTGGCCAATGTGGTGGTAAAGTCCCTGTTCCCACCCATTCTCCAGTCTCCCATCAATGCCGGTGCATTCTGCATGCTGGCAGGTCTGGTGATCGTGCCGGTGGTCAGCCTCTTCACCAAGGCACCTGATAAGAAGCTGGTGGACGATGTGTTCTCCTGCTACGATAAAAAAGTCATGGTTCCCGTCACCGATTCCATCGGAAACCACGAGAATTGATGTTCCGTTCACCCCGCCGGAGATTTCCGGAAATCTCCGGCGGGGGATTTTATCGAAAACAGGGATTGACTTTAACAGTGAAAAGTGATAAACTATCCAAGAACAGAAAAACCCGATGATGAAAACCAGTACGCATCGCTTGTTTCCGCAGAGAGCTGCCGGGTGCTGTAAGGCAGTGAAACGGTGGTGCCGAATTCCTTTCTGAGGGGTCTTCCTGAACCGGGAGTAGGGGAGAACGGGTGCGCCCGATACTGCGCTAAGGATCTGTTAGGATTCGAGAGGCCGCTTTGCGCGGTAAACTGAGGTGGTACCACGGGAGATTTCTCGTCCTCTGCATGGTTTGCAGAGGGCTTTTTTATTGATAAGCGAGTGATCTGTACTGGCGCGGCAGCGCTCAAGGCTCCCTTGTGTAAAGGGAGCTGGCAAAATCAGCGCATCAGAGCTGATTTTGACTGAGGGATTGTTTTGTTTACAACCCCTCCGACAAAAATCAAATGGATTTTTACCACCCCCCCTTGCACAGGGGAGGCTTTGGTACCTTCAAATCTGTAGAACATTCCAAGGAGGAATTTCATATGAAAACGTTGATGCTCGGCAACGAAGCCGTTGCCAGAGGCCTCTATGAAGCCGGATGCAGCTTTGTATCCAGCTATCCCGGTACGCCCAGTACCGAGATCACCGAAACCATCGCCAAGTATTCCGAAGTCTATGCGGAATGGGCCCCCAATGAAAAGGTTGCCATGGAAGCCGCTTTTGGCGCCTGTCTGGCAGGCCGCCGCAGCTTCTGCGGTATGAAACACGTGGGCCTGAACGTGGCTGCCGATCCGCTGTTCACCATTTCCTACACCGGCGCCAATGCCGGTATGGTCATCGGCGTGGCTGATGACGCCGGTATGCACAGCTCCCAGAACGAGCAGGATTCCCGCCACTACGCCAGAGCTGCCAAGATCCCCATGCTGGAGCCTTCCGACTCTGCCGAGGCGCTGGCCTTTGCCAAGCTGGCTTATGAGATCTCCGAAGAGTTTGATACTCCTGTGCTGCTGAAGATGTGCACCCGCGTGTCCCACTCCCAGAGCGTGGTGGAACCCGGCGAACGTGTCGAAGTCACCAAAACATACGAAAAGAACCCCCAGAAGTACATCATGATGCCCGGCAATGCCAAGCGCCGCCACCCCATCGTGGAGGAGCGTACCCGCAAGCTGACCGAATGGGCAGAGACTTCCTCTGTCAACCGTGTGGAGGAGGGCGAGGATCACAAGATCGGCATTATCACATCCTCCACTTCCTATCAGTATGTGAAGGAAGTTTGCGGCGACAAATATCCCGTGCTGAAGCTGGGTATGATCTGGCCCATGCCCAAGAAGCTGATCTGTGACTTTGCCAAGTCCGTCAGTGTGCTGTGCGTGGTGGAAGAGCTGGACGGCTTCATCGAAGATCACTGCCGCAGCATGAGCCTGCCGCTGGTGGGCAAGGATACCTTCCCCTGCATCGACGAGTTCAGCCAGAACAAGGTGGCAAAGCTGCTGGGTCTGGAGATTCCGGCCGAAGGCGCCAAGGTTGACGACGTCATTCCTGCCCGTCCTCCTGTCATGTGTGCCGGCTGCCCCCACAGAGGTCTGTACTACACCCTGGCCAAGAACAAGGTCACGGCACTGGGCGACATCGGCTGCTATACGCTGGGCGCTGTGCCTCCGCTGGCTGCTCTGGATACCACCATCTGCATGGGCGCATCCATCTCCGGCGCCCACGGCTTTGTCAAGAGCCAGAACGGTGCTGCCGACAACAAGACCGTTGCGGTCATCGGTGACAGCACCTTTATGCACTCCGGCGTTACCGGCCTGATCAACATGGCCTACAACGAATCCAACGCCACGGTCATCATCGTGGACAACTCCATCACCGGCATGACCGGACACCAGCAGAACCCCACCACCGGCTACAATCTGAAGGGGGATCCCTGTGCCAAGATCGATCTGGAAACCCTCTGCAAGGCCGTGGGCATTAGGCGGGTACAGGTCGTGGATCCCTACGATCTGAAGCAGTGCGATACGGTTCTGAAGGAAGAACTGGCTGCCAATGAGCCTTCCGTCATCATTTCCCGCCGCCCCTGCGCATTGCTGAAGTATGTCAAGCACAACAAGCCCCTGACGGTGGATCCTGAAAAGTGCAAGAGCTGCAAGATGTGCATGAAGATCGGCTGCCCTGCCATCAGCATGGTGGACGGCGTTGCCAAGGTGGACAACACCCTTTGTACCGGCTGCGGCGTCTGCGCCCAGCTGTGTAAATTCGACGCCCTGCAGGCGCCCAAGGAGGTCTGAGCATGAAAACGAAGAACATTATGATCGTCGGCGTCGGTGGACAGGGCTCTCTGCTTGCCTCCAAGCTGCTGGGCCGTCTGCCGCTGACCAAGGGCTATGATATCAAGGTTTCCGAGGTCCACGGCATGAGCCAGCGCGGCGGCAGTGTGGTCACCTACGTCCGTTATGGCCAAAAAGTCTATTCTCCCATCATCGATAAGGGCGAGGCCGATTTTATCGTGTCCTTTGAACTGCTGGAAGCAGCTCGCTGGACGGAATATCTGAAGGTCGGCGGTAAGATCGTTGCCAATACTCAGCAGATCAACCCCATGCCCGTCATCATCGGCGCAGCCGAATACCCCGCTGATCTGGCAGGCAAAATGCAGGCTGCCGGCGTGGATCTGGATGCCTTTGACGCTCTGAAGCTGGCGGAAGAGGCCGGTTCCTCCAAGGCTGTCAACATCGTCCTCATGGGCCGCTTGTCCAAGTACTTTGATTTTAGCATGGAAGAGTGGATGGACGCCATTGAAAAGAGCGTCCCTGCCAAGTTCCTGGAACTGAACAAAAAGGCCTTCCAGCTGGGCCGTGAAGCCTGACCCGTTAAACCAAACCCAGCCTCCCTGTAAAGAGAGACTCCGCACACCAAATAGGAGTGAAAAATATGGCAAACTACTACCAGCCTGAAATTGAAACCATGCCCCGCGAGCAGCTCGTCGCGCTGCAGAACGAGCGCCTTGTGAAGCAGGTACAGCATGTGTGGGACAACGTGCCCTACTACCGTAAGAAGATGGAGGAGAAGGGTGTGACCCCCGCCGATATCCAGTCCATCGACGATCTGCACAAACTACCGTTTTTGTCCAAAGCCGATCTGCGGGATGCCTATCCTTATGGCCTCAAGGGCGTGCCCACCTCCGAATGTGTCCGCATCCATTCCACCTCCGGTACCACCGGCAAGCGGGTGGTTGCATTCTACACCCAGCATGATATCGATCTGTGGGAAGACTGCTGTGCCAGAGCCATTGTGGCAGCCGGCGGTACCAAAGAAGATGTGGTACAGGTCTGCTACGGCTACGGCCTGTTCACCGGCGGTTCCGGTCTCCATGGCGGTTCTCACAAGGTCGGCTGCCTGACCCTGCCCATGTCCTCCGGCAACACGGAGCGGCAGCTGCAGTTCATGACCGATCTGGAATCCACCATTCTCTGCTGCACGCCTTCCTATGCCGCCTATCTGGCCGAGTCCATCCACGAGGCTGGTCTTCGGGACAAGATCAAGCTGAAGGCCGGTATTTTCGGCGCAGAAGCCTGGTCGGAAGAAATGCGCCATGATATCGAGAAGAATCTTGGCATCAAAGCCTATGATATCTACGGTCTGACGGAGACCTCCGGCCCGGGCGTTGCCTACGAGTGCGAAGAGCAGACCGGTATGCACATCAATGAGGACCACTTCATCGCCGAGATCATCGATCCCGTCACCGAAGAAGTGCTGCCGGAAGGCTCCAAGGGTGAGCTGGTGTTCACCGCCATCACCAAGGAAGCATTCCCCCTGCTGCGCTACCGTACCCGCGATATCTGCGTACTGACCCGGGAAAAGTGCTCCTGCGGCAGAACCCATGTGAAGATGTCCAAGCCCATGGGCCGCAGCGACGATATGCTCATTGTCAAGGGCGTCAATGTGTTCCCCTCTCAGATCGAAGCTGTTCTGCTGGAGCAGGGCTATCAGGCCAACTATCAGATCGTGGTGGATCGTGTCAATCATTCCGATACACTGGAGGTTCTGGTGGAAATGACCGCCGAAAACTTCTCCGACTCTCTGGCAAAGATCTACGAAATGGAAAAGAAGCTGGTGGATGCCTTGAAGGTTATGCTGGGCATCTATGCCAAGGTTCGTCTCGTTGCGCCCAAGTCTATCGCCCGCAGCGAAGGCAAGGCTGTACGTATCATTGACAAACGGAAGATCTAAGGAGGTAATAACATGCGTATCCATCAAATCTCTGTATTTCTGGAAAACCGTGCCGGACAGCTGGCGGAAATCACGAAAATCCTCGCTGATAACGGCATTGACCTCCGGGCCATCTCCATTGCAGAAACTGCCGATTACGGCGTGCTGCGCATGATTGTGGACAATGCGGAAAAGGCCACCGGCATTCTGCTGACCCATGGCTATATTTTGTCCATGACCCCTGTTCTGGTGGTTGGCGTGCCGGATCAGCCCGGCGGTCTGGCTCCTGTGCTGGCTGTTCTGGCTGAAGGCAATATTGATATCGAGTATATGTACTCCCTGTTCACCCCGGAGCAGGGTAAGGCCTACATGGTATTCCGGATCTCCGACGAGGCCAAATTCCTGGAGCTGATGACGGCTCACGGGATGCAGCTGGCGACCGCCGAAGAGCTGGGTGTAAAATAAAGCATAAAAAATCGCTGCAGTTCCAAACTGCAGCGATTTTTATGCTTATGCATTCTTTTTGGGTTTCAGGCGGATGATGCCCAGCAGCAGGAAGTAGTACACGATGACCAGCCCCAGAACCAAAAAGGTCATCGCATCGGATTTGGTAGCCATGCTGACGAGGATCAGCAGCGGAGCACCCAGCATAATGCCGAAACTGCTGCCCAGCACCAGATTGTTGGAAGCGGGGGTTTTGAGCTGCGGATCCACTTCGCGCAGCAGCAGAACGCCGGAGCTGATGGTGCCGGTGAGCATACCGTACATGGACAGCAGTCCTTCGTAATAGTAATTGCCGTAGACACGCTTGCAGACCAGCTTCAGGTGGATCAGGGTGATCACGGCACCGGTCACGGACATGATAACGAAGGGCAGCCACAGGCCGGACAGATTGGAAATTTCGATGGAACCGATACCGGCCACGATCATCAGGTCAAAGGCCAGACCAGACAGTCGGCTCAGAAGGTAGTTGTTCTGATACTGCCGGGTCATGACCTTGGAGGAGCGCAGATGCTTGAACAGCACCCGCACGCCAATGGCGATGGCAGAGCCGATGATGAAATTGAAGCCCCACAGCAGGGAATTGAGGGTGTTGCCCAGTCCTGGGGAGATGGCGGTCAGACCGGAAGTAATGCCCCAGGTAAGGAGAAAGGTCAGACCGTATACGGCCAGCACCAGACAGGCCTGCATGGAGAAACGGTCGAGAGATTCGGAAATGGGGATCTCGTTTTTGTCCTGAAAGGTATCCACGGTCACAGAACCGGAGATCACTTCATGGTTGGTTTCCGGCAGCTGGCCTCTGCGCTTCAGGAAGTTCATGTAGAACACGCCAACGATGCAGGCGGAGAGATAACCGGCAGCGGCAATGGCCAAACCGAAAGCACGGCCGCCCGCAAAGCCGAGGCTCTCATAGGAAGCGCCGATGTTGTTGGCCTGACCGGGGCCCTGACCGTAGCCCAACGGAAGCAGAATGCCGGAGGCCTTGAACAGACCGGGCATGATGGTATAGGCCAGTGCAAGGGAGATGATCAGACCGGCAATGGCCTGAATCATATATGTACTGACGATGACGGCACCGCTCTTGAGACCAATGCGGCCTGCCTTGTCCTCCTGCGTCCGTTCCGGGATGCGAAGAGACTGGGCAATAAAGCCGATGGCGATGCAGTGATAGGTGATAAACTCATAGAATGCCGGATCCACGGGAATCAGACCGAGGGACTTGCCCAGCAGTACCAGAAAACCGCCCAGAACGGCAGTGGGCATCAGGCTTTTGCGGATGAAGGGGATCTTTCTGCGCAGTACATTGGCCAACAGAATGGCGGCGGCAATGATGCCGATCTGGATGATACTGTTCCATAACTGGGTATTGGCGGCTGAGTAATCCATGTATCAACACTCCTTTTTCTTTTTCTCATACAGATACAGGTATTTCAGTGCGGAAAACCCGGTATCAGAACGGACTTCAAAATGGCGGCTTTCGGAGATCGTGTGGATCACCAGCACGTTCCGGGAATAGATGGTCATGCCCAGCAGATCGCTGAAGGGCACGGTTTCACCGCAAAGGCAAAGATGGTCGGCATAGGCAGTGAGCTGCCCCTGTGTTTCCTGCACGATGGCATGATTGTCATCAATGGTCTGCAGTAGAACGGAATCGGAGAACAGGGGTTCCTCTCCGGCAGCGGCAAGCTTTTCGTCCAGCAATGCCTGCTGGCGCCGATCCAGCTCTGTAATGGTGGAGCGCACGCCGTTTTGGTCGGTGAGATAGCCGTAGACATCATAGTCAGCGTGGTAGCCGCAGCTGCAGAACAGGCTGGTATTGCTGCTGCGAAGGGTGCCGATGGCACCGCAGGCAGGACAGGCGAAGATGGTGCTTTCCATGCCGAGCGCAAGCCTTTTTCCCTTGAAGGGAACCATTTCCCGGTTCTGAGTCTCATAGGCGTCCTCGGAGAGATCCCGGATAATGGCGGCATTGACCTCTTCATCAGTCATGGCCTGCAGCTCCTCAGGGGTGTAGATATGGGCGATTTTGCCTGTCAGCCTGCCGCGCCGCAGGGTGGTGGCCCAGCGGGGCTGGGTCAGATAATGACCCTCAAATTTATAGGTTACCAGCTTTACGCCGCTGCGCCGTGCCATTTTACCGGTGGCGGGGGGGATGGCGCAGGTGGTGCCGTTGAAGGAACGGTTGCCTTCGGGGAACAGGCATACACTGGTACCGCTGCGAAGAGTTTTCAGAATGGCTTTTACCGTATGGGCGCCGGCGCGGCCCTTTTGGTGGTAAATGGGCTGCAGAAAATAGTTTAGCAGCTTGGTTACAAAGCCCTTGCGGGTCAGATGTTCGCTGGCAACAAAATAAAGATGCTGTCCCGCTGCCACACCCACAACCACCGGATCCAGCTCCAGATTATGGTTGGGAAGCAGAAGAAACGGCCCTTCCACATCCTTGAGGCTTTCCCATGAAAAATTGAATTTCCATTTGGTAAACAGCCGGAACGGGGGCAAAAGCAATTTAAACAGCATACGATGCCGCGTTAAAGCAGCCATGTGGTTTACACCTCTCTTCGGGAAATTCACACACCGATATTATTCTACATCATAAGTGTTGAGATTTCAACATTCACATTTTCTGTGAGGTTGAAATACTGGTACACATGCGTTATAATAAACAAGGACGAGTGCGAGAAACACGCGTATGCTGTTAACGGACAGTCAGAAGTGCAGACAGTCCGAACTTGAGTAAAGGAGCATCTGAACATGGGTAAATATTTTGGAACAGATGGTTTTCGCGGCGAGGCCAACTGCGGCCTGACTGCCGATCATGCCTACCGGGTGGGCCGGTTTCTGGGCTGGTACTACGGAGAAAAGAAGCGCCGCAGCGGGGAGGATGGCCCTGCCCGGATCGTCATCGGCAAGGATACCCGCCGCTCCAGCTATATGTTTGAATACTGCCTCATCGGCGGTCTGGTAGCTTCCGGCGCCGATGCCTACATGCTGCATGTGACCACCACACCTTCCGTGGCCTATGTGGCCCGGGTGGACAGCTTTGACTGCGGCATCATGATCTCCGCAAGCCACAATCCCTTCTATGACAACGGCATTAAGCTGATGAACAGCAACGGCGAAAAGATGGACGAAGAGACCATTTCTCTCATCGAAGCCTATCTGGATGGCAATCTGGAAGTGTTCGGTCAGCGCTGGGAAGAGATCCCCTATGCGGTCAGGGAACACATCGGCCGCACGGTGGACTACGTTGCCGGACGGAACCGGTACATCGGTTATCTGATCTCGCTGGGAATCTATTCCTTCAAGGGCTTGAAGGTCGGTCTGGACTGTGCCAACGGCAGCGCATGGAACATCGCCAAGTCTGTGTTTGACGCACTGGGCGCAAAGACCTATGTGATCAACGCTGATCCCAATGGTACCAATATCAATCTGCATGCCGGATCCACGCATATCGAAGGTCTGCAGAAATTTGTGGTGGAAAACGGTCTGGATGTGGGCTTTGCCTATGACGGCGACGCCGACCGCTGCCTTTGCGTGGATGAAAAGGGCAACGTCATCAATGGCGACCATATCCTCTATATCTACGGCAAGTACATGAAGGATCGGGGCGTTCTGCTGACCAATACCGTGGTCACCACGGTCATGTCCAATTTCGGCCTCTACCGGGCCTTTGACGAGCAGGGAATCGGCTATGCCAAAACGGCAGTGGGCGATAAGTACGTCTATGAATATATGATGCAGCACGGCTGCCGTTTGGGCGGCGAACAGTCCGGTCATATCATTTTCTCCAAGTATGCGTCCACCGGCGATGGTATTCTCACCAGCCTGAAAATGATGGAAGTCATGCTTGCCAAAAAGAAGAAGTTCAGCGAACTGGCAGAGGGTTTGACCATTTATCCGCAGGTGCTGGTCAATGTGCGGGTGAAGGATAAGGCTGCCGCCCAGAAGGATCCCGCAGTGCAGGCTGCTGTGCAGGCTGTTGCGGAAGAATTGGGCGAGACCGGCCGTATTCTGGTGCGGGAATCCGGCACGGAGCCGGTGATCCGCGTCATGGTGGAAGCACCGGAGAAGGAACTCTGCCAGAGCTGTGTGGATCGGGTGGTGCAGGTCATCTGCGACTGCGGACATCGGGTGTAAACAAAGGGGCGTTCTTTCTTGAACATACTGCATGGAATACTGATCACATTTTTTGTTTCCATGGTTCCGGTTCTGGAACTTCGGGGCGCCATTCCTCTGGGCGTGGCGGCGGGGATGCCGCCGCTGGCGGCGCTGCTGGTGGCCATTGCAGGCAATATGGTTCCTGTGCCGTTTATCATTCTGTTTATCCGCCGGGTGTTTCACTGGCTTCGGGATAAAGGGAAAATCGGTGCTTTGGTGGAAAAACTGGAGCGTCGTGCGGAACAAAAAAGTGATGTGGTAAAAAAATACGCCGGCATCGGTCTGCTGCTTCTGGTGGCGATTCCGCTGCCGGGTACCGGTGCGTGGACTGGCGCGCTGGTGGCGGCGCTGATGAATATGCGCCTCAAGCGTGCCCTGCCCGATATTTTTCTGGGTGTGGTCATCGCGGGCTTTGTTATCACCTGTCTGACCTACGGCGTGACCCATCTGCTGGGATAAAATGAACGGCATTGCTGGTGCAATGCCGTTGTTTTTATGAAAATCTTGGGGGCTGAACATCGTTGCCGGCAAAGGCATTGGGACCGGGGTCGGAGAGGGAAAAGTACATTTTTGCGGCCTTTGTGGTGCCGAAATCCCGGTTGGAGCCGGTATTCTGTACGGAATTGAAGGCGTCCCGGAACATCTGGTTGTGGGCTTCTTCCCGGTTCAGCAGGAAATCAATGGTTTTTCGTACTTCCTTGTCGGTGATCTGGCGGTACAGGTATTCGTAAACCACCTTGGCCCGCTGCTCCGAAGCGATGTTGCTCAGCAGATCGGCACAAAGATCGCCGGTCACCGTCACATAATCCGCCGTCCAGGAATAGCCGGAGGCATTGATCAGACCGGGGTTCAGGCCATACTGCACATGGGACTGGATCTCGCCGCTGCGGACCTTGTCCGCTTCCACATAATGGCCGTTGAGCAGATTGATGGTCTGGCCAATCATCTCCATGTGACTGAGCTCTTCGGCAGCAATATCCAGAAACAGATCCTTGATTTTGGGATCCTTGATTCGGAAGCTCTGGGACATATACTGCATGGCGGCCTTCAGTTCGCCGTTGCCGCCGCCCAGTTGCTCCTGCAGCAGTGCGGCATAGTGGGGGTTGGCGCGCTCTACCGCTACGGGATGAAACAGTTCTTTTTCGTGCTTAAACATGAAAACGCTCCTTTCCTTGGTACTGGTAGTATATCCCGCCGCAGGCAAAACCATACGGCGGCGGTTGCAATCTCCGATGAAACCCACTATAATAAAATCAGAAGTAATACGGAAAAGAGGTTTACATAACGATGATACGAGAGATCATACGGGACCAATTTTTCCTCAGCCGCCCCTCAACTCCGGCAACGGCGGAGGATCTGCCCATGGCTGATGACCTGCTGGAGACCCTGAAGTTCCATCGGGAGGGCTGCGTGGGTATGGCGGCCAATATGATCGGCGTTGCCAAACGGATCATTGCCTTTGACAACGGCGGTGAATACATGGTCATGTTCAACCCGGTCATCGTGAAAAAGACCGGCCCCTATGAAACGGAAGAGGGCTGCCTGTCTCTGGAAGGCAGAAGAAAAGCCAAGCGTTGGCAGTCTATCAAGGTGCAGTATCAGACCCGGGAGTTTCAGACCCGGCTGAAAACCTTTACCGGCTGGACGGCGCAGATCATACAGCATGAGCTGGATCATCTGGAAGGAATTATTATCTGAGGAGGTTTGCTATGATCGTCTATTATTCCGGCACCGGCAACAGCCGCTATTGTGCCCAGCATCTGGCCCACCATCTGGGCGATGACCTGCTGGATGCAGGCCACTACATTCGCCATCAGATCGCGGCAGATCTGATCACGGGAAAGCCGTGGATCTTTGTCTGCCCCACCTATGCATGGCAGCTGCCCCGGATTTTTGCACAGTTCATCCGTTCCGGCAATTTTGCGGGCAGTACCGATGCGTGGTTTGTTATGACCTGTGGCAGTGATATCGGCAATGCTGCCGCCTATATCGAGCCTCTTTGCAAGGAAAAAGGGCTGCGGTTCCGCGGCGTCCTGCCGGTCGTGATGCCGGAAAACTATATCGCCATGTTCGAGGTGCCCGATAAACAGGAGAGTGCCGAGATCATCCTGAAAGCACGCTCTGCTCTGCAGGAGGCGGTCAACCATATTCGCATGGGCGAGGACTTTCCGGAGGTGCCTGTTGGCCTGAAAGATAAGGCCAAAAGCGGCAAAATTCATGAGATTTTCTACAAAAAGTTCGTCAAAGCCGAGGCCTTTTACACGAAAAACAGCTGTATTTCCTGCGGAAAATGCGTGAAATCCTGTGTTCTGAACAATATTCAGTTGGTAAACGGAAGCCCTGTCTGGGGCGAAAACTGTACCCATTGCATGGCCTGCATCTGCGGCTGCCCCACGGAATCCATCGAATACGGCAAAAAAAGCAAGGGAAAACCCCGCTACCAATGTCCGGAATATCATCCCTGAGCAAAACACCAGCCCTTTGAACTGGGTGGAGGATATTATAAAAATTTTGATGCGTTTATCGAGCATGATATGGATGCGGTCATTCTGACCAATGCGTTCCATGTTGCCATCCGGATTACAAGCCCAGCGAAACCATGCTGGCGAACTATCGGAAGTTGGTTGACCGCTGCAAATAAGCTTATACGCTGTAACAAACAACGAGCATGGGATATACCCATGCTCGTGCTTTTTGTGAGGAAATCAACCCTCCAGCTTTGCAAAGATCTCTTCCAGAACCTTGCTGATGGCGGCAGCCATGCTGAAGAAGCCCAGATCAGTGGGATGGCAGCCGTCCACGGTGCCTTCATCACCGGCAATGGCCATCAGCTCGGGACCGGACAGGAACCAGACGTTTTCATCACCGGCAGCCTTGGCCCGCTCATAGGTGCCCTTGACGATATCGCGGCGGGCGGTATCGTCCTCGTTCAGATAGAACTTGGGGCGGGACATCATGAGAATGGGCAGGTTGGGCTGGGCGGCACGGATGATATCGAACATCCGGCCATGGTGGATGGCCAGCTCCTCCGTGGGGGAGTTGTGGTCATAGTCCATGACGAACACGCTCATCTTGAGGGATGCGATGTACTCCGCAATCTCTACTTCGCCTCTGGCGCTGCCGTTGAAGCCCAGACTGATGTAGTCGGAATCGAAGCGGCGGGCAACGATGTTGGCGTAGGCCATGCCGGAGCGGGAGGCACAGCCGCCATGGGTGATGGAGGAACCGTAATACACAATGGGGGTCATGCGGCTGTAGTCCGGGGCTTCCTCCAGCAGGCAGCCCTCTGCCAGACCGATGCTGACCTCGCTGGTCTCGGCAAAGAGGGGCATATTGATGGTGATGAGCTGCTTTCTGGGGATCAGCTCCACAATGGATTCATATTTATCCACAAAATCGGCAGGGAACATGAAGGTGCCGCCGTACCGGGTCTCACCCTCGTAGGTGGTGTAGAGGTCATAGCCTGCGCCGCCGGTGAGGGTACCGTGGCAGTCTCTGGTGGTGGCAACCTTGGTGCGGATGATCACATAGGGACTGTCGGTAATAAAGCGGATTCTGCCGCCTGCACTGCAGCGGGAGTTGCCGTAAACGGGCTCGCTGACCTTCCGTGCGGCTTCATCGGGCATTCTGCGGAAGACGCCGTCCTCCATCCATACACCGTGGATGCGGAAGGGTGCCTGCTGGGGGTCAAAGAACGTTACATCAGGCTTGTTGATCTCGCCTCTGGTGGGATATTCCTTGTTCATAACGAAACTTCTTTCGATCAGCGATAATAGTGGATGACCATGGGCTTCAGGATGCCGTTTTCGGTGCGCGTGGCGCCGAATTCGCCGATGGAGCAGGCGAACTGATTGGCACGGGTGGAGGTAACACGGATTTCAATGGTGTTTTCGCCTTCCTTCAGGAAGTCGGTCAGGTCAAATTCGTCTGCCAGCCACAGCTTCTGGCCCACATATTCGCCGTTGACATAGACCTTGGCGGCATCGTCGGTGTTGGTGGTCAGGGTGATCTTGCCAAAGCCCTGTTCGGGCGTGAAGGGGACCGTGTAGATGCCGTCGCCGGCGTAGTAATAGTAGCCCGCATTCTCCCAGCCGCCCACGGGGATGGTTTCTACAGGAGCGGTCATGCGGTCATTGTCCACGCAGAACGCGCCGGAGAGGTACACATAGGGCGGTACATTGGGCTTGCCGATGTTCTCGGTATAGCCTTCCAACTCAAACAGGTTCTCGCCCACATGGAGCAGCTGGGCAATCTCCGTGGTGAAGTCGGCGGGAGACCAGCGGATGCAGTTGCAGCCGTATGCCAGTTCTGTGCCGTTGACAGCCAGACGGGTGACGCGATCGACCTCGGCGTTGAGAAGCACGCTTTCGGGCAGATGGTCGATCTGTACCTTGGCGCGGAGCTTGAAGGGGGCGTTCTTGGTCAGATGGACCCGGTCGGAGAAGCACATATACTTGCAGGCTTCCCACTCTCCGGTCAGGGGATTGAACATTTCGTAGGTCAGGGGCAGATAGTTGCCGTCAGCGGCAGTGAAGGTGTAGGGGCCTTCCAGTGCCACGGCATGGTCCTCTTCGGCAGGCTGTGCGGAAGAGACAGGCATTTCGGTGCTCTTGGGATCGCGGATGATGGCGATCATCTCATAGCCGTCCAGCATAAAGGACATTCTGCCGTTTTCCACGGTATAGGGCACCTCGGCGCTGGTCTCGTGGGTCAGGAGGTGCATACCGGGCAGGGCGTCAATTTCCACGGAGGCAGGCTTGGCATTATCATTGAAGATAAAGTAAACCTCGGACTCTTCGTTGCTGCGCTTGGAAATATACACGCCGGTGTCGGCACAGATATTCAGCACCTTGCCGCCGACGATTTCCCGGAAGGCGGTGCGGTACAGACCGGCATCCAGCGGGAATGCGGGAGGATTGATGAAGTATGTGCTGCCATCAGAGGTGACGTTGGCGGCGGGCAGGAAGGGCTTCCAGTTGTAGCCTGCGTCAAAGCCTTCGCCGGTGTCCACATTGACGCCTGGGACGGCATGGGTGAACACGGTGGTGACGTTATGAGCCCGCAGTTCTTCCAGCAGCGCCTTGGTTTCCTTGTTGATGTAGAACATTCTGGGGAATACCAGAGCGTCGTAGCGATAGCCGAAGGCCTCCACATAGCCATCGTGGACGGTGATCTTGTCGGTCATATGCTCGGAGAACAGATCGTAGCCGATGCCCTCCATCAGCAGAGCTTCAATGGTGTCTACATAGGAGCGGTTTTCGGGCAGATCCAGATTGACGATCTCGTTCCACTTGTTCTGCATCCACAGATACCATTCCTGCTCCTGCTGCATGATGGGGATAAACACCAGCACACTGCTGTCGGGCTTGGTGGCAGCGGACAGGGCAGAGAAGGAGGCCATATAGCCGCCCAGATCGCGGTACTGGGGGTACAGCGTATTGACGAAGGAGTGGTTGGGAGGCAGTGCGCCGCAGTAGGTCTTGGCAGCGCCGCCCATGGAATAGTGGGCGCCCATGTACTGGATCCAGTTGACGCCCTGCACCATCAGGCGGTTGGCAATGCGCTGCATGGTGGGCAGACGCATATACCAGCCGGAGCCGGTGTAGGTTTCGCAGAGCACGCGATCAGAGCCGCAGAACTTGGCGGCGGAAGCGGAGAGCTTGGGTGCGGTATCAAAGGACAGCCAGTCGATCTTCAGAGAGGAGAAGATGGAATCGAGACCGGGAATGTCGAACAGGGTCAGCTCTTCCAGCATATCGCCCTGGAACAGGTGGCCGGCAACGTTTTCCTCACCGCCGAAGTGTCCGGTGAAGATCAGGTTGTTGTCATGGCACCACTGGCTGTACTGGCGCATGAAGCAGTCAAAGTACATCCGCTTGACGGTGGCGCGGTAATCATGGACGGCCTTGATCTCCTCGGGGGTCTTGGCGGGAATGGTCCACAGGGTGTACAGCCAGGGCAGGATAGAGTAGCCGTGATCCTTTTCAAATTCTGCCGGGAAGCTGTCGCACCAGGGGCCTGCGATGGAATAGTCGAAGTGGCGCAGGGAAGTGGGCTCATCGGTAAAGGCGCCGCGGACGGTCTTGCCGAATTCGTCGCCGATGAACTGCTTGTAGCGGCCGTGGGTCAACTCCAGAAACTTGGCAACGGCGTCGGGATTGAACATATCCACATATCCCAGAATGTTGTCAGCACCGGCGCGTCCGGTACCGGAGGGCAGCAGCTGCAGATTGTACTCAACAAAATAGAACAGGGCGCGGCCGCCGAGGTGGGTGGAGTTGTGGACGTATTCCAGATTGGTGTACATACCGTGTTTTTCCAGCTTGCACTGGTCGGTGATGTCCTCCACATAGGTCTTACCGTCCAGCTCGGTAATCAGCTGTGCGCCGATAAATTCACCGGGGCGGACGACGGAAACACGGTGGCTGGGGCCGTAGAGCACATGATCCTCCACCCGCAGTTCCTTCTGGCGATATTCGGGGAAGTCACGGCAGAGGATACCACCGGCGGTGCCGGAGGGGAACTCGTACTCGTCATAGATCCAGTAGTACATACCCAGTCGCTTGGCCTCCTTGACCACGTGCTGGATCAGCTCCATGTAGCGGTCGGAAAGGTACTCAATGCCGAAGCCCACGGCGGGATGGATGAAGAAGTTGGTGATATTCTGCTGGCGGAATTTTTCCATCTCCCAGGTGATGCGCTCTTCCGTGACTGTGTCATTCCAGAACCACATCATCAGGGGGCCAAAGTCGGTATGGGGCGTTTTGAATTCCTGAATCAGAGAATTGCAGTCTTTTTTCATTGGATTTCCCTCGCTTTTGTTAAGTATGGTAATGGAGCTCCATGAGTTTGAGAACACCGTTTTCATTCACGCGGTCGGCATAGTACCACAGGGCGCCGATCTCGCAGGTAAACATGTTCTGATGGGTAAATTTCGATCAATTTTTGCCGGTTTTTTCAAGACAATGGTCAGACACCGTCTGCTTGATGCGATTATAGCATATTCCATCCGATGTGACTATAGAAAAAACAGATTCTTGTCATTTTTTTATGGTTGCATCTGTCCCTCCGTAGGGCGGCCAGACTCTTGTCCGCCGCACGAAAAACCATCAGCAGGGGCTGCGGTGGTCATGGGCATTTCGCCGCCTTCTTTTCCGCAGACGATGGCCAGCATGGCGCGGCAGGCATCCTTGCCGGCATTTTCTTCCGGTGTGAACAGCCATGCTGCTCCGCGCGGCTCAGTGCACCGTCACAGGCGCTCATGCCGAAGCATTCGCCGCTGTCGGTTTCCAGACCGGGCAGGGTGCGGACACTGTGTGCCCGCAGATGTTCCAGAAGCATGCATATTCGGCGTCGGGGTTTTTAAATTGCTTTAGTATCATTGATCATAATTTGCCTCCTGTAAGACAATTTGTTAAGCAATATGGAACAGACGGGCGGCATTGTTGCCGAGAATCAATTCTTTCTCCTCTGTGGAGATATTGGCGCCCAGAACCATGCCGATCTGGAAGGAAAGGTCGAACCAGGAGATATCGCTGGCAGCCAGCAGGTGATCGGCGCCCACATGCTCCACCATGTACTCCACAAAGTGACGGTTGTAAACATCGCCGCCCATGTCAAAATAGGCGTTTTTATGGGTGCTGCCGATTTCGGCGGCGGCCTGAATGCCCTTTACGCGGCCACCGGAGTGACCGAAAATAAAGTTCACTTCCGGGAATTCTTCCAAATTTTGCACAAATTGATCGGGGGTGGAGTACTTCTGCTTGGGGTTGGAGGTCAGTGCCCAGGTGTGGGACATGATGACCAGACCGTAATCACGGGCGCGCTCCCAGACAAGCTTGTACAGGGGGTCATTTGCCCAGGTGGAGTGGTCGGAGGGATGGATTTTGATACCGCGGAAAGCGGGATCATCGTGATAGGCATCAATGGTGGCAAGGTCGATCTCTGCCACCCGGGGATCGAACAGGAAGTAGTTGAGAACCCGTCCGTTGGACTTTTCATACAGGGCTTTGCAGTCGGCGGCATAGGTGCGGTGAGCCTCCAGATCCGGAACATGCTCCAGAGCGCGGCAAAGGGACTGAACCATATAATCGCAGCCGATAGCATCCATATGCCGCAGGATAGAATCATCATCCCAGTTAAAATTCATCATATTGGCAGTCTTCTGAAAATGAGCATGTGTATCAACGATCATAGTGGAATACCTCCTGTCATTGGTTAAGGCTGAATGTTACCCAGCAGCCGCTGGAAATTGTCATGGAAGATCAGGGCTTTCTGATCCGGAGTCGTGTGCATATCCAGGAACTTCAGCAGGCCATTGAGATCCTGATAGGGGGAATAGGTGCCGAAGAGCAGCTGCTCGGCGCCGATATACTGCAGGGCGTAGGGAATGAAGCCGTATTCAGTGAAATTATGCATTTCAAAATAGATGTTCCGGAATGCTTCTCCCAGACCCATAAAATAGCGGATATTGTAGATGGTTTTCTGATCGCTGCCTTCAATGATGATGGGCAGGTTCGGATACGTCTCCGCCAGTTCTCCATAGACATCAGGATCCACTTCTGTGTGGGAGATCATCAGAGGAATGCGGTGAGCCTCCATGGCGCGGAGAATTTTTCCAACCTGCCAGGGCTTCATGGAGTGGCGCATATATTTGGGATACATGCGAATAATGACGGCTTTGTGGGCGATCAGATACTGCAGATACTCCTCAAAATTCTTGCCGCCGAGGCACATTTCAGGAATGACTGTGGGCGCGGCGTACAAAGCGTCGTTGCCGCCAACACGCTGCAGCAGGCGTTCGTTGGCTTCATAGAGATCGTCGGCAAGGCAGTTCTTGTCGGTGACAACTACCTTGTCCAATCCCTCTGTCAGAAGCATTTCCGGGGTGACGTCAGCATCGGCGGCACTCAGAAACTGATCCTGCCAATAGGGGATGCAGCAATCGATATCAAAAATGGGATAGTCATTTTTCAGATTTTGCAGAGCGGTCTCCATTGCTTTTATAGACATAAACAAAACTCCTTTGATAGAATATTTGAACGGATAAGCGGATTGCGGATTATACAAAGAAAGACATTGTGGAGCGTCTCTCTGAATTACAGGTTATTGCAGCACCTGACTTTAGCTTATGATACAGCCGACAGGGAAGATAGTCAAGCACGAATTCAACGTAGATTTACGAAAAATTATTCATCGGAACCCGTAAGGTACGAGCACCTCCGATGGCAAATTAAATGCAAAACAGGCGAGAGACATCCAACGTCTCTCGCCTGAAAAATTATTCTTCAATGGGGAACAGGAACTCCACGAATTTTGCAGCATTTTCCTGATACTGCGAATTGGTGCAAATACCCATAATGCAATCATTGTTGGCGGGCATATAATACTCTTCAAATTTTTCGCAGCCGTTCATGTCGATGCCCACGGGCACCGGATCTTCAAATCCGGTGGGATCGGTGGAACCGGGCACCAGATTGGCCATATCCACATAATACACATGATCGCCAATGGCATCCAGCTGTTCCTCGGAGAGCACGAGCCGCAGATCCTGCATCAGATCCCGCTCATACATCTGGAACTGGATGGCGCACAGGGTGATCACATCGATCTCCTTTGCAGCGGTCTTTGCCCAGAAAAGATCATTGGACTCCTTTTGCACCTGAAAATCCTCGCTGACCATGGAAAGATTATTGATAAAGTAAACATCTTCCTTTTTGGGGTCGATTCCGGCAAATTCGGCAAAATCCTCATGAATGGGTGCATCATCGTGGAGATTATAGGCGTCCATCATCAGACCGCAGAATACAATTTCCTTTTTGGTTGCCAGTTCATAGATAAAGGAACCGATGCAGACCAGTACGATCAGTACGATCAGCGCGGGTTTGCTGTAGTAATCCCAGAGATATGCCATAAATTCGTCGCGGGGTCGTTTCCGCATTTCCTGAAAATTCTCTCTGGGTGTGGGATCTGCCATGGTAAAGCCTCCAAATCAAATCGTTACGATAGCATTATACAACATTTTTTGCGGAATTTGTATCTAATCCGTAAATTAGTCAAAATTATTTGTTCGTCGGAACAATAAACCTGCGTGACAAAGGCTCCCCTTGAGGGGAGCTGGCGGCCTCAAGGCCGTCTGAGAGGTGTGTGCAGGCACCAACAAAAACCGTGTCATTGCCGAAGCCCAAAGGAAGTGGCTTCGGCAGGCCCTCGCCTAAAGATGCGGGGCCTGCGAGCGTCAACGGCGCGTGGCAATCTCGACCTATCAGGTTACGATACATCGAGATCGCCGCGTCCCACCACGTCGCTTTGCGCCTCGTGGTCCTTGCGATGACAAATCCGGCGGTGAGTCTAGTGGGTAACATTGACAATATCCCACAATAATGTTATTATAGCGTCAACCAAAAGAAAATGAAATACAATATCTGGTCAATATTTATATATATTTGTTCATCATCCTGTTGTTTTGGAGGTGCGCTTGTGGAACGGTTTTATCCAGTTTACTCCAATGAGAAGAGAAAAGAGCCCAGTACTCTGCTTCAGTCCCGCTTTATTGAGCGGAGAATCACGGTTCATTCCGTGATCGGTGCCATTGACAATACCCATGACCGGTCTTTTTCCTTTCCGGGTGAAGCTCATCCTTTCTGGGAAATGGTTTATGTGATGGATGGCAGAGTCGGTGTGACTGCCGATGACCGGATCTATGTGTTGTCTGCCGGAGATTTGATTATCCATAAACCTATGGAGTTTC
This sequence comes from Candidatus Avilachnospira sp., assembly GCA_045530865.1. Classification (GTDB taxonomy): domain Bacteria; phylum Bacillota; class Clostridia; order Oscillospirales; family Oscillospiraceae; genus Avoscillospira. Next base: position 49,559 of record JAZSCX010000107.1, read on the forward strand.
ATAAGATCTGGTCGGAGGATGACCATGTCCGGGTGAATATCTATACCTTCGTTGCCAGCGGCAAGAACCTGACCGGTATGGAAAACCACAGCGGTGAAGTCAATAGTGTTGCGGAGAAGCAACTTCATGAGCTCAATTTCGTAGCGAAACAGGCGTTTGTCTGTGATGAGGGCGGACTGGTCATGGAAATCTGCGATCCGGTCAAGGCGCAGATTTTTTCCGCAATGCTGGAGATGCTCCTGCTGGAGCTGAAGGAGAATACCAGTGAGATCGGCATGGAAGAAAAGAATTCCAGAACGTTCTCCACGGTTATCGCCTATCTGAATGATAATTTGCACCGGCAGCTGACGGTGGAGCAGATCGCCCAGCAATGCAGCGTCAGCAGCAGTATGCTGAAAAAGATTTTCCGGAAGTATACGGATGCCGGCGTGATAGCCTACTTCTCCCGCATGAAGATCAATCGGGCCATGGAGATGCTCAGTGCCGGTGCCAGTGTTGCCACGGTCAGTGAAAAGCTGGCCTTTGCCAATCAGTTTTATTTTAGCACGGTGTTCAAGCGGCAGACCGGCTATACCCCCACACAGTACAGGAAAATGGGAGTGCAGTCTCAGGAAGAATAGATCAGAACTACTTATTATATTATAATGTATAAAGGAGAAATGATCGATGAGCATGAATAGCGAAACCCTGATCCGGGAATTCCGGGATCCTTCCGGCGACTATACGCCGCTGCTCATGTGGTTCTGGAGCGATGTAATCACAAAAGAGCAGATCACCTTCCAGATGGAGTAGATGCGGGAGCAGAATATCACGAACTTCTTCGTCCATCCCTCCGGCGGCATCTGCACGGAGTATCTATCTGAGGAATATAAAGATCTGATTCGATATGTGGTCTCCGAGGCCAAGCGTCTGGGTATGTACTACTGGATCTACGATGAATTTGACTGGCCCTCCGGTATTGCCGGCGGTGAGCTCTGCCGCCGCTATCCCCAGTACCGGAAAAAGCAGCTGCAGGTTTTTGACCAGAACCTGCATATTGCCGGCGAGCTGGTCAAGCTGTCCTGCCGCGGCGAATTTGTCAGCGCCCAGCTGGTTACGGAGAAGAACGGTCTTGCCTTCGCTGTGGATATTACCGATGAGTGCCGACTGGAGCACCACGGCGAGTATACAGAGCTGACCTATCTGTATGACGAGTGCAACATTCCCGGCCGTGCTCTGTTCTATTTCAGCGCGGTGGATATGGAAGTCCGGCCCTGCGGCGATGCCCGTGAAGGTGCTGAGCGTGTGCCCGGCTATGTGGATATGCTCAGCAGAGAAGCTGTGGGCAAGTTCATTGAGCTGACCCATGAGTGGTACAAGGATGCCATCGGTGAAGAGTTCGGCAAGACTGTCCGCGGCGTGTTCACCGATGAACCCACGCCCAATATCACCTATTTCTATACGGCCATTGGCATCTGGAACGATGATTTCCCTGCGGAATTTGAAAAGGATCACGGCTATTCCATCCTGCCGTGGCTCTATACCCTGTGGGGCTTCGAGGCAAAGAGACCGGAGGAAATCCGTGCCCAGAGCGACTACCGCGCTACCGTCAAGCGCCTGTATTTCAATGCCTTTATGACGCAGATTCACGACTGGTGCAAGGCCAATGCCCTGATCTACACCGGCCACTTCGGCGGCGAAGAAAACATGATGAACAATGTGGCACAGGGCGATATGCTGGAAGAACTGATGCTGTTCGATATGCCCGGCGCCGATTCCATTCTCTCCACCGAACGGATCAACACGCCCGAATTTGATATTGCAGGCAAGCTGGCTGCCTCTGCCGCCAAGTTCATCGGCTCTGACCGCGTCCTCTGTGAAACCTTCACCGGTTCCGGCTGGCGTTTGCGCTTCCCCATGATGCGCCGCATTGCCAACCGACTGATGGTTCTGGGTATCAACTGGATCCAGTATATGGGCGCCTTCTATAACATGGGCGGCGCGTCCAAGAACTTCCCCGGCGGCTATGCTCCCAGTCACAACTATAACAACACCATGTTCCGCCATTATCACGATATGAACAAGTACATTGCCGGATTCCAGGCCCTGTCTGCGGCCACCAAGCCCGACAGCAATGTGCTGCTGTTTCTGCCCCTGCAGCAGACTATCCACGACCGCCATAACTGGATCAACGGTAAGTGGAGCGAGGCGGATGCCTTTGCCAGTTTTTTTGAGCGTTCCTTTATCAGCACCATCAATGCTCTTATCTATGAGGGTGTGGCGCTGGATCTGTTCTCCGAAAACCTGACCGATGCCGTCACTGTTCATGAGGGCTTCGTGGAAGCTTACGGCTACCGCTATGATACGCTGGTGTTTCCCCGGATGCACTATGTCAACAGCAAGACCAGAGCGTTCATTGAAAATCTGAAAGCACACAATGTCCGGATGGTCTTTACCTATGAACTGCCCGGTGTGGATACGGGTACGGGCCTGCCCTTTGATCCCGGCTTCCGTATGGAGGTTTACAACGCCGCCGCCTGCGTGCAGCGGGACGGCAATGCATGGTTCATTGCAATAGACGATCCCGACAAGCTGGATGTCTACCGCAGCGCAGTCCGTGAGGTCATCGGCGCGCGGATCCTGAATATCGAAGCCGACAAGGGCGTGTACATCAGCAAGCGCAGCAACGAAGAGACCGAGGTCTATTTCCTCTGCAACGACAATCTGGCAGAATCCACTGCCATCATCGACGCCCTGCCCGGTATGCAGATCCTTGGTGCCGATACGGAGCAGGTGCCTGTTTATACCGTGAAGGACGACCGTATCCGCGTGACCTTGCGGGGCTATGAAATGCTGGCGATCCTGCGGGACAAGAACGGTACGGAGCTGCCGGAGAGCACACCTGCCGCCCAGCCTGAAAAGTCCAATGTGGTACTGGAAGCGCCCTATGCTTTCACCGCTGCAGAGGGAAACTTCCTGCCCGTGAACTACGAAATGTATGATTCCGATACGGTTCTGTGGGATTCCTGCCGGTATATGTACTACTCCGACAAGATCCATCTGCGTACCGGCGAACAGTACAAGCTGCGCGCCAAGGTGCAGATCGATGCGGTGCCGGAAAAGCTGTTCCTCAACACGGAGATCCGCCGTGTCAGCCGCATTTCCGTCAACGGCACGGATCTGGAGCTGTGCGTCAACTGCAAGCGTTTCACCCCTGCCGATTTTACAGCGGAGATCACCGCACTGGTTCACGAGGGCGAAAACATCATCGAGCTGGATGGCTGGATGCAGGACTTCGCCAAGTTCTCCAGGCCCCCTTACCTCTATCTGTCCGGCAGCTTCCTGCTGGATACAGACGATCACATTTTGGCTGCAGAGCAGACCATTTCCGCCATCGGCTGGGAAAAGGCCGGTTATCCTTATTACTGCGGCGATGGCATCTACAAGACTGCCGTTACCGTGGATGGCAGTTGGGAAAAGGCTGTGCTGACCGTGCCCACCGAGGATGTGGCCATGATCTGGGTCAACGGCGAGTATGTGGGCAAGAAGCTGTGGCTGTATCGCGAAATGGATGTGACCGAGTTCCTGAAGCCCGGTGAAAATACCATCGAGATTCGTACTACCTCCACCCGCTCCAATATGTTCCGGTGCGATGCGGAGGGCTTCGATGCAAGTATTTTCTTCGCCCATTTTGCTGCGGAGCAGACGGAAAACGGCCTGCTGGCTCCCATGGAACTGCATTTCTATCATTAAACCCAAATAAAAAGGAGTGCTTGCTATGCATATCAAGGAAAAGCTGAACATGACCAAGGAGCAGCTGATCGAAAACGGCCCCATTACCATCGTGGCCCTTGGCGACAGCGTGACTCATGGCGTGCTCATGGGCGAGATCAACTTTGAAACCGTGTACTGGAATCGGCTGAGAAAGAGAATCGTCGCCCTCAATGCACCGAATCCCTATGTGCCCATCAATGTGATCAACGCCGGTATCGAGGGAACCACGGCGAAGATCGCCGTCAAGCGGCTGGATAAGCAGGTGCTGGCCCACAATCCGGATCTGGTCACTGTATGCTTCGGTCTCAATGACTGCGGCGGCCCGCTGGAGGATTATGTGGAATCCCTGCGCACCATTTTTGAACGCTGCCGCGCCCATGGCGCTGACGTCATCTTCCTGACGCCCAATATGCTGTGCACCTATGTGTCGGATGACTGCCCCGGCTTCCTGCGGGAAATGGCTGCAGGCTGTGCCGATGCTCAGAACAACGGCAGAATGGACCGCTACATCGATGCGGCCAGAACCATGGCAAAGGAGATGGGCGTCCCTGTCTGCGACTGCTATGCCAAGTGGAGGGAAATGAGCAAGACTGTGGATACCACCATGCTGCTTTCCAACCGCGTCAACCACCCCACTGCTGAGATGCATCAGCTGTTCTCTGACAGCCTGTTTCAGATGATTTTTGAGGATTAAGACAATGAACGAACCCCGGAGCATATGTGCTCCGGGGTTCCTTTTTGCATATCAGGCATCAAACTGGTTGTCGGGCATCAGCAGAACCTTATAGGCTGCTTTTGCCAGAACCAGATCCAGACCGGACTGCCAGTCATCCAAAGAGAAGGTCTTGGTGACAAAGGGAGCCATGGTGACCTTCTTTTCGCCCAGCAGCTTCATGCTGATCTCCCATGCACTGACAGTAGAGGAGTTGGAGGGCACATAGTTGACCTCCCGGTCAAAGATGTAGTCCAGACGGAAGGGGACCTTGCCGCCGAACAGACCCACCTGAATGTGGGTGCCCAGCTGCCGGATGACCTTCATGCAGGTCTCCAGAGAGGGGGTCACGCCGGTGCAGTCCACGGTAATGTCGGCACCCTTGGGGTTGCGGGCATAGACCTTCTGCTGCAGCTCTTCGAAGCTGGTGGCGTAGTCGTCCGCACCGAGGGAGACCGCCAGTTCCAGCTTTTCCTTGTCCACAGGCAGGCCGGAAACGATGACATACGCATCCAGCGTCTTGAACATCTGGGCTGCAAACTGACCCATGATGCCGGGGCCGCTGATGACGACCACATCGCCGGGCTTCACATCGCACTTCTCATAGGCGGCGTGTGCCATGCAGGCCAGCGGCTCACTGAGAGCGAAAACAGCCTTTTCTTCCAGCGTTTCGGCAGTATTGGGAACCTTGAAGCTGTACTTGGCGGGAACAACCACGTAGTTTGCCATGGCGCCGTCTCGGTGAGAACCGATGGACTTGCGCTCCTTGCACAGGGTCACAAAGCCCTGCTGGCACAGCCAGCATTCGCCGCAGCTGTAGCAGGCGGGCAGCGTGGTGACCCAGTCGCCAACCTGAAAATCGCCCACATCGCCGCAGGTCTCCACGACCTGACCGACATATTCGTGACCCAGTGCCACAGGCATGGTCACAGAGTGCTGATCGTGGATGGCATGGACGTCACTGTTGCAGATACCGGCGGCCAGAACCTTGACCTTCAGCTCGCCTTCCTTGGGGGTAGGCTCCGGCAGCTCCTGCAGGGCGACACCCTCCATGCCGAGGGCGAATTTTACCAATGCTTTCATGTTGTTTCCTCCTGTTGAGAGACTAATTGGATTTTTTCTGCTGCTTTTTCGGCAACGGCGTCCATGGACGGAACGAACAGCTTCAGCCGGTCGAATTCCGTGGGGCGATCTGCCATGGTTTGACGGAGGGTGTTGCCGAAGGCCATGCGCAGGGTAGTGCCGAAGTTGATTTTGTTCACACCGGCTTTGCAAAGCTGGACAATATCCGGATCGGTGACACCGGACGAGCCGTGAATGACCAGCGGTACGGACAACACCTGTCGCAGCTGCTGTAGAAGCGCAAAATCCAGCTTTGCGGCCTGCTGCTGCATCCGGTGGACAGTACCGACGGCCACGGCTAGGGCATCGGGCTGCACTGTTTCGGCAAAACGAACGGCCTGCTCCGGATCGGTATAGACAGCTTTTGCGGTCACAGCCGGATCGGCATAGCCGACAGAGCCGATTTCCGCTTCCACGCTGACGCCGGCGGGACGGGCAAGCTCCACCACGGCTGCGGAACGGGCGATATTTTCTTCCAGCGGAAGCTGGGAGCCGTCAAACATGACGGAGGTGTAGCCTGCGTCAACGGCGCGGGCAATGTCCTGCAGACTGGTGCTGTGATCCAGATGCACACAGACCGGCACGGCTGCGGATTTTGCCATGGTGACCAGCATGGACCCGATAACTTCAATGGGGATGAAGTCCACAGCGGGTTTGTTGGTCATGAGGATCACCGGTTGACCGAATTGTTCCGCGGTCCGGAGAACTGCGGCGGTATCTTCGTAGCCAAACACATTGAAAGCGGCAACGGTTCCGCGCAGTTTCAGAATTTCTTTCAAGGTTACCAGCATGGCTTATTCCTCAAAAATGACGGTTTCACCCTGTGCATGGCGGCTTTCGATAAAGGCCGTCAGCGCGGCTTCATCGGACAGGGCATCGGAGCAGTTGTCGGCAGACACCGCAAGAGATGCGCTGGCGGTACCCCATTCCGCACAGACGGGAATGGGATGCCCCTTCAGCATGGCTGCCACAAAGGCGCTGGAATAGGCGTCGCCGCCGCCGGTGGCCTTCAGGAAATTGATCTTAAAGGGGTGCACCCGGTAGGTTTTGCCGTCCTTGCAGTAGACATAGGAGCCTTTGCTGCCGTGCTTGATGATCAGCAGTTCGGCGTGCTCTCCAAACCAACGATCCGCAGTCATGCGGTCGTCTGCTTCCGGAAGATACATGGCGTCGGTCAGATTGAATTCCTCTCTGGAACCCATGATCAGGAATGCTTCACGGGCTGCCATGGTGTAGTACAGGGAGATTTCATCCTTGCTTTTCCAGACCTGCGGGCGATAGTCAATGTCGAAAATGATCTTCGTACCGACCTTCTTCGCCAGCAAAATGGCTTTCAGCGCAGCCTCTCTGGAAGGAGAGGCAGACAGTGCTGTGCCGGAGACCAGCAGATATTTGGAAGAAGCGATGTAGGCTTCGTCAATGTCGTCCATAGACAGCTGGAGATCGGCGCATTGCTCACTGCGGTGCATCATCAGATTGGTTTTGCCATCGGGCAGGATCTCCACGAAAGATAACCCGAGAGGTGCATCGGCTTTTGCAACATGGGAGGTGTCGACGCCGAGGCGCTCCATATACTGCAGGACATAGTCACCCAGGCCATCGTTGGAAACGCAGCTGAAAAAGCCGACCTTGCAGCCCATCTTGGCAAGACCCACAGCGGTGTTGGCAGCGGAGCCGCCGACAAACTTATGGAAATTTTCCGTATCGGCAAAGGATTTTCCGAAGTCGGCAGGATTGAAGTCCAGCGCAATTCTGCCCAGCAAAATCACGTCCAAATTCTTATTCATAATAACCTCCTTAGAACCAGCGGGACTTGTCGGGAGCCTTCTGATAGGTTTCCAGCGGCACCCAGCCGGTCCACAGGAACTGGGACAGGGTTTTCTGGGTCACGCCGAAGGTCAGGAATTCCTCGGGCTTCAGAGCGCCTTCTTCGTAGGCGCGGACAAATTCGGGATGCTTGTACAGAGCGGCGATCACATCGGCGGGAATTTCGTCGTCAATGTGGCATACACGCTCGGGATCGGCTTCCACGGCCATCTGCTGGATTCTGGCCTGCAGGGAGAAGGTCATATCGGCGCCGGCCATGGAGGTCAGGTGATGGACGCCGCGCAGACCGGCAGGCATGACCACGGCGGGAATGCCGCGCTCCTTGAACAGGTTGTAGACCTTCTTGCAGATGGCGTTGCCGGCATTGCGGATGATATCGGGATCCAGATCCAGCTTGGAATCCTTGGCGGTTTCCAGCAGGTATTCATCCAGACGGCCGCCCTGCTGCACCACAAAAATGGGCTTGGGACGGATACCGGCAGCGATGGCCTAGGCGCGGCCCTTCATGTAGGCTTCGGCAACAGCCATGGCCTGGGACACGGAGAAGTTCAGCGTGGTGCAGACGGCGATGCCGCGGGAAGCAAGCTCCTCCACCAGAGGCAGAGCGGACATGATGGAAGGGGTCTTGACGGAGATGTTGTCCGCCCAGGAGGCATAGCGCAGACCCTGTGCCAGCATTTTTTCCGCATCGTTGCAGATGTTGGGGTCCAGCTGACCCAACGCATAGCCGTGCTGGCCTTCTGTTTCCTCAGATACCTTGCGGAACTTGTTGGCGGCATAGGTGGCAACCATCTGCAGCAGAGCCTCGGCATGCTCGGAGGGGGTCAGATTCTTTGGAATCTGATCCACCATGGGCTGTCAGAATTCAGGCACAGCTTGCAGGGTCTTGTAGGTCAGAACAGGGTTGGTGGTCACGCCCAACGCACCGTTTTCGATGGCGGCATCGATCTCGGCGGGGATGGCAGAATCGTGCCAGAACTTGGTGGGCGTCTGCGAAGTCAGCCACTGTAAGTAGTTCATAGTCAAACCTCTTTTACAGGGGGAATTCGGCGATCATGCTCCAGCCTGCTTCCACAAACTGGGACAGGGTGCGCTGGGAAGCGCCAAAGCGGATGAATTCAGCCTCGGGCATGACTTCCACGTTGTAAGCGCGGACGAATTCGGGGATGGTGTTCAGACGCTCGATGGTCTCAGCGTCCACGGGCTCTTCGAAATGCTCCACGAACTCGGTTTCCTTGCCCAGAGCGGTCAGGATGCCGGCGGACAGGGAGAAGCTCATGTCGGAGCCAGCCAGAGCAACAGCATGGTAACCGCCGCGCATACCGGCGGGCATCAGCTTGGCTTCGTAGCCGCGCTCCTTGCAGATGGCATAAGCCTTCTTGATGGCAGCGGTACCGGCCTGAATGATGTCGGCCTCGGGAACGTCGGATTCCATATCGAACTTCACATCGCGCAGATAGTCGTCCAGACGGCCGACCATGATGACGGAGAAAGCCTTGCCGGGCTTCTTGCCGGCGGCGCGGCAGCGATCCAGACCGCGCTGCTGAGCGGCGGCGATGGCCACGCACTGGGGAGTGGTGAAGCTGACGGTGCCCACGGTGGTGATGCCTTCGGCGGCCAGCTCTTCAATGGCGCGCAGACCGGCGGCGGTAGCGGGAACCTTAACGGCAATGTTGGGAGCCCAGGAGGCCAGACGACGGCCCATTTCCACCATGGCGGCGGTGTCGCCCTGCTTCTTGGGGTTGACCTGTGCGCAGACATAGCCCTGCACGCCTTCGGTGGCCTCGTAGATGGGCTGGAACTTCTTGGCGACCTCAACGGTCACGCAGCGCAGGATCTCTTCTGCCTTGGCATCGCCCTTCAGACCTTCGGCGGACTTCAGATAGGGACGCCAGAAATCGGGATGGGCATACAGGGACTTCTTGATCAGAATGGGGTTGGTGGTAACACCGGTGGCGCCGTTTTCAATGGCCTCGTCCATGGTGTCGATCTCGGCGGTATCCGTCCACCAGTAGCCTGCAGATTCGCTGAGCTTCTTCAGATATTGATTGGTAACCATTTATGTTTGCTCCTTTCAAACGCATGGGAGAGGTGGACGCAGAACAACCGTAAAAACAGGATGGATCTGCGCACACCTCTCAGATTATGTTAACTTACAGACAGAAATCTGCGGTTTAGATGCGCTCCACGGTGCCTTCCCAGGTATCCATGACCTTCTTGCGGGAGTGCTCGTCGTACCAGTGCTTGGTAACGGTCTTGGCGCGGGTGTAGAAGCGGACGCCGTCCAGACCCAGAACGTGCTGGTCGCCGAAGAAGCTGTCCTTGTTGCCGGAGAAGGGGAAGTATGCAGAGGGAACGGGAATACCAACGTTGATACCGACCATGCCGCCGTCAGTCAACAGCTCGAACTGGCGGGCATAGTAGCCGTTCTGAGTGAAGATCACGGAGCCGTTGGCGAAGGGGTTGGCGTTCATGATGGCCAGGCCTTCTTCGAAGGTCTTGACACGCTTGATGACAGTGACGGGGCCAAAGATCTCGCGATCGCCCACGGTCATTTCGGGAGTGACCTTGTCCAGAATGGTGGGGCCGACAAAGAAGCCGTTCTCGAAGCCGGGAACCACGATGTCGCGGCCGTCCAGAACCAGCTCAGCACCCTCATCGATGCCCTTCTGGATCCAGTTGCAGATGCTTTCCTTGTGCTTGGCGTTGACCACGGGGCCCAGATTGGTCTCGGGATCGTAAGCGCAGCCGACCTTCATGGCCATGGCCTTCTTCTTCAGCAGAGCCACGAACTGATCAGCGATGGACTCCTGCACCACGATAACGGGCAGAGCCATGCAGCGCATGCCGGCGCAGCCGTAGGTGGAGTTGATGATAGCATTGACGGTGCTTTCCAGATCGCAGTCTTCCAGAACCAGAGCGTGGTTCTTGGCTTCGCACTGAGCCTGGACGCGCTTGCCGTGGGCAGCGGCCTTGGAGTAGACCTGCTTGCCGATCTCGGTGGAGCCGACGAAGGTGACAGCCTTGACTCTGGGGTCGGTCAGGAACAGCTCGGACTCCTTGCGGGAGCAGGTGACCAGGTTGACGACGCCTGCGGGGAAGCCGGCTTCTTCATAGAACAGCTCCATGATACGCATGGAGGTCAGGGGAGTGTAGGAAGCAGCCTTCAGGACAACGGTGTTGCCGGTGGCGATTGCCAGAGGAACCATCCAGCCCCAGGGAATCATAGCGGGGAAGTTGAAGGGCACGATGCCGGCCACGACGCCCAGAGGCATGCGGTAGGTGGCGGTATCAAAGCCGGTGGTAACCTGCAGGGAAGCGGAGCCCTGAGAGATGAAGGGAGTGGCGCAGGCCAGCTCGGTGGGCTCGATGGCCTTCAGCACGTCGCCGCGGGCTTCAGCCAGGTTCTTGCCCAGCTCCTTGGCGCACAGAACGGTCAGCTCGTCCAGATGAGCCACCAGAACGTCACGCCACTTGAACATCATCTGGGTGCGCTTGGAGATGGACAGCTGGGACCATTCGGGGAATGCGGCCTGTGCGGAGGCGATAGCTTCTTCTACTTCATCAACGGTGCAGCAGGGGACTTCGGCGATGACTTCGCCGGTGGAAGAATCGGTAACTTCCATCCACTTGTCGGTCTTGGATTCCTTCCAAACACCATTGACACAATACTTTTTGCGTTCGACTGCCATGGGAAACTTCCTTTCTGAATATAAAATTTAATTTCAATAATTGGAATTGAATTTCACGAATAAATTATACGATTCTGCAGGAGAGATGTCAATAGGGTGCAGAGATTTTCTCCGTTTTTGACAAAGGGAAATGGGTGCGTTTTTCAGGTGATACATACGTAGGGGCTGACGACCCCGGCGGCCCAAAGGGTAGTGCACTGCGGAAGCATTGTGTCTGCATACGGCGTGCCGGGTCGACATGTCTACTGCGTCAACAAGAAAAGTGATTAGATAAATATCAAAACAGTATTGACATTTTAATAATGCATTTGTATAATTGGTATATATAAAGGAGGTGCTTCTGTGATGGAACAGAAAGTATGCAAACTGAACAGCTATTTTGAGCAGCAGATTGCCCTGTGCGGCAGGCGTAATCAGGAGCTGCTGGCCGATGGGCGTACAGATGAAGCCGACTTTGAAAAGGTGAAGGCAAATATCTATGACATTTTCCGCACGGTTCTTTCTGCTGCGGTGAATACAGGCAAGGGCGATCCCGACGCGGTGCGGCACTTCTATGTCCAGAAAGCAGAGCAGATCCCCGCAAGCTGGGCGACGGCCTATGAAAAAGCGAAAGAACACAATGATCCGGTCAAAATGCGCCTTGAACAAATCAAGCTCGACACAATCCGTGAGATCAGGGAGCGTTTCGCAAAGATTTGGGAGGGAGCAAAATGACAGAGACTGAGGCAATTCGGCTGTTCAAGTGCCTGTCGGATAAGTCACGGCTGCAAATTTTGAAGTCTCTGGCAATGGAAGATATGTATGTGGAGCGGTTGGCGGAACGACTGGGCATTACGGCTCCCACGGTTTCATTCCACCTGAAAAAACTGGCAGATGCCGGTGCGGTCACATCCTATAAAAGCCAGTATTATATGATGTACTCCCTCAAAAAGGATATTTTTGAAACGAGTATTCTGGATATTCTGCAGGAAAAATCGGACGAGGCGGATATTCAGGCGCAGCGGGATGCGGAATACCGCCAAAAAGTGATCGATACCTTTTTTGAATATGGTAAGCTGAAAGCCATCCCAGCGCAGCGCAAAAAAGAACGGATCGTTCTGGAAGTGATTGCTGAGTCGTTCGAATATGAGCGGATTTATTCCGAACGGGAAGTCAACATCATCATTGCGGATTTCCATGATGATTTCTGTACGATTCGCCGTGATATGATCGGCGAAAAGCTGTTGAACCGGGACGCCAAGGGTTATTGGCGTGTTGATCCCTTGCACAATGATATCTAAAAAAGCAGGAAAGAACAGATGTGTTCTTTCCTGCTTCGTTGTATTATGCGGAATAGCCCATGCGGAAGGAGATCTCCTGTGCCAGCTGGCGAAGGGCGGGGAGGGCCGTTTCCTGCACATAGCCGTCGGTCAGACGGTCCACACTGTCAAAGGCACTGATGGCAGCCACCACGGCGCCGGAATAGTCATACAGGGGCACCGACACGCAGCGGTGACCCAGCTCACATTCCTCGTTGTCCATGGCGTAGCCCAGCTCCTGCACCTGTGTCAGCTCCTGCAGCAGCAGCTCCCGGTTGGTGATGGTCTTGGGCGTCAGGCGAATCTGACCGCTTTCGTCCAGGATTTGCTGTACCCGTCCTGCAGGCATGGCACTGAGCAGCACCTTGCCGGAGCCGGTGGAATGCATGGGGGCATCCTTGCCGATCCGCAGCATGGTGTCCACGGAGCCGTGGGGCGCGCCCACCAGATCCAGATACATCAGGCTGCCATCCCGCTCCACTGCCAGCAGCACACCCAGGTTGAACCGGTTGGCAAACTGACTGAGCAGGCTTCCCGCCATGTTCCGCAGCACCAAATTACTCTCCAGAGAGCTGCCCAAACGGCAGATCTTCCAAGTCATGGCGTAGTAGCCGGTCTGCTTATCGTGATAGGCGTAGCCCTGATCGCACATGGTACGAAGATACCGCACCACCGTGGGCTGAGAGATCTGCAGATCATCCGCAATGTCCTTCAGCCGCATGGGCAGACGTTTTGCGGACATATATTCAATGATACGGAGCAGCTTATCGGAAGAGAGATTGGCCTCCGTACCTCTTGTAACGGCCATGGAAAAGCCTCCCTTGACAGAATCCTTTCTGCCAGTATAGCACAGAGTTTCATGATTTTCCAGTGCAATTTTAATATTTAAAATTGCATTTTGCAGACAGCCTCTGCAAACCGGAGCACATCGTCCAGGGTACGGCGGTAATCGATTTCGCCGCGATCCTTGATCTGCGCGAAGGGCAGGGCGGCGCGGTTGGTGTTGAACACGGCGGTGATGCCTTCGCCATAGACGGCGTCGGCGTCATCGGCCACAATGCCCACGATGGCAATGACCGGAACACCATGCTGTTTGGCTCTTCTGGAGACGCCGATGGGTACTTTACCGCCCAGAGACTGTCCGTCAATCCGGCCTTCGCCGGTGATGACCAGATCGCAGCCCTCCAGCTGCCGGTCAAAGCCCACGAAGTCCAGTACCACTTCAATGCCGGGACGAAGCTCCGCATGGAGGAAAGCAACAGCACCTGCGCCAAAGCCGCCGGCAGCCCCGGCACCGGGCAGCTCTGCCACGGAAATGCCCAGCTGCGCCTGCATGATCTGGGCCAGATGGGCCAGACCGGCATCCAGCTCCGCAACCATGGCGGTATCCGCGCCCTTCTGCGGCGCAAATACGGATGCAGCGCCTCTCGCACCGCAGAGAGGATTATCAATATCGCACATGACCTCCACGGTCACATTCCGCAGCAGCGCATCGGCTTCGCTGCAGTCCAGTGCGGCGATGTCCTTCAGTGTCGCACCCACAGGACGGAAAGCGTTTCCGTCAGGATTAAGGAACCGCACACCCAGTGCCGCGGCACAGCCGCAGCCGCCGTCATTGGTGGCGCTGCCGCCCAGACCCATAATGATCTTTTTGGCACCGTTTTTTGCTGCGTGCAGCATCAGTTCACCTACACCATAGGTGGAAGTGAGCGATGGATTTTTATTCTCGCCTACGAGAGGCAGGCCGGCACAGGCCGCCATTTCGATTACCGCAGTGCTGCCGATAAGACCGTAGAAGGCGCGCATAGGCTCAAGATAGGGGCCGGAGACTTCCGCATATATCTTCTCACCGCCAAGAGCCGTGAGGAAGGCGTCCACACTGCCCTCGCCGCCATCGGCTACGGGGATGCTGTGCACTTGGCAGCCGGGAAAATGGCGCAGTACAGCCCGGGACATGATATCGCATATCTCGCCTGAGCTG
>JAZSCX010000070.1:0-29146 GCA_045530865.1 Candidatus Avilachnospira sp.
GCCAAGGAAGAGATTCATAAATCGCGTACCGAAAATGAGCGGGAACTGAAAGAACGCCGCTCCGACCTGCAGAAACAGGAACGCCGTCTGCAGCAGAAGGAAGAATCCTTCGATAAGAAGCTGGACGCCCACGAAAAGAAAGAGGAAGAGCTGGCCCGCAGGCTGGCCGCCGCCGCCGCCACACAGGAAGAGGTCAACTCCCTCAAGCGCAGTCAGCTGGAGGTTCTGGAAAAGATCTCCGGCCTGACGCAGGAAGAAGCCAAGAATTATCTGCTGCAGAACATTGAATCTGAAGTGCGCCACGAAAGCGCCATGAAGATCAAGGAGATCGAGAACCAGATGAAGGATCAGGCCGATCAGCTGGCCCGGGAGATCATCTCCATCGCCATCCAGCGCTGTGCCGCCGATCATGCCGCAGAAGCCACCGTTTCCGTTGTGCCCCTGCCGAATGACGAAATGAAGGGCCGTATCATCGGCCGCGAAGGTCGTAATATTCGTACTCTGGAAACCATCACGGGCGTCGATCTCATCATCGATGATACGCCCGAAGCCATCACCGTCTCCAGCTTTGACCCGGTGCGCCGTGAGGTTGCCCGTCTGGCACTGGAGAAGCTCATTGCCGATGGCCGCATCCATCCCACCCGCATCGAAGATATGGTGGAAAAGGCCCGCCGCGAGGTGGACCAGACCATCAAGACAGAGGGCGAGCGCGCCACCTTCGAAACCGGCATCCACGGCCTGCACCCCGAACTGGTGAAGCTGCTGGGCCGCCAGAAGTACCGCACTTCCTATGGTCAGAACGTGCTGAACCACTCCATCGAGGTTGCCAACATTGCAGGATTGCTTGCCAGCGAGCTGGGTGTTGATGTGACTCTGGCAAAGCGTGCCGGTCTGCTGCACGATCTGGGCAAGTCCGTCGACCATGAAATGGAAGGCAGCCATGTCCAGCTGGGTGTGGAACTGGCCAGAAAGTACAAGGAATCCCCCGCCGTTGTCCACGCCATCGAGGCGCACCACGGCGATGTGGAAGCACAGACCGTCATCGCTTGCCTTGTGCAGGCTGCCGACGCCATCTCTGCTGCCCGTCCCGGCGCAAGACGCGAGAATGTGGAAAACTACATCCGCCGTCTGGAGAAGCTGGAAGAGCTGACCGGCACCTACCCCGGTGTCAGCAAGGCCTACGCCATTCAGGCCGGCCGCGAGGTCCGCATCATGGTCAAGCCCGAGGAAGTCACCGAGGACAACATGATCCTGCTGGCCCGCGAGCTGGCAAAGAAGATCGAAGCCGAGCTGGAATACCCCGGTCAGATCAAGGTCAACGTCATCCGCGAGACCAAGGCTGTGGAATACGCAAAATAAAGAGACAAGAAATCCCGGTGAGAAGTTCTCACCGGGATTTTTACATCTTTCAGAACATGATTTTCTGCGCGGAATCCAGCGACCGCAGCAGCTCTTCCGAGCCTTCACCCACACAGCCGACCATGAGATACCGCTTCGTATCGGCGTCATAGATAAAATGAGGCAGCAGATGGAAGTTTTTGATCTGTCCCGTGTGGCGCACATGGGTTCTGGGACCCGTACAGCCGTGCAGGGTGCCGCCAATGGAGATGTGGGTCTCATCCACATAGTCGATGGGCAGTTTGGCAGAGATCATCTCGTTGACTTTCTGCTCCAATTCCGCCAGATTGAAGGAGGGTGCATGGTCATTGAAGGCCAGAATAAAGCCGTGCTTCACATCGGCGTGCTCGCAGCGCTCCACTTCCTCCTGCGGCATACAGAATTCGCACAGATCCTCCACAGAGTGGGACATGAGGCGGTAGGGCAGCGACGCATAGACCACATCGTAGATCTCCTTGGGGAAGGGGCCGAAGAGGTTGGGCCGGGAGATCAGGATCTGCTCGCCCACGCCAATCAGCAGGTTGGCGTTGCGGTTCAGCATGGGGTAGATCAGGTCAAAATGCTCGATAATGACCCGCTTGCCCCGACGGACAGCCTCCTCAATGGCGTCGGCCAGCACGGACATCTGGGTAAAGCCCTGTTCAAAGCGGATGTCCAGATGGTAGGTGTGGGGGGTAAAGAAGCCCATTTCCAGATCCTGATCCAGCAGGGGCAGGGGACGGACATTGACGCCGTCGTCGTCGTTGGTCAGCTCCAGACCGGGGAACATGCCCTTGATCATGACGCTTTTGCCGGAACCGGCCTCGCCGATAATGCCGATGATCTGGTCAAAGGGAGAAAGGTACTGCTGGGCGATCTGCTGCCCCAGCTCGAACATACGGCTTCTGCCGCGGGGGGCGTAATAGCTGGTCATGATATGGTTGCTGTGCTTGCTGTTGAACATGATCTATCCCTCCTGGTATTGACTGAGATACGCATAGGTGGCGGGCGGCACCAGCTCCCTGATCTGCGCCGGATCCCCCTCTTTCAGCAGGCGGCGAACACGGCTGGCGCTGACGGCGCAGCCGGCCTGTTCCAGTCGGGGCACCTGCACCAGCGTAATGCCGTGGGCAGGCAGGTGCTTGGCAAGGCTCCGGTTGTAGTCCTCCGTCAGGGCGGAGAAAGGCTCCGTACCCACATAGCGGCGGGTGATGCCCAGTGCCGGAGCCAGCTGCTGTGTGAAAATCGTCAGATCCAGCTGACTCTGGGCGGCACCGGCCTGATCCCGGTTGGGCAAAAAATAGGTGGGGAAGGTGGCCGCGGAGATCAGGTAAGGCCCCGTTTCCACCACGGTGACGTTATGGAGGTCTGCGGTTCCGGCCTGCACCAGCGCCAGCCGATCCTTTGCCGGGAAATGCCCCCGATCCTCCGATAAGACAAATACATAAAGCCGGTCGCAGTCCTTTGCCGCTGTTTCGATCAGATACCGGTGGCCGTTGGTAAAGGGGTCGCAGTTCATAACCGCCGCGCCGATGGTCTTTGCCTCCGGAAACCGGGGCAGCGCCGCCAGATACTGCCGCAGGCCGTCCTTCCGATCCTCCATCAGCAGCACGGTTTTCGTCTGCGCCACGGGGTAGAAGAACAGGTTTTGCAGCAGCAGCCGATTTCTGGGCTTGGTGTAGAGAAACAGATGGTCAATTCCCCGGCGGAAAGCATCCTGCCGCAGCTGAGTCAGCACCGTTGCCGTCAGATCCTCACCCTGCCGCGCCGGATCCACCGCCAGATATTTCAGCAGATTGCCGTCCCGGGAGCCGGTGGCGATCAGGGCGTCATTCTCCCAGACCAGCACCGTATATTCCGGCGCCGCCTCCGGCTGCAGTCCCGTTTTCCGGAGAAGTTGCTCCCACTGGGGCGGCAGCGGCGTTTCCCGCGGCGCCAGATGCTGCAAATCCATTCACTCACCACCTCTTATTTTCTATAGTATACAAAATTTGTTGGCATTTGAAAAGGCTTTTCCCGGAAACAGATTGCAAGAGAGCAGAAATTATTATATAATATCTGCAGATTGATATAGAACAAACGGAGGAATTGCCATGGCTGACGTAAAAAAGAAAGCCTCTGCGGGCACGCTGGAATCCAGTGACGTCTATGTGGAGATCGAGCCTGCGGAAGCCGGTCTTGCGATCGACCTGCAATCCGTGGTGCAGGCCCAGTTCGGCGAAGCCATTGAAGCTGCCGTACGGGAGGTTCTGCAGGAAAACGGCGTGACCTGCGCCAGTGTGAAGATCATGGATCGAGGCGCGCTGGAGTGTGTCATTCGCGCCAGAGTGGAAACTGCGGTGCTTCGCAGCAGGGAGGGTTGAGTATGCGCCGATCCATGTTGTTTTTGCCGGGCAATACGCCCAATATTCTGATCAACGGCGCTTACTTAGGTGCCGATGCGGTGATCTTCGATCTGGAGGACGCCGTTTCCCCCGATGAAAAGGACTCCGCCCGCATTCTCGTCCGCAACACCATCCGCTATCTGGATTTTTCCGGCTGCGAGGTGATCGTGCGGATCAATTCTCTGGATCATGATTTCTGGAAGGCCGATTTGGATACCATCGTGCCCCAGAAGCCCGACTGGATCATGCTGCCCAAGACGGCGCTGCCGGAGCATGTGCAGACCGTGGACGCCTATCTGACGGCGCTGGAAGAAAAACTGGGTCTGCCCGGGAATTCCGTGCGGCTCATGCCCCTGATCGAGACGGCGCTGGGCGTGGAAAACGCCTTCGCCATTGCCACTGCCTCCAAGCGGGTGGGTGCCCTGTTCCTGGGCGCGGAGGATCTGACCGCCGACCTGCAGTGCAAGCGCACCAAGGAAAGCCGGGAGATCGAATACGCCCGGGGCCGTCTGGTGGTGGCAGCCCGTGCCGCCGGTGTGGATGTCTATGATACGCCCTTCACCGATGTCAACGATGCCGTAGGCATGGAAGCGGATGCCCGCTACGCCAAGGCCATGGGCTTTACCGGCAAAGCCTCCATCTCTCCCCGTCATGTGGAGATCATCAACCGGGTGTTCAGCCCCACGCCGGCAGAGATCGACTATGCCTATGAGGTGCTGGATGCCATTGCGCTGGCAAAGGCACAGGGCCGCGGCGCCATCTCTCTTCGCGGCAAGATGATCGATGCACCCATCGTGGCCAGAGCACGGCAGACCATTGCTGCCGCCGAAGTCCTCGGCCTCGGGAAAGGAGCTGCCCAATGAAAACAAAAGTTGTCTCCTCTCTGCAGGCCGCCATTTTGCAGGCGGAGCTGAAGGACGGCATGACCGTCTCCTTCCACCACCATCTGCGCAACGGCGACTATGTCCTGAATATGGTCATGGAGCAGATCGCCGCCCTCGGTATCCAGGATCTGACCGTCAATGCCAGCTCCCTCTTTGATACCCATGCGCCCCTGCTGGATCATATTGAAAACGGCGTGGTCACCACCATTCAGACCGACTATATGGCAGCCGGAATCGGCCGTGCCATTTCACAGGGCATCATGGAAAACCCGGTGCAGTTCCGCACCCACGGCGGCCGTCCCCGGGATATCTCTCTTGGCGTGACCCCCATCGATGTGGCCTTCATTGCCGCGCCTGCCTGTGACCCCATGGGCAACTGCTCCGGCAAGTACGGCCCCTCCGCCTGCGGCTCTCTGGGCTATGCCATGGCGGATGCCCGCTATGCCAGGCACGTCATCATCATCACCGACAATCTGGTTCCCTATCCTCTGCAGGATTGGTCCATCCCCGAGACCGATGTGGATGCAGTAGTCACCGTGGACGCCATCGGCGATCCCAAGGGCATCGTCTCCGGCACCACCCGCATCACCCGTGACCCCGTGGGTCTGGTCATGGCCTCCTATGCGGCGCAGGTCATCAAGCATTCCGGCCTGCTGCAGGAGGGATTTTCCTTCCAGACCGGTGCGGGCGGCGCGTCTCTGGCAGCTGCCAGTTTTCTGAAGGATATCATGCTGCAGGAAAAGATCCGCGGCAGCTTCGGCCTCGGCGGTATCACCGGATATATGGTGGATATGCTGCGGGCAGGCTGCTTTGAAAAGCTGATGGACGTCCAGTGCTTCGATTTGGCAGCGGTGGAATCCATCCGCACCGATCCCCGCCATCAGGAGATCTCCGCCATGCACTATGCCAGCCCGGCCTCCAAGAGCGCCGTGGTAGACAGCCTCGATGTCGTCATTCTGGGCGCCACAGAAGTGGATACGGACTTTAACATCAACGTCCACACGGATTCCAACGGCTTCATCATGGGCGGCAGCGGCGGTCACAGCGATACAGCAGCGGGCGCCAACCTGTCCATGATCATTGCGCCGCTGTTCCGTGCCCGCCTGCCCATCGTCACGGAGCATGTCCACTGTATCTCCACCCCCGGCAAGGATATTGATGTGCTGGTCACGCAGGCCGGTATCGCGGTCAATCCCAAAAACACGGAGCTGACGGCCCGCCTGAAAGCTGCAGGTCTGCCCATCGTGGATATCCGGCAGCTGAAGGAGAGGGCCGAGCAGCTCACCGGCAAGCCCACCCCCCTGACCCGGGGCGACCGGGTGGTTGCCAATATCATCAGCCGCGACGGCGACCTTCTGGATCAGATCCACCGCGTTGTATAACTCCACGCAAGGGCTCCCCTTGGTGACCAAGGGGAGCAGTCGGCCTTTAGGCCGACTGAGGGGATCAGAACTACCCCATATGCACGCACCCCCGATCATCAAAACGCCCTTGACAACTCTACCCTGTTCTTCTAAAATTGTATTAAAACAATTTTGGAAGAACAGGGTAATTTTTATGGATCTGTATCAAATCAATTTCGTGGATGGCATTCCGGTTTACCGTCAGCTGGTGGATCGCCTGCGCACCAATATCAAAAACGGTTCCCTGCCCAACGGCACTCAACTGCCCACTGTCCGTGATTTGGCGCAGCAGATCTCTCTGGCGCAGGGCACAGTCAAGCGGGCCTATGACGAGCTTCGCAGCGAAGGTCTGGTAAAGCAGGTGCAGGGTCGGGGCACCTTTGTGTCCTATCAGCCGGTGGATCCGGAGAGCCGCATCGCCCGGGCCATGGCTGCCATCGATACCATGCTGGATCAACTGGAGGAGATTCATTTCTCCATGGCGGAGACCCGGATCTATCTGGATCTGAAGCTGCGGGAGCGGGAGGAAACGCAGGAAAACCTGAAAATCGCTCTGGTGGAGTGCAATCCGGAGATTCTCTCGCAGGCTGCCGAGCAGCTCCGCCGTCTCAGCGGAATCGACGTCTTTACCTATGTACTGGATGAGGTTCGCCGCTATCCCTATGCTTTGGCGGAGGAGATGGATCTGATCGTCACGACCATCACCCACTCGGAGGAGGTCAATCAGCTGGTGACGGCCTCCAAAAAGATCGCCCGGATCGCCCTGCGTCTGCAGCCTCGCTGCGTGGCACAGATCGTGCGCCTGCCCGATGACGCGGTGGTGGGCATTCTCTGCGGCAGTCTGCGCTATGGAGAGCTGCTGCGCCAGACCTGTGAATCCTATGCCGACCGGGTCGAGATCCTGCAGCCGCAGCTGCTGGGAAAATCCGAGGGCTGCGCCGCACTGCTTTCCACCGTTGATGCCCTGTTGATTCCGGAGCAATACGAAAAATACTGCTCCGCTTTGGAGCTGGAGCAGCTGCAGGCCTTTGCCCAGCAAAAGCCGCTGCTGCCCTGCGCCCACCAGATCGACGAAGGCTCCTTTATGTATGTAGAAGACAAAATCCGCCGCCTGCACCACAAGCAGCGGATTTGACCGGGAGGTCAGCCATGGAACAAGTCACCTTACCGCAGCTGCTGGCCGCACGGGAACAACGTGTTCTTCGGCAGCAGGAACTTCTGCAAACCGGCAAGCCCCTGCTGTGCTTCACCATGAATATTGCAGGCCCCGTCAAGACCTCCCCCCTGATTGAGCGGGGCTTCCGGCTGGGACTGCGGCGGCTGCAGGGACAGCTGCTGCGGCTGAAACTTCCTGTTTTGCAGCGGGAAACCCGCTTTCTGCCCACCGGACCGGAGGCGTTTTTCGTTTTGGATGCCCCGTCAGAGCGGATCAAGGCCATGGCGGTGGATCTGGAAGAAGCCGATGAACTGGGGCGGCTGCTGGATCTGGACGTGATCGACCCCATCCTTGGCAAGCTGGAACGGCAGCAGGAGCGGGGCTGCCTGATCTGCGGCGCACCGGGCCGGGCCTGCGCCAGAAGCCGCGCCCACACCGTGGAAGCATTGCAGGCAAAGACCACCCAACTGCTGACCAAAGCCCTCCGGCTGCATGACCGGCAGCAGGCAGCAGAGCTGGCCTGCCGTGCCCTGTTATATGAAGCCTGCACCACACCCAAGCCCGGTCTGGTGGATCGGGAGAACAGCGGCAGCCACCGGGATATGGATCTGTTTTCCTTTCTGGCCGGTGCGGCGGCTTTGACGCCGTATTTTGAAACATGTACCGAAATTGGGCAGGAAACAGCCCATCTGCCGCCGGAGGAGACCTTCCGGCAGCTGCGCCTGCCGGGGAAAATGGCGGAGGGAGAGATGTATCTTGCCACAGGCGGGGTCAATACCCACAAGGGCGCAGTGTTCCTGATGGGCATCCTCTGCGGTGCACTGGGACGGCTGGAAACCTGGGCGAATCCCTGCGAAATTTTGGCGGAATGCGCTGCCATGACCCGGGGAATCACCCCAAAAGAGCTGAAGAACAGCCCCCAAAACACGGCAGGAGAGCGTTTTTTTGCTTATTATTCCATTGGCGGCATCCGTTGGGAAGCAGAAAACGGCCTTCCGACCGTCAAAAACCACGGTTTGCCCGCACTGGAAACCGGCTGCACCTTGGAAGAAGCCGGGTGCCATGCGCTGCTCGCCATGATGGCAAACGCGGAGGACACGGCTCTGCTGAACCGGGGCGGTGTGGATGGCTGGCAGTGGGTCAAAAACCGTGCCGCTGAAATTCTGCGGGAGGGCGTGACCGCCGATGCTCTGCGGGAACTGGATCGGGAGATGATCGGGAAAAATCTCTCCCCCGGCGGCAGCGCCGATCTGCTGGCCGTGTGCTATTTCCTCCATTTTCTGCAGAAAGAAGCCCTATAACAAAGAAGGGCCTGTTGCAAAATAGACTTTTCTGAAAAACACCCTAATATTTTAGCGGTAGGAACCACGATTTGTTCGTGACTCCTACCGCTATTTCTAACTTTTAGAAAGGGACATTTTTGAAAAACCGCATTTTGCAACAGGCCCTTTTGTTTACTTGCCGCAGCCCATGCAGCCCCCCTGACAGTTTTTACAGTCGGGGCAGCCAATGCATTTGACGCCGCGCTTTTTCTGCCGGATCACATAGCCGGCTGCCAGACCAATCACGACGATCACAATGGCAATGACGATGATATCAGTCATAGGCTCCCTCCGTTCTTATTTCCGTGCGTATTCTTTTTTCAGTTCCAGCTCGCTTTTGCGGATCAGCACCATGATGATCGCCGCAAAGGCTGCCATGGCGATCAGGCCGCCGAGGAAGCCGCCGCCCACCGCACCGGTGGTAATCAGCGTACCGATCTGATAGACCAGATAGCCCACGGTGAAGCCGATGCCCAGCTGCAGGCCGATGCCGCCCCAGAGCCATTTTGCGCTCTTCATTTCCGCATTCATGGCGCCGATGGCCGCAAAGCAGGGAGGAGAATAGAGATTGAACATCAGGTAGGCCAGAGCCGCCACCTTGGTGATGGCAAAGACTGCCGCGACCTCAGAGCCTGCGCCCTCCATCAGGGCCAGTTCTTCCGTATCGATCAGATTCTCCAGACCCACGAAGCAGACAGCCAGTGTGCCGACCACATTTTCCTTGGCGATGAAGCCGGTAACAGCTGCCGCCGCCAGCTGCCAGCTGAGGACGCCCACCACGGGCACCAGCAGGTAGGCAAAGGGGCTGGCGATGGAGGCCAGAATGGAATCGCTGGCAGCTTCCGCAACGGTGAAGCTCCAGGTAAAGGTCTGCATGATCTGCACAGCGGTGTTGCAGATCAGGATGATGGTGGCAGCCTTGACGATATAGGCCCAGCCACGGCTGCACATCTCCAGGAAGGCGCGCTTCAGGGAGGGCTGCTTGTACTCCGGCAATTCGATGATAAAGAAGGACTTTCTGACCTTGTGGCCGGTGATCTTATTGACCAGCAGAGCGCCCACAAAGATCAAAACAATGCCGCAGAAATACATCAGGAAGCTGACCCAGCCGGCATTATCAAAGAAGGCGCCGGCAAACAGGGCGATGACCGGAATCTTGGCGCCGCAGGGCATAAAGGGAGTCAGCATGGCGGTAGCTCTGCGCTCCCGCTCATTGCGGATGGTACGGGAGGCCATGACGCCGGGGATGGCGCAGCCGATGCCGATGACAAAGGGGATAACGGACTTGCCGGACAGGCCGACCTTCTTGAAAATGGGATCCAGCACTACGGAGACGCGGGCCATATAGCCGCAGTCCTCCAGCAGGGCGATCAGGAAGTACATGACCATGACCAGCGGCAGGAAGCCGATGACCGCGATGACGCCGCCGATGACGCCATCCACCAGCAGAGCGGAGACCAGAGGGGAGGCGCTTTCCAGCAGACCGCCGACCCAACTCTGGAAGATTTCCAGCCATGCCACCAGTGTATCTGCCAGCAGGGGGCCGACCCACGCCTGGGAGATCTGGAACACCAGATACATGACCACAGCGAAAATGGCAATGCCGCCGATGGGATGGGTCAGAACCGCGTCCAGTTCATCGCTCTGGTTCTTCTGATTCGTCCGGAACTTCCGGCGCTCCACTGCAGCTACGATCTGATTGACAAACCGGAACCGCTTGCGGTCTGCCGCTTCCACAGCTTTCTTATCGGTGAGCTCCACAATTCCCTGCTCGTAGGGTGCTTTCTGGCTCTTGCCGATCTGATTGGCAGCCATCCGGATCAGTTCCTTCAGACCCTCGCCGGAGGTGGAAGCCGTTTCCACCACGGGAACGCCCAGCTTCATGGACAGGGCCGCCACATTAATGGTGGTCTGCTTTTTCTCGTTGACATCTGATTTATTCAGCGCCACCACCATCGGAATGCCCAGTTCCAGCAGCTGGGTGGTGAAGAACAGGCTGCGGCTGAGATTGGTCGCATCCACGATATTCACGATCACATCGGGATTTTCGTGCCTGACATAGGAGCTGGTGATGCTCTCTTCGGCAGTGAAGGGAGACATGGAGTAGGCGCCGGGAAGGTCTACAGCCACCAGGGTCTCCGCGCCGTCATAATAGCTCTTTTTGATCGGATGCTCTTTCTTTTCCACCGTGACACCCGCCCAGTTGCCGACCTTTTCATTTCTGCCGGTGAGGGCGTTGAACATGGTGGTCTTACCGCTGTTGGGATTGCCTGCAAATGCAATTCTCATGGAGAGGCCTCCTCTTTTTTGCTGAATATATTTTGACAGATTTTGCTGTGCAAACACAAGATGTTGTTAGTCGCAACTAACTGATGTGCTGAAAAAATTCGCCCTGCGAACTTTTTTCAATCTCAAACGATGATCGCCCCTGCCAGCTGCTTATCGATGTTATACCGGGCATCCTTGATGGCCACAGTACAGCCGCTGCGTTTGCGGGAAACCACCGTAATGGGCTCGCCGCTGTAGCAGCCCAGAGAGAACAAAAACGCATTGAGCTCTTCATCATCCGTTTCGATGGCCTGAATGATATATTCCTTTCCTTCCTGCGCCTCATTGAGGGTCATACACATCACCTGATCTTTTTTGACCCGCCGTCGAAATTAGTCTATCCTAACCGACAGCAGAAAAAATAATTAGTCACCGCTAACTTCGCGTATATCATACTACCGGCTTTTGGATTTGTCAACCATTGAATGGAGAAAGCGGAAAATTTTTTAGCATAAGTTAAAATCGCTGCGGTGGCCGGGGTTGCCGCGCCCTACGGAGGGATACGGAGTACGTGCGAACAGATGCAGTTGCACAAAATGGATTTTCCTGTATAATAGACATCAGAAAACTTTTTGCTGGAGGATCGCAAATGCGCAAAAAGCTGCTATGTTTCCTGTTGCTTCTGGCGCTGCTGACCGGCACCGTATCCGCTGCCGGTGCAGGACAGACGCCCTACGCTATCCGGGTCAACCGGGCCATGAATACCGTGACCATCTATACCCTGGACGAAGCCGGACAATATACCGTTCCCGTCAAGGCCATGGTCTGCTCCACCGCAAGACCGGGCCATACCACGCCGCTGGGCGATTTCCGGCTGGAAGCCTACCGCTCCGAATGGCGGCTGATGTTTGACGGTACATACGGTCAGTATGCCACCTGCTTCAAGGGCAACTACCTGTTCCATTCCATCTGCTATGCCGATGATTCCCACGATGCCATGGTGCGGGACTCCTACAACAAGCTGGGGGAACCGGCCTCCATGGGCTGCGTGCGGCTGCAGACCATCGACGCCAAATGGATCTATGACAACTGCGGCGCAGGGACGCCGGTGACGGTCTATGACGATCCGGAAAGTCCCGGTCCTCTGGGCAAGCCGGAGCCTGTGTTTGACGAGATCCCGGAAGAGCTGTACAACGGCTGGGATCCTTCCGATCCTGCGCCGGGCAATCCGTGGCACACGGCGCCGGTGACACTGCTGGAGCTGGCACCGGAAGCACTGAATCTGACTGCAGGTGAAGCAGCACAGCTGCATGTTACCGTGGAGCCCATAACAGCGCTTCTCACATGGGCCAGCAGCAACGAAGCCGTTGCCAGTGTCAGCCAGTCCGGCAAGGTAACTGCACTGTCGGAAGGTACCGCGGAGATCTCTGTCCGGGGCATTCACGGTATGACTGCCCTCTGCGATGTGACGGTGAACGGTGAACTGCTGCCCTTTGACGATCTGATTCCCGGTGAATGGTACTACAGGGAGCTTCGGCTGGCACTGGAAGCGGGCCTGTTCAACGGGCTGGGCGACCGGAAATTTGCTCCCAACGGCACCATGACCCGCGCCATGGTGGTGCAGGCCCTGTACAATGCCGCAGGCCGCCCCGAAGCGCCGCAGGAGCAGCCCTTTGTGGATGTGGCGGAGAATGCATGGTACCGGGATGCCGTGGCATGGGCCACGGACAAGGGTCTGGTGAAAGGCGTGAACAATAAGCGCTTTGCGCCGGAGCAGACGATGACCCGGCAGGAACTGGCTACGATTCTCTGGCGTCGGGCAGGTTCTCCGGCGGAGACTGCTGATTTTTCCGCCTATGCCGATGGGGAACAGGTTGCGGAGTATGCCTTTGAGCCCATGGCATGGCTGGTCAGCCGTGGATATCTGGAAATCAAGGCCGGCAGACTGCAGCCCGCCAGCCCGATCTCCCGGGCAGAAGCGGCGATCCTTTTCTATCGGACAAAATGAACACAACCCCGCCGTTTCGCTGGAACGGCGGGGTTGTAACGTTGTAGGAGTGACCTTGACTATCTGCAGCGTCGCGCCCTACGGGGCTGTAGGGAACGGGTTCTAATTCTTCAGACTCTGCATGGGGGCGGGGATTCTACCGCCGCGGGCCACAAAAGCGTCGGCGCTTTCGGGATGTACCGGCATGACGGGAGCCTCACCCAGCAGACCGCCGAATTCTACCATGTCGCCCACCTGCTTGCCGGGAGCGGGAATGATGCGGACGGCGGTGGTCTTGGAGTTGACCATGCCGATGGCGGCTTCGTCGGCGATGATGGCGGAGATGGTGGAGGCGGGGGTATCACCGGGGACGGCGATCATGTCCAGACCCACGGAGCATACGCAGGTCATGGCCTCCAGCTTGTCCAGCGTCAGCACACCGGACTGGGCGGCAGCGATCATGCCCTCGTCCTCAGAAACGGGGATAAAAGCGCCGGACAGGCCGCCGACACTGGAGGACGCCATGACGCCGCCTTTTTTGACGGCATCGTTCAGCAGCGCCAGCGCCGCGGTGGTGCCGTGGCAGCCGCAGGTCTGCAGGCCCATGGCCTCCAGAATCCGGGCAACGGAGTCGCCCACGGCAGGGGTGGGCGCCAGAGACAGATCCACCACGCCAAAGGGCACATTCAGGCGGCGGGAAGCCTCCTGTGCCACCAGCTGACCCATGCGGGTGATGCGGAAGGCGGTTTTCTTGATGGTTTCCGCCACCACATCCAGCGGCTGACCCTTGCATTCCTGCAGGGCGTGGGAAACTACGCCGGGGCCGGAAACGCCCACGTTGATGACGGTTTCCGGTTCGCCCACACCGTGGAACGCGCCTGCCATAAAGGGGTTGTCCTCCACGGCGTTGCAGAAAATGACCAGCTTGGCGCAGGCCATGCCGCCGTTGTTGGCGGTGAGGGCTGCGGCCCGCTTGACGGTCTCGCCCATGAGCTTCACGGCATCCATGTTGATGCCGGCCTTGGTGGAGCCCACATTGACGCTGGAGCAGACCACGTCGGTGGTGGCCAGCGCTTCGGGAATGGCCTGAATCAGGCGGCGGTCACCGGAGCTCATGCCCTTTTGCACCAGTGCGGAAAAACCACCGATGAAGTTGACGCCGCATTCCTTGGCAGCCCGGTCCATGGCAATGGCGAAGGGCACAAAGTCCTCGGTCTGGGAAGCGCCGCCCACAAGGGCAATGGGTGTGACGGAGATGCGCTTGTTGATGATGGGAATGCCCAGTTCTTTTTCAATTCGCTCGCCGGTGGGCACCAGATTCTGGGCGCAGCGGCAGATCTTATCGTAAATTTTGTTGGCGCAGACTCTGGGATTGGGATCGGCGCAGTCCAGCAGGGTGATACCCATGGTGATGGTACGGATATCCAGATGCTGGTTGGAGATCATATCCACTGTCTGCATGATGTCGTGATGGGAAAGAAGCATGGTAAAAGACCTCCTGTCCGATCAAATGCGGTGCATGGCGTGGAAGATGTCCTCCCGCTGGATCCGGATGGAGAGGCCGGTTTTCAGCTCATGGGAATGGAGAGCTTCGCTGATCTGGTCGAAGGTTTTATTGGAATCGCCGGAGTCCACCAGCATGGTCATGGTAAACAGGCCATGCATGACGGTCTGGCTGATGTCGATGATGTTGACCTGCATGGAGGCCAGCAGGGAGCAGACCTCGCCGATGATGCCGACCCGGTCAGAGCCGATCACAGTGATAATGGATTTCATGGATATTCCTCCTTATAATGGGATGGAGCAAAAGCAGGAGCAGTCGGGAAAGACTGCTCCTGCCGCGGACACAATCAATATGCCAGCTTGTCGGTGAGCCACTGCTTCAGCTCGCTGATGGGCACACGAACCTGCTCCATGGTGTCGCGGTCACGGATGGTGACGGCGTTGTCGGCAGGGGTGTTCTCGTCGCCGATGGTCTGGAAGTCCACAGTGATGCAGTAGGGCGTGCCGATCTCGTCCTCACGGCGGTAGCGCTTGCCGATGGAACCGGCCTCGTCATAGTCCACCATGAAGTCCTTCTGCAGCATGTGATAGATCTCGGTAGCCTTGGGGCCCAGCTTCTTGCTCAGAGGCAGCACAGCGGCCTTGAAGGGAGCCAGAGCGGGATGGAAGTGCATGACCACACGTACATCGTCCTTGCCGTTCTTGTCCTGACCGACTACTTCTTCATCATAGGCTTCCACCAGGAAGGCCAGGGTCACGCGGTCAGCGCCCAGAGAGGGCTCCACAACGTAGGGGATATAGTGCTCATTGCGCTCCTGATCAAAGTAGGTCATGTCCTTGCCGGAAGTGGTCTGGTGGGCGTTCAGGTCGAAGTTGGTACGGGAAGCAACGCCCCACAGTTCGCCCCAGCCGAAGGGGAACACGAACTCGAAGTCGGTGGTGGCGTTGGAGTAGTGGCTCAGCTCTTCGGGATCATGGTCACGCAGACGCAGGTTCTCGTCCTTCATGCCCAGACCCAGCAGCCACTGGTGGCAGAAGTTCTTCCAGTAGGCGAACCATTCCAGTTCGGTGCCGGGCTGGCAGAAGAATTCCAGCTCCATCTGCTCGAACTCACGGGTACGGAAGGTGAAGTTGCCGGGGGTGATCTCGTTACGGAAGGACTTGCCCACCTGGCAGACGCCGAAGGGCAGCTTCCGGCGGGTGGTACGCTGGATGTTCTGGAAGTTGACGAAAATGCCCTGTGCGGTCTCGGGACGCAGATACACGGTGTTCTTGGCATCCTCGGTAACGCCCTGGAAGGTCTTGAACATCAGGTTGAACTGACGGATGTCGGTCCAGTTGTGCTTGCCGCAGGTGGGGCAGGGGATGTTGTGCTCTTCCACAAATTCCTTCATCTCGGCCTGAGAGAAGGCGTCCACGGGCTTGGGCAGAGTGAAGCCGTTTTCGGCGCACCAGTCCTCGATGACTTTATCGGCACGGAAGCGCTCCTTGCACTCCTTGCAGTCCATCAGGGGATCGGAGAAGCCGCCCACGTGACCGGAGGCGACCCAGGTCTGGGGGTTCATCAGAATGGCGGCGTCCAGACCCACGTTATAGGGGCTTTCCTGCACGAATTTCTTCCACCATGCTTTTTTTACGTTGTTTTTCAGTTCCACACCCAGAGGGCCGTAGTCCCAGGTGTTGGCCAGGCCGCCGTAGATTTCGGAGCCGGAGAATACAAAGCCGCGGCCCTTGCACAGGGCAACGATCTTTTCCATGGTCTTTTCGGTGTTTTTCATCATTTGCGTGTTCCTCCTATAATTGACCCGGCTGGCTGCGGGGTCATGATTTCGCAAAATATCATGAGATAATTATAATCAAACTGCCCATAAAGTCAAGAAAATTGGGAGTTCTCCGAAAGATTTCGGCACTCTGCCAAGGATGCTTTTGTTTTGCGGAAAACTGTGGTATAATATTACAAATCAAAAGAAAGCCTCCCCTTGAGGGGAGGTGGCACGCGAAGCGTGACGGAGGGGTGCTTGCAAGCAGTTTTTCACCTCTCAGTCGGCCTGAAGGCCGCCAGCTCCCCTCAAGGGGAGCCTTTGGGAAGGATTCTCTATGCGCACGATCGGACGTCTCATTTTATCTGCTGTGGTTCTGCTGCTGACTGCCGCGCTGGCGGCGGTGGCATACTATATACCGGATGTATTTTTTGCTTTTTATACCGATTTTTCCCGGGATACGCTGGCTTTTTTGTCCGGCATCACCGGGCCGTTCCCCTTTGCCGTGTGGGAAGTGCTGTTGGTGCTGATCGTGCTGCTGGCGCTGTATTTTCTGGCGAAGAACCTTTCGAGGAAAAAGGGCTTTTTCTGCTGGGTAGCCGGGATTGTGCTGCTGATTTCCGTTATGGCCTTCCTGTTTGTGGGTCTGTGGGGTGTGAACCATTTTGCGCCGCCGGTGGCTGACCGGGTGGGGCTGGAGGTGACCGGCTACACCAAGGAGCAGCTGGCAGATACGGTGCAGTACATGGCCGATCAGGCAGGCCGATTGGCAGATCGGGTGGAGCGGGATGAAAACGGCGATCTGGCCATCGATTTTGCAAAAATGGCAGAGCAGGCGCCCGAGGGCTATGAGGTACTGGCGCAGGAGAACGACTTTTTTGCCGGCAGCAACGCCCCGGCAAAGAAGCTGCTGGTGGATGAAGCCTTCAGTTACATGGGCGTGACGGGTATTTTTGTCCCATTTACCGGTGAAAGCTGCGTCAACCCGGGTGCCTATGAAGCCTCCATCCCCTTTACCATGTGCCACGAGCTGGCCCACCGGCTGACGGTGGCGCCGGAGGACGAGGCCAATTTCTGCGCGTTTCTGGCCTGTGCGGCCAGCAGCGACCCGGCATTTCAGTATTCCGGCTGGTATTCCGCCTTTGTCTACACCTATAATGCTTTGCACAAGGTGGATTCCGATGCGGCCTACAAAATCTGGGACGGCATGTCGGAGCGGGTGAAGCAGGACTGCCGCAACGCCAACACCCATTATGATCAATATGAAGGCGAAGTGCAAGAAGCCGCCCAGAAGGTCAACGACACCTATCTGAAGGTATTCAAGGAAGAGAGCGGCATCCAGTCCTACGGCGAGGTCGCCGACCTGCTGATCGCGTGGTATCTTAATGGAATTGACAATTGACAATGGACAATGGACAATGAAGGTATCCGCTTCGCGGATGATTGAAATTGATCCGTAGGGGGCGGCGGCCCCGATGCCCCTGTGTGCGGGCACTGCCCAACCTCTCCGTAGGGGCGACCATTGGTCGCCCGAAGGGCAGTCCTGTTCAGAAGATAGCTGCCTGCACGCGGGCGGTTCATAACCGCCCCTACAGTTTCTTATGGAGCGATGCATATTTTATATATGTCAAGTTTTTTCCCTTGACATACAGGGCAGACTGTGATATGATAAGCAGGCTGTCAAGGGATTGGCCTTGATACATCATCCGGAAGGCGGGGAGTACCATGAAGCACAATGCGCTGGAAATGACCCTGCTGTTTGATTATTACGGAGATTTACTGACGGAAAAGCAGAACACCTGCTTTGACTTATATTACAATCAGGATCTGTCTCTGGCGGAGATCGCGGAAGAAGCCGGTATTTCCCGGCAGGGCGTTCACGACTCTCTGGCCCGCGCGGAGGCAGCCCTGCTGGCCATGGAGGAAAAAACCGGCTGCGTGGCCAGAGCACGAACCCAGCAGACTGCACTGGAAGTGATCTGCCGGGCCGCAGAACAACTGCTGGAGGTGGCCGGAGCGGAGGCCCTGGCAAAGACCATCCTGCAGGCTGCCGCTGACATGAAGGAGTAACCAATGGCATTTGAAGGACTGACTGAAAAGATCAATGCTGCGTTTAAAAAGCTCCGCGGCAAGGGTCGTCTGACGGAAGCAGACGTGAAGTCTGCCATGCGGGAGATCCGTCTGGCGCTGCTGGAAGCGGACGTCAGCTATAAGGTCGTCAAGGACTTCGTCGGCAAGGTGTCCGCCAGAGCGGTGGGCGTGGACGTCATGGAGAGCCTGACCCCCGCCCAGATGATCGTCAAGATCGTCAACGAAGAGCTGACCGCTCTCATGGGCAGCGAAAACCAGAAGCTGCAGCTGGCCTCTCAGCCCCCCACGGTGGTCATGCTGGTGGGTCTGCAGGGTGCCGGTAAAACCACCAACGGCGCCAAGCTGGCAGGTCTTTATAAAAAGCAGGGCCGCCGCCCGCTGCTGGTTGCCTGCGATATCTACCGTCCTGCCGCCATTAAGCAGCTGCAGGTGGTGGGTGAAAAGCTGGAGATCCCCGTGTTTGAAATGGGTCAGACCAACCCTGTGGAGATCGCAAAGGCCGCCATGGCCCACGCGGTGCGCCACGGCAACGATATGGTATTTCTGGATACCGCCGGCCGTCTCCATGTGGACGAGCAGCTGATGGACGAGCTGAAATCCATCAAGGCCGCTGTGAAGCCCCATGAGATCCTGCTGGTGGTGGACGCCATGACCGGTCAGGACGCGGTGAACGCCGCCCAGAGCTTCAATGAGTGGCTGGATATCGACGGTGTCATGCTCTCCAAGCTGGACGGCGACGCCAGAGGCGGTGCTGCCCTGTCCGTCAAGGCGGTCACCGGCAAGCCCATCAAGTTTGCCGGCATGGGCGAAAAGCTGGATCAGATCGAGCCGTTCCATCCCGAGCGCATGGCTTCCCGGATCTTGGGCATGGGCGATGTGCTGACCCTGATCGAGAAGGCCGAGCAGGCGTTGGATCAGAAAAAGGCCGAGGAGCTGGAAAAGAAGCTCCGCAGCAATAAATTCACTCTGCAGGATTATTACGACCAGATGTCCCAGCTGAAAAATATGGGCAGCATGGAAGAGATCCTCAGCATGATGCCCGGCATGGGCAACCTGAAGAACGTGAAGGTCGATGAAAAGGCTATGGCCCACACCGGCGCCATCATCCTCTCCATGACCCCCTATGAGCGGGAAAATCCCAGCTGCCTCAACAGCAGCCGCAAGCGCCGCATTGCCGCAGGCTCCGGCGTGAAGGTCGAAGAGATCAACAAGCTGTTAAAGTCCTTCGACGCTATGAACAACATGATCAAGCAGTTCTCCGGCCCCGGCGCAGCCAAGAAAATGAAGCGGCTGCAGCGTATGGGCGGCGGCTTCCCGGGAATGCCCGGCTTCTAAAGTTCGTTTCGTGAAATTTACTCACGACGATATAAAGAATCGACACATAAATCGAAATTTTTTTGGAGGTGAACCCACTATGGTGAAGATCAGACTGAGAAGAATGGGTGCAAAGAAGGCTCCTTTCTACAGAATCGTTGTTGCTGATTCCCGCAGCCCCCGCGATGGCCGCTGCATCGAAGAAATCGGTACCTATGATCCCCTGACCAACCCCGCCACCGTCACTGTTGACGCTGAGAAGGCACAGGCTTGGATCAAGAACGGCGCCCAGCCCACCGACACTGTCAAGGCTCTTCTGAAGAAGGCTAACGTGCTGTAAGCCTCGCGCAAGGAGTGAGACCATGAAGGAACTTTTGCTGTATATGGCAAAGAATCTGGTCGACAACCCGGATGCCGTGACGGTTACTGAAATCGAAGGCGAGACCACCGTGCTGGAACTGCGGGTGGCCCCCGAAGATATGGGCAAAGTCATCGGCCGTCAGGGCCGGATTGCCAAGGAGATCCGCACCATCATCAAGTCGGTTGCCCAGCGCGACGGACAGAAGGTCTCTGTGGAAATTGTTGACTGACAAAAGATGCGCTGCGGATCAGCAGCGCATTTTTTGTTTTCTCTTTGAGCGGAATGTGCCAGGTACGGTTTCATTGCGAGGCCTGAAAGGCCGTGGCAATCCGTATGCAGGCATTTTCGGAAAAACAACTGCCCTTCGGGCGACCAATGGTCGCCCCTACGCAAAAAATCCCGTTTGTATCGGATGAGGCGATTGGATGGAAAATTATTTTGAACCCCATATGACCCTTCGGGAGATCAACCAGATCAGCGCATTGGGCCTTGCCCACTGTGGTGATGCCGTGTTTGAGCTGCTGGTACGCACCTGGCTGTGCGCCCATGGCGGCGCCAAGGCCAAAAACCTCCATCGGGAGACGGTGCGCTATGTGTCTGCCCCGGCGCAGGCAGAGCGGGTGGAGCGGCTGCTGCCCCTGCTGACGGAGGAAGAGACTGATTTTTACCGGCGGGGCCGCAATGCCCATGTCCATGGCGTGCCCAAAAACGCCACCCATGAGCAGTATTCCCGGGCCACCGGACTGGAATGCCTGTTCGGCAGTCTGTATCTGCTGGGCCGCCGGGAGCGGATCAACGAGCTGTTCCTGCAGACCATGGAGGTAGACCATGCCCTTTGACGCCATGTTTCTCTCCGCCGTGGCGGAGGAGCTGCGGCCCAGCCTGATCGGCAGCCGCATCGATAAAATTCAGATGCCCGCCCGGGATCTGGTGATTTTGCAGCTCCATGGGCAGAAGGGCAACGGAAAGCTGCTGCTGTCGGCCTCCTCCAATTCCCCAAGGCTCCATCTGACAACGGCGGCCTTCGAAAATCCTGCCCAGCCGCCCATGTTCTGTATGCTGCTGCGGAAGCACCTTTCTGGCGGCAGAATCGTGGAGCTGCGCCAGCCTCCCATGGAGCGGATGATCGATCTGGCCATTGACTGCACCGATGAAATGGGCGAGCCTGCCCGGAAGCACCTGATTCTGGAGCTGATGGGCCGCAATTCCAACCTGATATTGCTGGGCGGCGACGGCCGTGTGCTGGACTGCCTGCGGCGGGTGGATTTTGAAATGTCCGAAAAGCGGCAGGTGCTGCCGGGACTGTTCTACCACGAGCCGCCCGGCCTGGAAAAGGAAAATCCTCTGCTGACCACGCCGGAGGAAATTGCGGCGCGTCTGGTGCCGCTGGAGGGCGAAAAGCGGTTTGACAAGTGGCTGCTGGATACCTACGGCGGCTTGTCGCCCCTGATCTGTCGGGAGCTGAGTTATGGGCTCTTCGGCACGGTGGAGGCCGAAATCGGCGAAATGTCCGGGGATACCCGCCGGGCTGCCGCGGAAGTGCTGCATGACCGTTTCCAAAACCTCACCGCTGTACCCCAGCCGGTGATGCTGAAAAAAGAGGGCAGACCCTCCGACTATTCCTTCCTGCCCATCAAACAGTACGGCAGCTATCTGGAAACCGCTTCTTTTGAGACCTTTTCGAAGCTGCTGGATGCGTTTTATTCCGACCGGGACCGTGCGGATCGGATGCGGCAGAAAACCCAGAGCATCCACAAGACCATGACCAATTTGCGGGATCGCACCCGCCGTAAGCTGGAGATTCAGCGAAAGGAGCTGACAGCCACCTATGACCGGGAGCGGCTGCGGCAGCTGGGCGATATCGTCACCGCCAATCTCCATGCCATTCAGCGGGGGCAGACCCGGCTGACGGCGGTGGATTTCTACGATCCGGACATGAAGGAAATTGAAATCTCCCTTTCTCCCCAGATCTCTCCCCAGCAGAACGCCGCGAAGTTCTATAAGGACTATAACCGGGCCAAAACCGCCGAAAAAGTCCTCACAGAGCAGATCGCCAAGGGCGAAATGGAGCTGGAATACGTGTGCAGCATTCTGGATGAGCTGTCCCGGGCGGAGACGGAGAAGGATGTTTCGGAGATCCGGCTGGAGCTGGTGCAGGGCGGCTATATCCGGGATACGGATCGGAAAAAGCAGATGAAAACGCCGCCTGCCAGACCCATGGAGTTTGTGTCCTCCGATGGCTATCCCATCCGGGTGGGCCGGAACAACCGGCAGAATGACGAGCTGACTTTGAAGCAGTCCGCCAAGGGCGACCTGTGGTTCCATGTGCAGAAGCTCCACGGCAGCCATGTGGTGGTGGAATGCGGCGGCGTCCGTCCGCCGGATCAGACCGTCACGGAGGCCGCCATGCTGGCGGTCTGGTATTCGCAGGCCAGAGACAGCCAAAATGTGCCGGTGGATGTGACCCCAATCAAGCAGATCAAAAAGCCGGTCGGCGGCAAGCCGGGTATGGTCATTTACCATGTGTACAACACCGTCTATGTGACGCCGGATCCGGAGCTGGCGGAAAAACTCAGGAGGTAAGCCATGGAATACTGGGAAAACAAGCATTATGCCTATTTTCAGAACCGGGAATGTGAATATTTCCCCTGCCACAAGGGTGCCAACCCGGAGAATTTCAGCTGCCTGTTCTGCTATTGCCCCCTGTATGCCTTGGGCGATCAGTGCGGCGGCGCCTTTCGCTATCTGGAAGACGGCACCAAAAGCTGTGAAAACTGCCTGCTTCCCCACCGGAAGGAAAACTACGGGCGGATTCTGGCCCGCTATGCCGATATTGCCGCACTGGCCAGAAAGAA
Organism: Candidatus Avilachnospira sp.; assembly: GCA_045530865.1. Lineage (GTDB taxonomy): Bacteria > Bacillota > Clostridia > Oscillospirales > Oscillospiraceae > Avoscillospira. Next base: position 22,666 of record JAZSCX010000070.1, read on the forward strand.
ATAAAGGCTGTACAGTACAAAGTTTTTCGGTTCAATCACGCAATAGACTGCGCAGAGCCAACGGAGAAATGCATAGAATTCTGTCATCGGCAGACACTAGCTCCGGGGTGATACGATGAAAAAGAAGCAGGACGATTCCGCTGCCCATGAACTGCGGGACTGTCCGGTGCCGCCGGTGAAGGGTGCCGTGACCGATGACCGCGATGTATGGCCGAGACCGAAGCAGCCCGGCACGGCAGGCATTGTGAATCTTGGCGATTCCGGAACCATGGAGAGCTGGCTGTAAACAAAAAACGACCGTTGGCATAAGATGTCGTGGAGGCAAACGCCTCCGCGATATCTTTTTAGGAGGACTTTTTTATGGCCTGCAACTCCTGTAACTCCTGTAACGCCTATAGTTCCTATAATACCAATCGTTCCAATAGCGGGATCTGGTTCCCGGATTTTGTGGCAAATTCCTGCTGCAATCCCTGCTGCAGCGGCAATGTGGCCGGTACCAGCACCGGCTGCGGCTGCAATAACTGCGGCTGCAATAACTGCGGCTGCAACAACTGCGGCTCTGTCAGCGGCAACAGCAACTGCTCCTGCGGCTGCAATGCATTTGGCTGCGGCTGTGGCTGCGATTGATGCATAACGCCCCCTCTCCGGGGGCACTACATAAGAACCCCCGATTTCCAGCAGGCCGGAGATCGGGGGTTGAATATTGCGGTTATGCAAAGGGCGCCTTACCCACCCGGTGGACCTGCACCTCGTCAATGACGGCATTGGTGCGGTGCTCCACAAAGAAGGCGGCGATATCGGCAATGTCCTCCGCCAGAATCATGCCCTCGCTTGTGAGATCGGGGCGGGAGATCTTCACCATATCGGTGTAGACCGCGCCGGGGGCAATGATCTGCACACGGATATCGTCCTGATAGACCTCGTTGGCCAGAGACTTGCTCATGCCGATGAGGGCGTGCTTGGAGGCGGCATAGGCGCTCTGCAGGGGATAGCCCTTGTGGCCCACTACCGATGCGATATTCAGAATGATGGCATGGTCGGAGTTTCGCAGGGCGGGCAGGGCGGCCTGACAGAGAAAATAGGGCGCCCGGACATTCAGTGCCATGATCTGGTCGAACTGCTGGGCCGTGGTCTGCTCAAAGGGGCAGGATAGGGTCATACCGGCGTTGTTGACCAGCACATCCAGCCGTCCAAGCTGGCGAAGCACCGCTTCCACGCAGGCCGGGGCGGCGCCGTCGGCAGTCAGGTCGCCGGTGTAGGTCATGGTGCGGACGCCCATTGCATCCACTTCGGCCTTAATGGCGGCCAGTTTTTCTTCCGATCGGCCGCAAAGCGCCAGATCCATGCCCAACTGGGCAAAACGGCGGGCGATGGCAGAGCCGATACCGCCGGATGCACCGGTGATCAGTGCCACTTTTCCGGAAAGTTTTTTCATAAAGTTTCTCCCTTCGTCAATTGCGCTGGAACAGTCGTTTCAGTAAACACCGAACAAAACGCTTGTCATTGCGAGGAGGATTTCGTAAGAAATCCGACGCGGCAATCCGTGCTCAAAACATTCCGATCAATGGCTGTCCATGCAAAACAGAAAGCTTTGGGGAGTACGGATTGCCACGGCTTCTTGCGAAGCCTTGCAATGACACCGTTTTTGGGGGTCAAAAGGCGGAAATTGCGGCTTTTTCCACGGGCAAAGCGGCCCGATAGCGGGCCAAAAAGGCGGCAAAACCCTCCATTTCGGCAGGATTTGCCAGCAAAGTGGAGGCGGTTGCGGTGGAAAACACCTTGTCCAGATAGTCTTCCAGCGGTTCCTTTTCCGCTTTCCACAGGCCGTAGGCAGCCAGCAGCGCCATGCCGTAGGGGCCGCCCTCGCCGGCAGTCTCCATGACCGATACCGGTGCGCCCACGGCGGCAGACAGCATTCGCTGACCCACACCGGGGGTCTTGAAGAAGCCGCCGTGACCGTAGATCTTATCGATGACTACCTGCTCTTCTCCGGTGAGGATGTCCAGACCGATTTTCAGGGCGCCGATGGCAGAGAGCAGATGGGTGCGCATGAAGTTGGGCAGGGTGAATTTGCTGTCGGGGCGGCGCAGGAACAGGGGACGGCCTTCGTCCATTCCGGTAATGTGCTCGCCGGAGTAGTAGTTGAAGCTCATGAGGCCGCCGCAGTCGGGCTCGCCCTCCAGCGCCAGGTTGAACAGCAGGGGGAAAATTTTGTTTTTGTCGGCATCCATGCCCATGGCGGCGGCAAACTGGCTGAACAGCTCCACCCATGCGTTGATATCGGAGGTGCAGTTGTTGCAGTGCACCATGGCGACGGGTGCGCCCGCGGGGGTGGTGACCATGTCGATTTCCTCGTGGACGCCCAGCTTGTGATCCACCACCACCATGGCGAAATCGGAGGTACCGGCGGACACATTGCCGGTGCGGACACGGACGGAGTTGGTGGCAACCATGCCGGTACCGGCATCGCCCTCCGGCGGCACCATGGGGATGCCGGCCTGCAGGGTTCCGGTGGGATCGAGGAACCGGGCGCCTGTCTCTGTCAGCACGCCTGCCGCTTCACCGGCGCAGAGGACACGGGGCAGCACATCCCGCAGTTTCCAGCCAAAGCCATAGCCAGCGGTGAGGCGGTCAAAGGTTTCCACCATGGTTTGGTCGTAATCCATGGCGGTGCTGTCAATGGGGAACATACCGGAGGCCTCGCCGATGCCCAGCACCCGCTGACCCGTCAGCTGCCAGTGGATATAGCCGCAGAGGGTGGTCAGGTAGTCCAGCCGTGGCAGATGGCTTTCACCGCTGAGAATGGCCTGATACAGATGGGCAATGCTCCATCGCTGGGGCACATTGAAGCCGAATTCCTTGCTTAGAATCCCGGCAGCCTGTCCGGTGATGGTGTTGCGCCAGGTGCGGAATTCCGCAAGCTGATGGCCTTCCCGGTCAAAGGGAAGATAGCCGTGCATCATGCCGGAGATGCCCATGGCGCCCACGGTGGTCAGCTTCTGGCCGAATTTGGCCTCCACATCGGCGGCAAGGTCGGCAAAGCAGCCGCGGATGCCGGTGTGTACTTCGTCCATGCCGTAGGTCCAGATGCCGTTTACCAGTTTGTTCTCCCAGTCAAAGCTGCCGGAGGCAACGGGCAGATGATGGCTGTCCATCAAAACGGCCTTGATCCGGGTAGAGCCCAGTTCCAGACCCAGTACGCATTGCTTCAGTTCCATGCTGTCATCTCCTGTTTGTGTATTTGTATCCAGTATAACGGAAACAGCGGAAAAAAGAAAGCCCGAAAAAGCAGACGCCGCAGTGCACGGCCCCAGTTTGTACGGACAGCACAAAAGCACCTAAGTAGGAAAATATTGAGTATAATGCGGAGTGGCGCCGCTTATGCTGCGCCACTCCAGTCTCATTATGGCTGTAGCCACGAAGATCTGTGTCAATACGCTGTTCTCCACCCCGATACTGCTATCGTATTTTCACATGATTTCATTATGCACGATAAACACGCACATCATCACCCAGAGCACGATACACAGTGAAGTAACCAATTAGGTCGTCATACCATACATCATCGTCCCAGACTTGACCGGTAGTTTTTTCATAAATTGGATAGACTTTGATTTTAACAGCGAATTCATATTCTTCCTCCCATTCAATTCGGAAGGTGTTCGTTTCCTGAACAGCGAAACCTAGTTTTGCTTCAAGAAAATCAGCAGAAATGCCGGCATCAGCGCTGTATGTTGTGCTGATTGACACGCCTTCATCGATCAATACTTTGCCAGAGGGTCTGTTATACTGTCTGAGGAGATGTGTGAAATCGGTATACGTTGTAACGCTTTTACTACGAATTTCCAATTCCCTGATTATCGTATTCGGATCTAGTTCACCATTTGGAATGGCAGTAATGGTTGGCTCGCTCACATCAATTCTTCTTTGAATGACCAATAGGTTTGGATCATATTCCTCCCCCAATGCCTCTTGATAATGACGAATATTTTCTTCGCCGATAATGGTAACAACCTGAGTATTACCTTCTTGATGAATCTGAATCGTGTCTGCGCTGGTTTCTACAGCATAAGCTGGGATAACCGCTATGCTCAAAAGAAGTGCCAACGTCAAAATAATAGATACCATTTTTCGCATTATTAACCCTCCAATCTATACATGCATTATCTTACAAACAACCTTACGAAACAATAATCGAGCCTTACCTCCTTTCGAAATGCACGGTTGCCATGGAGCATATAATTGCAAGCAAGCAATACACTCCAACTGCAATATAGGTAATTGGACTCCAAAGGAATGTCCAAGGCTTCAACACAAAATATAACCACAATACTATTCCCAACACGTAAAGCAACCAACTAACTAAGCGAAAAACAAAAAACCTCTTGCTGCTTGCTTTTCTGTGAATAAATAGTTGGATACACACTCGCACGGTAATGCTGAACAGAAGAATTATAACAAGCGCAAAGAGCAATCCGTATAACCCAAAATGCTCAATAAATCCAGAAAACCCCGTGTACCAGTTTCCGGTAGATCCATTCTGCCTGTGGATGCCTACATCAATAAATTTTGACATGACCCACAGTGATGCAATCAAGATTGCCGAAATAATGCCAACGACAATGCATATTGCTTCTGGCTTGATTTTCTTATTTACTTCAGCAGGAACCCTTTCTGCTGTATTGTTAATCATGTCGGTAACTTCATTGTTTAGAAGGTAATCTAACGAGCAATCAAAAAAACTACTGATCTTTATGACATTGTCCATATCTGGCATTGCACCCATTTCCCATTTTGAAATAGCCTGCCTCGAAACATTCAGTTTTTCTGCTAGTTGTTCCTGCGACAAATTGTTAAGCTTTCTTAGCCGTTGTATTTTCTCGCTGAACGTCATGTAAGTGACACCTCCTACTTCGTTTTCATCTGCATTATACTTTGTAATTCAAAAATAATCTACCGCTTCGAGTTGGAATTCCCGCAACAGTGCGTAGCATTTCGCTACTTCTCCGAATGGTCTGTAGGAAGACTGCCCGTTTTCCTATTTTCTCGTTTTAGGAGCGTATTTACTTGGGCTCTTTCGGAACGATAATTGTAGATCAAAACCTCTCCAGAACAAAAAACTGTGACATTCGTTTGGTGGTAACTGGTTGTAAAATGGAAAAAGCAGGGCGCCTGTCATGAACGGCTGAACTGCCCCAGTTTGTGTGGACAGCACAAAAAAGCACCTGAGTAGGAAAAATTAAGTTTTAAGCGGAGTGGCGCAGCATCAGCGGCGCCACTCCAGTTTTATTCTGAATGCGCTCGTGGTTATAAAAGTGAATGTATCCGTCAATCAGACTGTTCGCTTCTCCGAATGTCTTAGGTTTATGTCGATAGATACACTCTGTTTTGAGAATGGAGAAGAAATTCTCTGCCATCGCATTGTCATAAGGGTTTCCCTTACTTGACATTGATGGTGTAATCCCGTAAGATTGAGTTAGCTCAAAATATGCTTGAGAGGCGTACTGAGCACCCTGGTCGCTGTGGAGCTGCAATTCCGCAGCGACTTTCTTTTTCTCTTTCTTCATTGCCAAGCGGATGGTATCCAAAACCAAATTTACTGTTTGTATTGTTGCTGTTTTGTAAGCAACAATACTGTTGTCATACAGATCTCGGATCATGGACAGATATAGCACACCTTCACCGGTCTGAATATATGAAATATCCGTGACCCATTTGGTGTTTGGCCTGTCTGCTCTGAATTGACGTTTCAGAAGGTTTTCATACTTATGTACCTGTTGTCCAAGGTTTACCCACTTACGACGGCGGCGAATCTCTGACAACAGACCGTACTTTTTCATGACTCTGAGTATCGTTTTAGGATTTCTCTCGATATTTCGATCTTTCAGCCACTTCCAGACCCGCCTGTAGCCGTAAGTCTTGTCTGTCTTGCTCTGACATTCTTCGATTTCCTTAGCCAATCCTGCATCTTGGTCGGGGTGCCCCAGACGTTTCACATACGCATAGTAGCCGCTACGCGATACCTGAAAGAAACTGCACATAACTGTAATTGGGTATTCATACTGGTGTCGATAGATGATATGATATTTAATCCTAGGTCTCACATCCTTCCCGTAAACTGCAGAAAATCCCGCAGCAATCTGTTTTCCATTCTCAGACGTTCAATTTCCTTCTTCTCATTTTGATGCGGTGGCTGGCCATCTTTCCGAGGTCGTCCTTTGTATTTGGGATTATTCTTTCGATTGTTGACTTCCTTCCGGCGTCCGCTCCAACTTTGAATAGCATATCTACTGATCCCTAATTCGCGACTGATTTGGTTTTGACTTTCTCCTAATTCCAGCCGCCGCAATACCTCTTTTTGTATTGCTTCTGGATAATGCTTTTGCCCTTTCTTTCCTGACATAACAACACCCCCTGATGTAGTTATTATCCTACATCAGGGGGCTTTTTGTCTATTGTCCAGTTTTACTGGTTCAGTTCA
>JAZSCX010000104.1:0-2471 GCA_045530865.1 Candidatus Avilachnospira sp.
CACAAAGAACTGGATCACTCTCTGGCGGACAGGGCGGATTGCCATGACTGTGCTCAGCAGCAGCAAAATCAGCGCCGCCGCAACCAGCACCCGCTTGGCAGCCGTATTGACCAGCGGCCAATAGCCAAGGGCCTGCGCCCGGAGCATCCGTTTCATTCTCCGCTCAAAGCGGGGCGAAAACCTATAAGCCAGCTCATACTCTGCCGGAATCACAGCAAACTCCCGGCACGCCGCCTCCCGAAAAGCCTCCCGCAAATCAGCCATTTTCCTTCAGCTCCTCTCTCAGTAAATCCTGCAGCTGCTTCTTTCCCCGCAGCAGCTGCTGCCGAACCGCAGCCGGTTTCCGTCCCAGCACGGCAGCAACGGCCTTCTGATCCATATCCATTACAAAATGGCAATACAAAACCGCATTATACGGCTCTTTGATTTTGGAGATCGCGTTGACCACCGCTTCCTCCGTCAGTTTTCCACAGAGTGTTTCCAGAACCGAATCCTTTATCTGCGAAGGATCTACATATTCAAAATACTCCACCTGCCTGCTTTCCTTCTTCAGCAGATTGATCGCAGCATTTTGTGCCGCTTTCAGCAGATAGTTCCGCATATCCGTATCCGATCTGCCCTGCAGTGCTTCCATGTGCCGCGCCACACCCTCAAAAGCATTCTGCACCGCATCCTCCGCCAGACTGTTGTTTTTCAAATACTGATTGGCCTTCCAGAACATCTGCTGCCTGTGGTTCAAATACAGCATGGTGAACAGCTGCTGATCCTCCTCTGTTTCGATCAGCTGCAGGTAATACATCAACATAAGCGGCCCGCCTTTATCTATCTTAAAATTGGCGCAAAAAATCCGGTATTTTGTCAAACACCGGATCTAAAGAGCCTGTTTTTCGTTCTAAAAATTCGTTATTCTATCTCCGCAAAGGAGATGAAGCATATGCATGCAGTTTTTTGTTCACATCGAATGAAGGAAGCAAGACTTCAAAAAAACATGACACAGGAGCAGTTGGCAGAGGCCTGCCAGACCAGCGACCGCTACATCCGGGATCTGGAGCGCGGACGAAAATCCCACCCGTCCGCAGAAATGGTGTGCCTTCTGGCTTCCACGCTGGAGATCCCCATGACGGATCTGATGTCCGTCCAACCGGAAGAAGATCTATGAACAAACTGCGATACGCCATGACTTCGTTCCGTCCAAAGCAGGTCTCAGAACATATCGAGCTTCCATCTTCCATGGGCGCCAGCTTGTATTATCTGTGCCCCAGATGTAGGATCCCGCTGCCCAGAGAGTATATGCGCTTCTGCGACAGCTGTGGGCAGCAGCTATGCTGGATCACTCATCTGCGTTGTCATCAAAAGAATACGCATTCAGCTCCGTAAAATCCAGAAACTCCGCAATGGTCATGTTGAACGCAAGCGCAATCTTATGGATGGTTTTCACGCCCGGATTCTTCGTCATGCCACGCATGATATTATCCAACGTGGATTGCTTCACATCGCTCATGGTCGCCAGTTTGTTGATAGTAATTCTTCTCTCATCGCAAAGCTTTCGAATTCTCTTCACGTATAATTCGGCGTATTGCATGGCCTTTTTCTCCACACATCATTACCCATATTCGGGTTGATATGATGATATCAGCAATTCGATGCTCAATTACCCATATATGGGTTAAATTGTAAAAATATTATTCTTCAATACCCAACCCACCCTGCAACATTTTTGAAGAGCAGTTTGGGTGAAGGATATTCGTTCAAACCCTCTTCCTGCTCACAAACGTGCAAATCCAAGATATCTGGTACCCTGGAAGGTCAGATTTCCGCGGTCGCCCTCAATAAGCATACCGTATTCCATACCGGCTACATGCAGCTCCATCCGGTCACCGCTTTCGACCTGAAAGGTCACATAGTACGAGGTGGAGGTGTGGTGATGGTGGTGTCCGTTTGCGCCGCCGTGACCATGGTGGGACACATTGGTTCTCTTGGCCACAACGGTTGCCGGTACGGTCAAGCGGGGAGAATTGTTATTCTTGTTCCACTGACTGATCCCTTTAACGGCTGTGACAATAAACATACCGATCACCAGAACAAATACGATGGCGAACATGACTCCAAACAATCCAAATCCAATGCCCATTTTCGTCCTCCTGTGGTTTTGCAAAAGAGTCTCACTTTTTGTGAGGCCCCTTGACGGTGTCCTTACAATCATTCTATGCCTGATATTATATCTTTAACTGGCAAAAAACGCAATATGATTGCCTTCAACCATCGGTTGGACCGCATTTGCCTGATTGAAAACCCGTGGTATTTCGGCAGTCGGTCAAAGGTCTGTAACGCAGTCAGGACCACCCGTATAACGGGTGGCCTGCTCTGGCCCTATAAGGGCCTGTCATTGGCCGCGCCTCAAGGCGCGGTGAAACGGTCTGCCGACCGCATACTTTTACGAGCGGCCCCACCAAGTGGGGCTGCTTTTATTT
>JAZSCX010000101.1:0-2064 GCA_045530865.1 Candidatus Avilachnospira sp.
CGATGACTCCATCCATGGCGTCCTGATGTTCCGTCCTCTGCCCAAGCATCTGAAGAATGACCAGAATGAGATCTGCAACCGTCTGGATCCCAAGAAGGATATGGACTGCCTGACCGATCTGAGCAGTGCCGGTGTATACCAGGGCCGCAGTGACCTGGGCTATGCGCCCTGCACCCCCTCTGCTTGTATGGAAATTTTGGACTACTACGGCATCGACTGCAAGGGCAAGAGCGCCGTTGTGATCGGCAGATCCCTGGTTGTGGGCAAGCCTGCCGCTATGATGCTCATTGGCAAGAACGCCACCGTTACCGTCTGCCACACCAAGACTGTGGATACCGCTGCTGTCTGCCGTGAAGCTGACATCATCATCTCCGCAGCAGGCGTTCTGAACAGCCTGACCAAGGACTTTGTCCGTCCCGGCCAGGTCGTCATCGCCGTTTCCATGAACTGGAACCCCGAGAAGATCACCACCAAGGGCGAGCAGGTTGGCGTGGAGGTCAAGAAGTTTGAGCTGCCGGAAGACGCCACCAAGGAAGACGTTCTGGCTCTGATCGATCAGGTCAATGCCGATGACTCCATCCATGGCGTCCTGATGTTCCGTCCTCTGCCCAAGCATCTGAAGAATGACCAGAATGAGATCTGCAACCGTCTGGATCCCAAGAAGGACGTGGACTGCATGACCCATCTGTCTAACGCCGGCGTGTTTGAAGACCGCAAGGATCTGGGCTATGCTCCCTGCACCCCCGCAGCCTGCATGGAGATTCTGGATCACTACGGCATCGACTGCAAGGGCAAGAAGGCCTGCGTCATCGGCCGCAGCCTGGTTGTCGGCAAGCCCGCAGCCATGATGCTCATGAGCAAGAACGCCACTGTCACCGTTTGCCACACCAGAACTGTGGATACCGCTTCCGTTGCCCGTGAGGCCGATATCATCATCTCCGCAGCCGGTGTTCTGAAGTCTCTGACCAAGGACTTTGTCCGTCCCGGCCAGATCGTCATCGACGTCTCCATGAACTGGGATGCCGAGAAGGTTACCTCCAAGGGCAAGGGCGGCATGTCCGGCGACGCTATCTTTGATGAAGTCGAGCCCATCGTGGAGGCCATTACGCCTGTTCCCGGCGGTGTCGGCGCTGTTACCACCTCCGTGCTGATGAAGCACGTAGTTGAAGCCGCAGAAAAGACTCTGGGCTGATCCATTCGTCAAACAGGCCGCCCGACCCTTTGTTGGGCGGCCTTACATTTTATAAAAATAAAAAGCGCGCACACGGTCTCCAATCTGCAGGAGACAGCCCCGAAATTCGGGGCAGAGGGAGAGGAAGCTGACCCGTCCGGCAGTGCAGCCGGGCATAATCCCTAAGATCTCTCCCTCAGCCGCCCATACACAGGCGGTTTTTGTGCGGGCCTGTTTTGGGAGGAAAACGACATGAATGAAAAATGGAAAAATCTTGACAGCGGCAAGACTCTGAAACTGGTGTTCTGGCTGTTTACAGCGGCATTTCTGCTGATGGCCGTTATCGCCCCTGATCGGGCGGAGCTGTTCTCCGGCCTGAAGGCCATCTACACCACCCCCGGCAAGGTGGTCACGGACTATTTCCGGGTGGGCGGTGTATCCGCCACCTTTGCCAATGCCTTTATTGTGGCGCTGTTCTGCTGCCTGCTGTATCAGCTGCCCGGCGCACCCCTGAACGCCCTGTCCTTCTTCGCATTTTCCCTGACCATGGGCTTCTGCTTCTGGGGCATGAACCTGTTCAATGTCATTGCCTGCGCGCTGGGCGTTGTGCTGTACTGCGCCGTCAAGCGGGAACCTCTGGGCAAGAACGTCAATTTCATGCTCTTTGCCACCGGCATCGCCCCCATTGTGACGGAAATGTTCCTGCGCTATCCCTCTGCTGAGGTGGTTGGCGGCTATACGCTGGCATCTGTGGTGCTGGGTCTGTGCGTGGGCGTGTTCATCGGCTTCTTCACCCCCGCCGGCTGCGCCTATGCCCCCAATGCCCATAAGGGCTTGTGCCTGTATTCCGCAGCACTGCCTCTGGGCATGATGGCCTTCTTCCTGAAGGCGGA
>JAZSCX010000011.1:0-9593 GCA_045530865.1 Candidatus Avilachnospira sp.
ATCTCCAGTCTGGACGCCAAAATCAACGACAAGATCAGCGAGTGGTGCAAGGACATGGGCGGTCTGCTTCGAAAATACGAGCGCAACCGCTACCTGTTCCTGTTCGAGGCCAAGGACCTGCCGAAGCTGCAGGAAGCCAAATTCACCATTCTGGACGAGATCCGCACCATCACCAATCCCTCCGGTGTTGCTGCCACCGTTTCCATCGGCTTCGGCAAGGACGGCGCCAGCTTCCAGGAGAATTTCAGCTTTGCCTCCCTGTCCATTGAAATGGCCCTGTCCCGCGGCGGCGATCAGGTGGTCATCAAGGATCGGTACAACTTCAACTTCTTCGGCGGCAGAACCAAGGAAACGGAACGCCGCACCAAGGTCAAGGCCCGTGTCATTGCCAGTTCTCTGACGGAGCTGATCAACCAGTCCAGCCAGATCTTCATCATGGGTCACCGCATGGCGGATCTGGATGCGCTGGGCGCCGCCATGGGTCTGGTCACCATCTGCCGCAAGCAGGGAAAGGCTGTGAAGATCGTCATGGATCGGGAGCACACCGCCGCAGGGTCGCTGCTGAGCCGGTTGGCGGAGTACCCGGAGTATGACAACCTCTTCGCCACCGGCGAGGATGCCCTGCTGGCAGCCGACAGCAGAAGCCTTCTGATGGTGGTGGATACCAACCGTCCCGATCAGGTGGAAAACCGGGCGCTGCTGGAGTCTGTCACCCGTGTGGCAGTCATCGATCACCACCGCCGTGCCGCCGATTATATCGAGCAGGTGGTGCTGAACCTCCACGAGCCCTTCGCCTCTTCCGCGTCGGAGCTGGTTTCCGAAATTCTGCAGTACGCCGTGGAGCCCAAGGACATTCGTCCCATGGAAGCGCAGGCGCTGCTGGCGGGCATCGTGTTGGATACGAAGAACTTCTCCGTCCGCACCGGCTCCCGCACCTTTGAAGCCGCCGCCTTTTTGCGCCGGGCAGGCGCCGATACGGTGGATGTGAAAAAGCTGTTCCAGAACGATCTGGACTCTACCGTTTCCCGCTATCAGATCGTGCAGGCCGCCCGCCTGTACCGCAATGAGATCGCCATTGCCGCCATCGATCATATGATCAGCCGGACGCTGGCGGCACAGGCTGCCGACGAGCTGCTGAACATTCTGGGCATCACAGCCTCCTTTGTGCTGTATCCCGACGGCGACCGGATCATCATTTCCGCCCGCTCCATCGGCGAAGCCAATGTGCAGGTGATTCTGGAGGCCCTTGGCGGCGGCGGCAATGCCGCGGCAGCCGGCGCCCAGATCCCCGATAAGTCCATCCGCGAAGTCCTGTCCGAGCTGGTGGCAAGCATTGATAAATTTTATGAAAATTAATTAAAAATACCCGTAGGGGCGACCAATGGTCGCCCGAAGGGCAGTACATTGTGGAAGATGGCTGCCTGCAAACGGGCGACCATTGGTCGCCCCTACTAACCGTTAAGGAGAGAATGAATTATGAAAGTTATTCTGTTACAGGACGTGAAAGGTCAGGGCAAAAAGGGCCAGCTGATCGATGTTTCCGATGGTTACGCCCGCAATTTCCTGCTGCCCAGAAAGCTGGCGCAGGAGGCAACTGCCGACAATATCAACACCATGAAGATGAACGACAAGGCGCTGCAGGAAAAGCGCCAGAGAGAGCGGGAAGAAGCCCTGGCTCTGAGCAAGGTGCTGAAGGAAATGACCCTGACGGTCTCCGCCAAGGGCGGCGGAGCCGGCCGGCTGTTCGGCTCCGTGACCAACGCGGAAATCTCCGATGCGCTGGCAAAGCAGCACAAGATCCAGCTGGACAAGCGCAAGATCGTCCTGAAGGAGCCTATCAAGATGACCGGCCTGTACACCGTCACCTGCAAGCTGGGCTATGAGGTCAACGCCGATCTGAAGGTGGAGATCAAGGAACTGTAATTGCCAGGGGCAATTACAGTTCTCGGTTGACAGTTGATAGTTGACAATTGACAATGAATGTATCGCCTGTCGGCGATGGATTTGATTCTATTTCAATTGTCGCAAAGCGACACCTTCACTGTCAACTGTCCATTGTCAACTGTCAATTCAAACCGGAGGGTCAAATCATGGAAGAAGAACTGCTTTCCCGGCAGCTGCCGCATTCGCTGGAGGCGGAGCAGGCCGTTCTGGGCTCCATGCTCATTGACAGCCGCTGTGTGGCGGAGGTCATTGGCATTCTGCGCCCGGATAACTTTTTCTTACAACAGAATAGGGAGATCTACGAGACGATCTACTCCATGTTCAACTTCTCCGAGACCATCGATCCGGTCACGGTGCTGGATCGACTGAAGCAGCGGGGATTGAGCAGCGACAAGACTGCCTCCTACCTGATGCAGCTCATGGAGATCACCCCCACTGCCGCCAACGTGGCCCAGTATGCGGCCATCGTCAAGGATAAGGCCCTGATGCGCGATCTGGCTGTGGCGGCAGGCGATATCCGGGAGACCGTGTTTGAGGGCACCGGCACCGCCTCCGAGATCATGGAGAACGCCGAAAAGAAGATCTATGCCCTGCGAAACGGCAACACCGGCGACAGCCTGCAGCACATCGGAACCGTTCTGGTCAACGTGTTTGACCGGCTGGACGAGCTGTCCCGTTCCGACAGTGCCTTCCCCGGCCTCAGCACCGGTCTGGTGGATCTGGATAAGAAGATCAACGGTCTGAACAAGTCCGATCTTGTGCTGATCGCCGCCCGTCCCGGTATGGGCAAGACCTCCATCGCACTGAATATCGCCCTTGCCGTGGCAAAAAAGACGGACAAGACCGTGGCCTTCTTCTCTCTGGAAATGTCCCGGGAGCAGCTGGCCCTGCGCCTTTTGTCCAATGAGAGCTTCGTGGACAACCAGAAGCTGGTCACCGGCAAGCTGACGGAAGAGGAATGGACGAAAATCGGCATCGCCTCCTCCGCATTGAGCCAGACCGATATCCGTGTGGATGACAACCCCGCCATCTCCGTTGCCGAAATGAACGCCAAGTGCCGCCGGCTGGACAATCTGGGTCTGGTGCTCATCGACTATCTGCAGCTGATGACCTCCGCCGGACAGGGGCAGACCTCCAACAACGCCAACCGTGTACAGGTGGTCAGTGACATCTCCCGTGCCCTGAAGATCATGGCCAAGGAGCTGAACGTGCCGGTGATCTGTCTGAGCCAGCTGTCCCGTGCCAACGAGAGCCGTACGGACAAGCGCCCCATGCTGTCCGATCTGCGTGAATCCGGCGCCATCGAGCAGGACGCCGATGAAGTCATGTTCATCTACCGCGACGACTATTATAATCCCGACACCGAAGAAAAGAACGTGGCGGAGATCATTGTTGCAAAGAACCGCCACGGCGAGACCGGCACTGTCAAGGTGCAGTGGCTGCCCCAGTTCACCACCTTTGCCGACCGGGAGTGGAAGCACAGTGAGGGATAAGGTATGTTCTGCCCTCCGGCAGCTGCTGGCCCCCGGTGACCGGGTGGTCTGCGCCCTGTCCGGCGGCGGCGACTCCGTGGCGCTGCTCCACTGCCTGCTGTCTCTGCGGCAGGAGCTGGAGATCACCGTCACAGCCGCCCACTTCAACCACTGCCTCCGCGGGGATGAATCCGACGGGGATGAAGCCTTTGTCCGGCAGCTCTGTGCCCAATGGGGCGTGGAACTGGCTGTCGGCCGGGGAAATCCCCGCAGCCTTGCAGGAGAAAGTCCGGAGGAAGCTGCCCGCCATCTGCGCTACGAATTTCTCATGGCGCAGTCCGGCTGGATCGTCACCGCCCATCACGGCGAGGATCAGATCGAAACGGTACTGCTCAATTTGCTCCGGGGCACCGGCCTGAAGGGGCTCTGCGGGATGCTGCCGAAAAACGGACGGCTGCTGCGCCCCATGCTGGAGGTTTCCAAGGAAGAGGTGGACTTATATCTGTTCGATAACGGCTTAACTTGCCGTCTGGACAGCTCAAATTATACCGATAATGCCCTCCGGAACCGTCTGCGGCATCATGTTTTGCCGTTTTTACGGCGGGAAAACCCCAATTTAACGGCAGTTTTTAGCCGTATGACCGCCCTTTTGCGGCAGGACGAGGCCTATTTGGAAGCAAAAACAGCCGAAATTTTGCAAAAAAGCGCGGTAAAAGACGGGTTTGACTGCGTCTATTTAACGAATTCACCGGAGGTTTTACGCCGCCGCGCCATCCGGCAGATGCTGGATATCCCCAAGCCCTCTATGGCGCACGTGGAGCTGGTGGAGCGGCTGCTGATGGACTACAGCGGCTCGGCCTCCGTTTCCCTTCCCGGCGGCGTCACCGCCATCCGGGAGTATGACATTCTGCGCTTTGAACGCACGCCCTCCGCAGGGAGCTTTTCCCCGGTGCTGCTCCGCCCCGGCAAGGATGTATATTTGCCGGAGCTGGAACTAAAGATTTCCCTGCAGGGCCCCATGGTGCTGGAGGAAGAAACACCCTTTGCCATCCGCTGCGATGGAGAAGAACTTACCATTACCGTCCGTCCCCGACAGTCCGGCGACCGAATCCTGCTGACCGGCGGACACAAAACGTTGAAAAAATGGATGATCGACCAAAAGATCCCGGCTGCCCGGAGAGACCGGCTTCCGGTGCTGACGGACGATCAGGGTATTTTGGCTGTGTATCCCATGGGCTGTGATGCGGCCCGGCAGGCCCACCCGGGAGAGTTGGCCTGGATCATTTCATTCCAAGAACAGGAGAGAGAGAAATGCTGGAAAAAATGATGAAGAAAACCAATATGCTCGATGATATTGAGCGGGTTCTGGTTTCCGAAGAGGAACTGAAACAGCGCATCGGTGAGGTTGCCGCCCAGATCAGCCGTGACTATGCCGGCAAGTGCCCCATTCTGGTGGGCGTGCTCAACGGCGTGGTGCCCTTCTATGCCGCCATGACCCAGGCCATCACCATCCCCATGGTCGTGGACTTCATGACCGTGAAATCCTACGAGGGCACCAGCTCCACCGGTATCCTGAACATCCGCAAGGATCTGGATCACGATATCGAGGGCCGCGATGTGCTGATTCTGGAGGACATTCTGGACTCCGGCCGCACCCTGAGCTACATTGTGGAGCTGTTCCGTGCCAGAAATCCCCGCTCCGTCAAGATCTGCACCATGCTGGATAAGCCCGAAGGCCGCGTGGTGGATTTGAAGGCAGACTATGTCTGCTTCACCGTGCCCAACGCCTTTGTGGTGGGCATGGGTCTGGATTACAACGACTATTACCGCAATCTGCCCTTCGTGGGCGTGCTGAAGCCCGAGGTCTACAAGGGCTGATGCTGCGAAAAAAGGAGAGACCCGTTTGAAGCGTCAACGAAACCCGGTGGGCGTGCTGATCTATGTCGGTATCCTGCTGCTTCTGCTGTTTTTTGTTTCCAATTCCCTGCTGTCCGGTCAGGACGACAGCCTCAGCCACGCCGAGGTGCTGCAGCTGTTTGAAAAAGAGGACGTGCGGCAGTTTACCCTCTCTGCCGATGGGCAGCTGGTGCTGGAGCTGTACTCCAAGGGCGAAGGCGAGCTGGTATTCACCCGGATCGGCTCTGTGGAGCAGTTCCACACTGATCTGGATGCCTTGATCGCCGCCCAGTCCGAAGCAGGTGTTCTAAAGGACTATAACTATCTGTCCGCCGAGGCCAAAACACCGTGGTACTTCATTGCCATTGTGGCCATTCTGGGCATCGGTGTGTTCTTCCTCATTGCCTCCATGGCCAACCGTTCCGGCAATCAAAACCCCATGGGCAAGTTCACCAAGGCCAACGCCCAGATGGGCAGCAGCCGCAAAAAGGTGACCTTCGCCGATGTGGCAGGCGCCGACGAGGAAAAGGCTGAGCTGCAGGAGGTGGTGGATTTCCTCCGGGATCCCGCCAAATTCACCCGGCTGGGCGCCAGAATCCCCAAGGGCATTTTGCTGGTGGGCCCTCCCGGTACCGGTAAGACCCTCCTTGCAAGAGCCGTGGCAGGCGAAGCGGACGTCAGCTTCCTGTCCATCTCCGGTTCCGACTTTGTGGAGCTGTATGTGGGCGTGGGCGCAGGCCGTGTCCGTGACCTGTTTGAGCAGGCCAAGAAGCTGGCCCCCGCCATTGTGTTTATCGACGAGATCGATGCTGTGGGCCGCCGCAGAGGCGCCGGTCTGGGCGGCGGTCACGATGAACGCGAGCAGACCCTGAACCAGCTGCTGGTGGAAATGGACGGCTTCGGCGTCAACGAGGGCGTCATTGTGCTGGCAGCCACCAACCGGCAGGACATTCTCGATCCCGCCCTGCTGCGCCCCGGCCGCTTTGACCGCCACATCTATGTGGGCGCGCCCGACTGGAAGGGCCGCGGAGAGGTTTTGAAGATCCACGCCAAGGACAAGCCCCTGGCAGAGGATGTGGATCTGCAGAAGCTGGCAAAGGCCACCTCCGGCTTCACCGGTGCCGATCTGGAAAACCTGCTGAACGAGGCTGCCCTGCTGGCAGCCCGGAACAACCGCCCTTGCCTCACCGACGCCGATCTGCAGGAGGCCATGATGAAGGTCATCGCAGGCCCCGAAAAGCGAAGCCGTTCCGTCAGCACCCATGAGCGGCGGCTCACCGCCATTCACGAGGCCGGTCACGCCGTGGCCTCCTTCCATCTGCCCACCCACGATCGGGTGCATCAGATCACCATCATCCCCCGGGGCAACGCCGGCGGCATGACGGTCTATCTGCCGGAGGACGATCACAGCTACCGCAGCCGCAACGAGATGTTCGAGCAGCTGGTTTCCTTGCTGGGCGGCCGTGTGGCAGAGCAGCTGTGTCTGGCGGATATCTCCACCGGCGCTTCCAACGATATCCAGCGGGCCTCTGCCCTTGCCAGAGATATGGTCAGCCGGTTCGGTATGAGCGAAAAGCTGGGCACCGTGGCCTACGGCAGCGACGATGAAGTGTTCATCGGCCGGGACTACGAAAAGACCAGAGCCTACTCCGACCGGACTGCCGGAGAGATCGACGCGGAGATCAAGGCGCTGATCGACCGGGCCTATGCCCGCTGCACGGAAATTCTGGAAGAGAACCGGGCAAAGCTGGAGCAGGTGGCAGAGTACCTGCTGGAGCATGAGAACATGAGCCGGGAAGAATTTGAAGCAATGATGAAGGCAGAAACAATTGACAATTGACAATGAAGGTATCGCCTGACGGCGATGATTGGATGCGGGAGGCGAAACGCCTCCCCTACGGGGTGTGTTCAGAATTGCAAAGGAGTATGACGATGGACATTCAGAAGATTTTATCCGCCTGCGACCATACGTTACTGGCGCAGAATGCCACATGGGAGCAGATCAAGGCCCTCTGCGATGACGGTATGCAATACAAAACCGCCTCCGTCTGCATCCCTGCCTCCTTTGTGAAGCAGGCCAAGACCTATGTGGGCGACAAGCTGCCCATCTGCACGGTCATCGGCTTTCCCAACGGCTATTCCACCACCGCCGCCAAGTGCTTTGAGACCCGGGATGCCGTGGAAAACGGCGCTGATGAGATCGACATGGTCATCAACATCGGCTGGCTCAAAGACCGCCGCCACCATGACATTCTGGAGGAGATCCGTGCCGTAAAGCTGGCCTGTCAGGGCAGGCTTCTGAAGGTCATCATCGAGACCTGCCTGCTGACCGACGAAGAAAAGATCCAGATGTGCCAGATCGTCTCCCAGTCCGGCGCCGATTATATCAAGACCTCCACCGGTTTTTCCACGGCCGGCGCTACCTTTGATGACATCGCGTTGTTTGCCCGCCATGTGGCCTCCCATGTGAAGATCAAGGCCGCCGGCGGCATCGCCACCATGGAGGATGCGGAAAAATTCCTGTCCCTCGGCGCGTCCCGCCTGGGCACCAGCCGAATTGTGAAAATCGTGAAAAACGGATAAGAAAAGAGCCTGTTCCAATCGTGAACAGGCTCTTTTAATGGTCAATGGATGATTGAATTGGTGTTAGGTTGTAGGGGACGGGTTTCCCGTCCCGCTCACCTCATCCGGCCCTTTGGGCCACCTTCTCCTCAAGTAAGCACTGATTAAATAGCTGTGCACCAAAGCCTCCCTTGTGTAAAGGGAGGTGGCCCGAAGGGCCGGAGGGATTGCTGTAGCAAGCAGTATCGATTTTGCATCGATTTTCGGCAAATACGGAACATTTCACTGCACAATCCCTCAGTCAATGGATTTGTTTTACAAAACAAATCCATTGACAGCTCCCTTTGCACAAGGGAGCCTTGTGGCGAGAATCCCAATCAAGGTATAAATTCCAACTCCCTCAATCACTTCGTGACATTTTTTGCCACATTCTGTTTCCCTCTTTTATTCTCTTATGCCAATCACACTCATCTGTGTTCCCGAAAAACCGCCCGAGGCTCTGTGGGAAAAGAAAACGCTTCCCTTTTCATCGGTGTGACAGCAGGTGCAAAGGTGCGCTTCGTCAATGTTTTGGGGCAAAACCCCCGCATTTTCAAGAAAAAGACGATTAAGCGACGAAAGAGACGCTCTGTATTTGTTTTCGCCGTCGGCAAAGTATTTTTGGGGGAAACACTCATCGCATTTTTCAAGGGGTATACACAGCTTTGAGCACATTTCATGTGCCGCATTATAAACTGTATCGTTCACTTCATAGCAGCAAGCGCAAATACACGGTCCTATTGCTGCAACAATGTTTGCGTTGCGGTTGAGCTCCCGCATTTTTTCGACTGCCCTTCCGCAAATGTTCGAAACCGTACCCCGCCAGCCTGCGTGCAAAGCAAAAGCCGCATCGTTTTCGGTGTCGTAAAGCAATACAGGCACGCAATCGGCGGTTTTTGTGCACAGCGTGTCGAACTGCATACCTTTCACGGTGAAAATGCCGTCACACGCCCCAAAATCCCCTTTGCCGTCAAACACAGCCTTTGCCGAAATGAAAGCTTTTTCAATTTGTGCCGAATGTATCTGCTTCATAAGGGCGCATCCGCTCTCGTTTTTGCCGATAATGTCAAGACCGATATTGAGATTTTTGCGGATATTTGAAATGTCATCCCTTTCCCCGCATCTGTTTTTTCTGTTTGAGGAAATGTTGAGCGAACAAAAATCACCGCAACTTACTCCCCCACGCTTTGAAGCGAAAAAATGAGGTATCGAAAAAACGTCAAAAAGGCTTGAGGTGTAGTATAATACACCGTTTTTTTCATGCTTTTCAAACGACATTTTGCCCCTCCTTACACACTGTTTTATTACAGTATAATCCAAAAACAAATTTTTGTAAAGTTTTTTATAAAAAACCTTAAATATACGGCTGTTTTTGCAATATTTTATTTGACAAAACAAAAGAAAAATGATATAATATAATGTAAGATTTTTTAGAAAGTCCGGTAATTCATTTATGTCAGACAAATTCAGCGCCGTCGGAGTTTTCGACTCGGGGCTTGGCGGTCTCACCGCAGTCAAACAACTCAAAAAAATTCTCCCCGGCGAACATTTTATATACTTTGGCGACACCGGCAGAGTGCCCTACGGCACCCGTTCGTTTGAAACGGTCATCCAGTATGCCGACGACGATATGCGCTTTCTTCTCGGCTTTGACATCAAAGCGGCAATCGTTGCCTGCGG
>JAZSCX010000128.1:0-12600 GCA_045530865.1 Candidatus Avilachnospira sp.
GAGAACATGGGCGCTCAGATGGTCAAGGAAGTTTCCACCAAGACCAACGACGTGGCCGGTGACGGCACCACCACCGCAACCCTGCTGGCTCAGGCTATCATCCGTGAAGGCATGAAGAACCTGGTGGCAGGCGCAAACCCCGTTGTCATGAACAAGGGTATGGCTAAGGCTACCAAGGTCGCTGTTGCTACCATCCAGAAGAACTCCCAGCCTGTCAAGGGCAGCGAGGACATCGCCCGTGTCGGCACTGTCTCCTCCGGCGATGCCGAGATCGGCAAGCTGATCGCTGAGGCGATGGAGAAGGTTTCCGCAGCCGGCGTTATCACCATCGAAGAATCCAAGACCGCCGAGACCAGCCTGGAAGTGGTGGAAGGCATGCAGTTTGACCGCGGCTACATCTCCCCCTACATGGTCACCGACACCGAGAAGATGGAAGCCGTCATCGAAGATCCCTATATCCTGATCACCGACAAGAAGATCGCCTCCATTCAGGAGATCCTGCCCATTCTGGAGCAGCTGATCAAGGCCGGTAAGAAGCCCTTCATCATTGCGGAAGATGTGGAAGGCGACGCTCTGAGCACCATTCTGGTCAACCGTCTGCGCGGCAACTTCACCTGCGTCTGCGTCAAGGCTCCCGGCTTCGGCGACCGCCGCAAGGAAATGCTGAAGGATATCGCCATTCTGACCGGCGGTACCGTCATCTCCGGCGAACTGAACATGAACCTGCAGGATGTGCAGGTCAGCGATCTGGGCCACGCCCGTCAGATCAAGGTCTCCAAGGAGAACACCGTCATCGTCGACGGCATGGGCGACCCCGCTGCCATTCAGGCCCGCGTTGGCGAGATCAAGTCCCTGCTGTCCGTGACCACCTCCGAGTATGACAAGGAAAAGCTGCAGGAGCGTCTGGCAAAGCTGTCCGGCGGCGTTGCCGTCATCAAGGTCGGCGCCCAGACCGAAGTCGCCATGAAGGAGCAGAAGCTCCGCGTGGAGGACGCCCTGAACGCTACCCGCGCTGCCGTGGAAGAAGGCATCGTGGCCGGCGGCGGCACTGCCTACGTCAATGCCATCCCCGCCGTGGAAAAGCTGATCCTGAAGCTGTCCGGTGACGAAAAGACCGGTGCCCAGATCATTGCCAAGGCTCTGCAGGCTCCCATCCGCCAGATCGCCGAGAACGCCGGCGTGGACGGCTCTATCGTCTTTGAGAAGATCCGCTCCAGCAAGAAGGTCGGCTTCGGCTACAATGCCTACACCGAGACCTATGCCGACATGGTTTCCACCGGCATCGTGGGTCCCACCAAGGTCACCCGCTCCGCACTGGAGAACGCCGCTTCCATCGCATCCTGCGTCCTGACCACCGAGTCACTGGTGGCCGACAAGCCCGATCCCGCAGCTGATGCTGCCATGGCAGCAGCTGCCGGCGGCATGGGCGGCGGCATGTACTAATAGCTTTGATCAAAAACAGGTCATCTCTCCGGAGATGACCTGTTTTTTAGGTAGTGGTATCGCTGCGCGATGATCGAAATGATTGTTCCACACTTCGTAGGGTGGGCAGATCCCGGCGCGCCGCAAAAGGCTCCCCTTGAGTAAACGCTGATTAACTGGTATGCACCAAAGCTTCTCCTTGAGGAGAAGCTGTCAGCCTCAAGGCTGACTGATGAGGTGTGCGGAGAAATGTTTCGAAATGACAGAGAATTTCGGCAAATTCGAAACACTTCCACCTCATCCGGCCCTGCGGGCCACCTTCTCCTCAAGGAGAAGGCTTGGGCGCTCCCGCGCCAGTGCGATTTAATCAGTGCTTACTTAAGGAGTGTGTGCAGGCAGCTGCCTTCAACCGTTCAGCACCGTAGAGGCGACCACAGGTCTCCCCTACTTTTTTCGCGCTTCTGCCAGCACCTGCTTCAGGGCCTGTTTCTTGGGGATTCCTGCCAGACGGAGCTTATGGGCAAGCTCCAGCAGATCGGAAAACCAGACATCCGGCTGCAGACCGGCTTCGACCAGATCCCGCCCCATGACATAAGGCTGCGCCATTATCTCCCGGTAAATGTCCAGCCGCGCAAAGAGAAATCCTTCCCGCGGCACATAGGGATGATCGGAGATCTTTCCCCGGTTGTCCGCCATGGCAAGGCAGATCAGCGCCTTGGGATCCACCGACCGGTCAAACAGCTTGTTAGTGGCCTTCACCGAAGCCCCCGCTGCCGCCATAGCAAAGGGCTTCATGTGGTATTCCGCCAGATTGCACACATATTCCCGCAGCCAATGCTCCCCGGTCAGGCGACTGAGAAAGGCCTCGATCAGCGGCAGACCCTCCGTTTCATGCCCATAGGCATGGATTTCCCCATCCTGCACCTGCGTGCAGATGGCTTTTCCAAAATCATGGGTCAGCGCCGCCAGCATCAGCCCCAGCGGGTTTTCCGCCTGCTGCCGCAGTTTTGCCGCCTCATCCAACGCCAGCATGGTGTGGTTCCACACATCCCCTTCTGCGTGGTGACGAACAGGCTGGGGCACACCAATGAGGGCTTCCAGCTCCGGAAACCATTCCGAAAGCTGCTCCATCTGCCGCAAAACCATAAAAAACACCGACGGCCGCTCTGCTTTCAGCAGAGCTTTTTTCAGTTCCTCCATGATCCGTTCCCGGGGCAGATGGCGCAGGGTCAATTCTCTGCACAGGGCCACCGTTTCTTCCGCCACAGTCAGATCAAACCGGGCCGCAAACTGGGCACCCCGCAGCACCCGCAGGGGATCCTCTCCGAAGGTCTCGCTGCCGACATGGCGCAGAATTTTCCGTTCCAGATCGGCTCTGCCGCCGAAATGATCCAGAATTTCCCCGGTCAGAATGTCCTGCAGCATGGCATTGACGGTGAAATCCCGCCGCCGTGCTGCCTTTTCCGTGCCGATCATCGGATCCACGCAGATGGCAAAATCCCGATGGCCCGTACCACGGAGGGTCTCCTTCCGTGGCAGCGCAATGTCGATGTGATAGCCCCGCAGCGCATAGATGCCGAAGCTCTCGCCGATGGTGATCCGCTCTCCGAGGCTGTCCAGCAAGCTTTCCGTCTGCTGCGGTGTCAGGCCGTGGATCTCCATGTCAATATCCTTGTTTTCCCGCTGCAGCAGTCCATCCCGGACAAACCCGCCCACAAAATAGGCTCTGCCTCCCTGCTCGGCTGCCAGTCCGGCGATCTGCCGCGCCATATTCAGATCCCGTTCAAAATGATCCATGGGGCTCGCTCCTGCTTTTTTCTTTATGATACTACAAAAGGCCCGAAGTTACAACGAAAGTTTGGTCGCTCTATCCCTTGTGGGTCATGCTCCCTGTTTTCCCATATCTTGCGGCTTGCTTTTTCGATAATTTGTTCGTATAATAAGGATGTAATTATCGAAATTTTGTTCGTACTGGAGGCAGCAGCTATGGATCGTCCCCGGGCGTATATTGCCATTGACCTGAAATCCTTCTATGCCTCCGCAGAGTGCATTGCCCGTGGGCTGGATCCCATGACCACCAATCTGGTGGTGGCAGATCCTTCACGGACAGAAAAAACCATCTGCCTTGCCGTGACCCCGGCGCTGAAGGCGCTGGGCATCCCGGGACGGGCACGGTTGTTTGAAGTGGTGCAGAAGGTGGCGGAAATCAACGCCCTGCGGCGGCAGAAAGCCCCGGGGCGCTGCTTCTCGGGCAGCTCCTGTGATGCGGTCGAACTGCAAAAAAATCCGGCGCTGTCGCTGGATTATATCGTTGCACCGCCGCAGATGCAGTATTATCTGGAAACCAGCGCCAAAGTCTACGGCATTTATCTGAGATACATTGCGCCGGAGGATATGCACATCTACTCCATCGATGAGGTTTTCATCGATGCCACCCCCTATCTGCGCACCTACCGGATGACGCCCCGGCAGCTGGTGCAGCGGCTGATTCTGGATATTCAGCAATCCACCGGTCTGACCGCCACCGCCGGCATCGGCACCAACCTGTACCTTTGCAAGATTGCGCTGGACATTCTCGCTAAGCGCGCCAAGCCTGACGAACATGGCATCCGGGCCGCGGAGCTGGATGAGCTGACCTACCGGCAGCGGCTTTGGAACCATGAACCGCTGACGGATTTCTGGCGCATCGGGCGGGGCTATGCGCGAAGGCTGGCAGCCCACGGCATCTTCACCATGGGCGATATTGCCCGCTGCTCCCTGACCGGCGAGCAAATTCTCTACAAAATGTTCGGCATCAACGCCGAACTGCTGATCGACCATGCGTGGGGCTGGGAACCCTGCACCATAGCCGACATCAAGGCCTACCGTCCCACCGCCACCAGCATCTCCAGCGGACAGGTACTGCACCGGCCCTATGCCCATCCGGAAGCCCGGCTGATCGTGCAGGAAATGACCGATCTTCTGGCACTGGATCTGGTGCGGAAAGGGCTGGTGACCGATCAGCTGACCCTGACCGTGGGCTATGATATCGAAAATCTCTCCGATCCGGAACGGCGCAGCACCTACACCGGCCCCATTGTCCGGGATCCCTACGGTCGTCTGATCCCCGCTCATGCCCACGGGACTGCTAATCTGGAACGAAAAACTGCCTCCACCGCCAAAATCATGGAAGCGATGCTTGCCCTGTTTGACAGGATCACCGATCCGGCCCTGCTGGTGCGGCGGGTCACCCTGAATGCCTGCCGCGTTGCACCAGAGGGTGAATCCGCGGAACCGGTCTTTCAGCAGCTGGACTTTTTTACCTCCCTGTCCCGCCAGGAGCAGGAGACCGCTGCCCGGGAACGGGAAAAGCGCCGCCAGCAGGTAGAGCTTTCCATCAAGCGGAAATTCGGAAAAAACGCCATTTTCCGCGGCATGAACCTGAAAGAAGGCGCCACCACACTGGATCGAAACCGCCAGATCGGCGGTCACAAGGCCTGACGGCAGAAAGGAATCCCATGCAAACCTATTTCCGTGATCCCCACCGCTACGACGATATGCTGCATCTGCCCCATCATGTGTCTGCCACCCGGCTTCCCATGTCCCGGCAGAACCGGGCCGCCCAGTTTGCACCCTTTGACGCCCTTTCCGGCTACGGCGCTGCCATCCGGGAGACTGCCAGAACCACCGAGACCCGCACCGAGCTGGATGAAAGCACAAAGCATCGGCTGAACCGGCAGCTGCAGCTGCTTCTGCGCCAAGCCGATGAGCCGGAAGTCACGGTCGCATGGTTCCGCCCCGACGACCGAAAAGCCGGCGGCGCCCATATCCGCACCACCGGTAGACTTAAAAAGATCGATGTGTTCCGGGGAGTGCTTCTGCTGACAGACGGCACCGAAATTCCCATCGAGGATATCTGCCAATTGGAAAGCGACCGGTTCTCCTGTCTGGATGACCTTGCCTGAATCGCCGTCAGGCGGAACAGGTTTGTCATTGCGAGGCCCCACATCTTCAGGTGGGGTCTAATTTCCATTGTTCGGCGGCTGGCCGTAAAGCCGCGGCAATCTCAATCGGATCGTTGTGCTCTATAACGTGCGTTTCCAACGGTTCCATACCAGAAGTGCCATAAACGGCACACTGACATAGCCAAAAAACGGATAGACAATGCTGACCAGATCGCTGAACCCCAGCAAACTCAGCCCATAGGAGGACAGCAGAAACAGGCACAGCGCCGGTTTCCGCCGTTTCTCCACCAGCGGCACATGAAATGCCGCCTGATTGCACAGGGCGATCACTGTGGACAGTGCCGCCGCAAACATGCCCAGTCCCATCAGCAGCTTGTACACCAGTCCCAAGGCCGGATGCAGCTGCGCCGCCAGCATGGCAGTGGGCAGCTCCGCATTTCCGCAGGTCGGCACTACCGCCATGGCAGACAAAATGCAGAACGTCAGCACCAAAAGCAGCGCCACACCCATGGCGAGACCCTTTCGTACCGCACTGTCATTATTCAGCAGTGGCGCCGTCACCACCAGAATCCCCACGGTGCCAAACAAATTATAGGCCGCATAGGTAATGCCGCTGATCCACCAGTTGGGCAGCAGCGCAGCCACACTGCCCACCGCCGGGGCAAACCGGAACTCCTGCCGGAACAGAATTGTCACGCCCAGCACCACAGCCAGCGCCGCCGTCACCGGCACCAGTAGGGAGAACACGGTCAAAATCCCCTTCAGTTCAAACATGGCCGCCGCCAGCACCGTCAGTGTAAATACCAGTCCGCAGACCGCTGCCGATCTGCCGGTCAGTTCCTGCAGCAGCGCGGCGCCCCCTGCAAGCATGATGACCACAATGCCAAACAGCAGCAGGCACTGCAGCAGATCCACAAACTTCCGCCATCCGGGCCTAGCGTCCGGAAAAATCAGCAGTCCCACGTCCAGGCTGCCCGTTTTCCGGGCCAGCTGCAGCAGTGCTTCGTCCACTACTACCGCCAGACCCGCCGCCAGTAGAAATCCCGGCAGACCCATCGCGCCAAAGCAGCCGAAAAACTGCCACAGCTCCTGTCCGGACACAAATCCCGCACCCAGAAACACACCCACAAAGGACACCGCCAACTGCAGAGGCGTGATGTTCTTTTTTTTCATTCCCCCGGTACCTCCGTTTCCATTTCTGCGTCTCTGCACACCTTCCGGTACTGGCCCGGCGTCATCTGCCGCAGCTCCCGGAACAGTTTGGTAAAGTACGCGCTGCCGGAAAAACCCGTATCCAATGCGATCTCCGTGATGGATCTGTCCGTTGTCCGCAGCAGTTGCTCCGCTGTCTGCAGCCGGTAATCCAGCAGGTAGGCAAAGGGCGTTTTCCCGATACAGCTCTGAAAACACCGCAGGCATTCCCGCTTGCTCACGAAGGCAGCAGCGGCGATCTGCTCCAAGGTCAGTTTTTCCCGGTAGCGCGCATGAATAAATTCCAGCATCATCCGGATTCGTTCCTGATTGACCGGCCGCAGAGCGCCGGTCTGCTGCTCCAGTTCCCGCATTTCCTGCAGTAGAAGCAGCCAGATCTCCGAAAACAGATTGCGGGTCTGAAACTCCCGGAACTCCTGTCCCTGCACCTCCGATACCTGCCGCAGCAGTTCCAGAAGTGCCCGCTGCCGGCTGTTTTCTCCGACAAACCGGATCAGATCGAACCGCTTGTTCCGAAGCACCGGCGCCACATATTTTGTATCAAACACGCTCTTGCTGTGGCCGCCCAGCAGCATGGGATGCAGCATATGGGAATCCCACACCACCGTCTCTCCCGGATCGGCAGGCTCCATAGCATGGAGCACATTGGCATTGAGGAAAAAGCCCTCCCCCGGCTCCATGGTGTACTGCCGTCCGGAAAGGGTCACCCGCAGCCGGCCCTGCCGGATCAGGCTGAATTCCACCTCTTCGTGCCAGTGCCACGGCACCCGGATGTGCCTGCTGTCGGCACGGTTGAGCACATAGGGGTAGGCCGCCGTAACGCCCTCCACCTCCTGCATCCGGTTGCTGCCGATGATCAGCTCCACGTCTATCCCTCCTTTTTGGCGTTATTTTTATATTTATAGTCTATATAAATATATAATTTCCCCGAATTATGTATTATAGTTATATCACAAAGAAAAACCGCTGTAAATAGAAACGGAGGTAATAATTATGGCATATATCGCATTGGCACTGTTTTCCCTCGCGGCTCTTGGTCTGCAGAAGCTGGAGCTTTACCTGCAGGGCGGTGCTCCCCGATCCTGAAAAAAGAAGGGCTGCAGATTGCAGCCCTTCTTTTTATTCCATCGTATTGACCGCTTCCGCGAAGCGCAGGAACGCCGCGCGGCCCGCTGCATCCCGCTTGTACACACCGGCATGTTCCAGTATCTGGGAGAAGATCTTTCCGACCTCCTGCTGCAGAATATCCATGGTGTTCTCCGCCGTGAAGGTGTAGGTCTGTTTCATCTTTTCCGCCCAGGCCGCGTGCTTTTCCAGTTCGCCGGTCAGGGGCAGATTATTAAGGATTGCCGTCTCCAGATCCTGCAGTTCCTTTTTCAGTCTGGCAGGCAGAACCGCCAGACCCATGACCTCGATCAGGCCGATGTTCTCTCTTTTGATGTGGTGCAGCTCCGCATGGGGATGATACACACCCAGCGGATGCTCTTGCGTGGTAATGTTGTTCCGCAGCACCAGATCCAGTTCGTACCGCTGCCCTCTGCGCCGTGCAATGGGAGTGATGGTGTTGTGGTCCGCATCGGTGTGGGCGTAAATAAAGGCTTCCTCATCGGTATAGCCCCGCCATGCGGTCAAGATCCGGTCTGCCAGCTCCACCAGACGTTCCTTGCTTTCGCCGTTGATCCGGATCACGCTCATGGGCCAGCGGACAATACCCGCCTGCACATCTGCAAAGCCCCGGAACTGCAGCTCCTGTTCGACCTCCGCCTGTTCCATGGAGAAGCAGTAGCATCCGCCCTGGAAATGCTCATGGCTCAGGATACTGCCGCCTACAATGGGCAGATCGGCATTGGAACCCACGAAATAGTGGGGGAAAACCGTCACAAAATCCAGCAGCTTTGCAAAAACACTGCGGTCAATGACCATGGGCGTATGTTCGCTGTTGAATGCGATGCAGTGCTCGTTGTAGTACACATAGGGACTGTACTGCATATACCAGCTGCCGCCGGCCAGGGTCAGTGGCATAATGCGGTGGTTCTGGCGGGCAGGATGGTTCATCCGTCCGGCGTAGCCCTCATTCTCTACGCAGAGCATACATTTGGGATAACCGGACTGGGGTGCCAGCTTGGCAGCGGCAACGGCCCAGGGGTCCTTTTCCGGCTTACTGAGATTAATGGTGATATCCAGTTCACCGTATTCCGTGGAGGTTTTCCACTGCAGATCCTTGGCAATACGGTAACGGCGGATGTAATCCGTGTCCTGACTGAACCTGTAGTACCAGTCGGTGGCCTTTTCGGGCGCTTCCGCATAGAGAGCAAAGAACCTGGCCCGCACCTCTCTGGGCAGAGGGGTCAGCACGCCCATGAGTTTCGTATCCAGCAAATCGCGGCTGGTAATATCCTCGCCGCAGACGCCGCGGGCAACAGCATCGTCCAGCAGGCCCTTCAGAATCTGCTCCAGCGGCAGATCTGCAGGCTCCACCGGTTCGTAAGCTGTCAGCTGCAGCGCCTCCAGCAGACCGTTGACTGCGTAAATCTTGTCATCCTCCGTGATCAGGCCCTTGTCCAAACCGTAGCGGATCAGGGATGCAATCATCTTATTTGCCATGGGTCTTCTCCTTTATCTTACCCGAATGCCGCCTTCATTGCGGATGGACAGCACATGGCAGCTGCCTTCGCCCAGCATCGCTTCCATTCCCGACCGGAATTCCTCCAGCAGATCAACGGGCACGAAGGCCTGCACCGTTCCGGCAAAGCCACCGCCGTGGACACGGTAAGCGCCTCTGCCCTGCAGCAGCGTATCGCAAAGGGCCAGCGCCACCGCCACATCTTGATGGGCCACCGCACCGGCGGGGGTAATATTCTGCAGGTACATCCAGGAGCTCCGTCCGGATTCCCGCACCAAACGCAAAAATTCCGAAAAATCGCCATCCTTCAGAGCCTGCACCTGCCGCAGCACGCGGCGGTTTTCCTGATAAATATGGATGGCCCGCAGCAGCGCACGATCCGGCACCTGCCCTCTCAGCCATGCCAGATGACCAAAGAAGTGCTCTTCCGGGATCTCCCGCAGCACCTTTTTCCCAAACAGCCCACAGAGCTTCTGCAATTCGCCGGGAATGGCAGCATATTCATCGGTCAGATCGGCGTGATCGGCGCCGCTGTCGATGATGCACAATGCGTGATCGGCCGTGGAAAAATCAAAACCCACCTGCTCCACAACGGGCTTTTCAGGGTCTGCAAATTCAATAAAGACCATGCCGCCCACAGAGGATGCGGTCTGATCCATCAGGCCACAGGGCTTGCCGAAGTAGACATTCTCCGCCCACTGTCCGATCTGGGCGATCTCCACAGCGCTGAGCCGCTTTTCAAAAAACAGCTCATTGCAGATGGTGCCGATCAGTACCTCAAAGGCGGCAGAGGAACTCAGACCGCTGCCGGGCAAAACCGTAGAACGCACGGCAGCATCGAATCCCTGCAGCACAGCGCCCCGCTGCACAAAGGCCGCCGCCACACCGCGCACCAGTGCCGCCGTGGTGTTGATTTCTTCTTTCCGCACGGTCAGATTCTGCAGATCGATTTCCACCGGTGCATAGCCTTCAGACTGGATTCGGATCCGGTCGGTGCCGTTGAGTGTCACTTCCGCAACGGTTTCCAGATTGACAGCCGCCGCCAGCACGCAGCCGTGCTGATGGTCGGTGTGATTGCCACTGATCTCCGTGCGGCCTGGGGCAGAAAACATATAGGTATCCTTCATAGCTCTCCTTTTGCAAGATCAGAACTTTTCTTGAAATCGATCGGGATAACATATCAAGAATACCACAGAAACGTGCATAAATCAAGTTTCCAACCCCGTCATCTCCCAGGATCAAAACAAAATCGACACCCTTCCGGAGAAGGATGCCGATGATGATATCATACCATCGAGAAAGATGCCGATGGTACTTTCATGATGACTTTCAATCGATTGACCAGTTGAGCGTCTTTCAACTCCTCCAGATCAATAACGGCAATTCCAAGCTGGGCAGCGCGGTGCCGTGCAGCGGCATTACAGGGTTCGGTGGTAAGAATGGCTGCTTTTGCGCCTTTTCCCCCGAAACGATCCCGAAGGATGGCAAGCTCATTGAGTGCCTCTGTCTTGACGTCAGTAGCCTTACAGCTGAGAAACAGCGGAATGACGCCCCGTGCGGCCATCACGTCGATCTCGTTGGAGACACTGCCGTGTCCTACTGTGTCATCCCAACGAACGACGGCGCTGCTGATGACATCGTTAAAAATGCCGGCATCCATACAGGCCTTGTACGCATACAGCTCCAATGCACTTCCCACATCCCGCAGCCATGCCCGGATATGAAGATCCCGAAAACGGAAAGAAACTGTTTCCCCGGATACGATTGTGAGATCCTGAAGAAAGCCGATGCGGGCAAATTCCTGCAGTGCGGCTTCGTTGGCAGAATTCCTCGATCCGTGGTCACCCTTCACGGTGTATTTCCCTTGCACAGACAGCGGCGGCATCTGGCCATATTCCGCCGGGGATACTCTTTGGATATAGGAGATGATGTCCGGCCAGTCCCGGCGGAAGCGAAGGAAGCACGAGAAAAACGGATCAAAATCATCCAGATAATTCGCCAAAATGGCATTTTCTACCCTGCCGGGAAGCATCGTTCCGCCTGCCATAAGGAAGAATTCTTCTACGGAGTAGGAGAGCGTGCAGTCCCGACGATCCGCAAAAGCAGCGCCGCTGATATCATAGAAGCGGTTCTTTTTCCGGGAGTAGGTAAAGGCTGGAACTCCTGTTTGAGCAGAGAACATGCCCGCCGCAAACAGCGCGGCATCACTGCCTCCGGTGATATCCACCACGCAGCCCGGGTACTTTTCCCCAATGGAAAGCAGCTGGCGGAGAATCCGGTCTGCTTTGAACAGACTGGCCTCTATAAAAATCAGTTCCGGTTCCCAGCCCCGGCGCAGGAAAAAGGACCGCAGCTTCTCTTGATGATTTCGGTTCTGCGCAATCTCCGCAGGGCAGAGATAAATGATGCGTTGAGGACGGAACATATCCGGTGCCAGAATGTTTTCTATGGCACGCTCATCATACAGCTCAATTAACGTATCCATGAAGTTCCCGCCTTTCTGCATAGTGGAGATGTAATCGTGAAGGCAAAAATCGACATCCCTCTGCAGAGAGATGTCGATTTTTGGTACGCCCGACACGATTCGAACGTGCGACCTACAGAGTCGGAGTCTGTCACTCTATCCAGCTGAGCTACGAGCGCATATCAATTCAGCCTATTAATTATAACAGATGATAGCCTTTTTGTAAAGAGGAAAAACCGGACTTGTCATGTCGTTTCTTTTGTGGTAACATAAATATAATGTCCAAAAAAGTTGGGGAGGCCGGAAAAATGGCTGATATCACCAGATTCCGCACATCCATGGGTGGCTTCAACCGCGCAGATGTGGCAAATTATATGGAAGCAATGGCTGCAGAGCACAGCCGTGTCAAAAAGCAGCTGCTGGAAGAGAACGAAACCCTCTCTGCCCGTCTGGAAAAGCTGGAGCAGAAGTCTGCTGCACAGGCCGCCCAGCTGCAGGAGCTGCAGAAGAAGCTGGCCGATACCGAAACTGCCCTTTCTTCCACGGAAGCTGCACTGGAAGAAGCACTGGTCATGGTCGATGAGCAGGAAGCCCTCCGGGCAGCACAGGAAGCGGAAGCTGCACAGACGGAGCAAGATCCCAACTATGCCGCCATGGAGCTGGAGGCCTATCGCCGTGCAGAGGCCATGGAACGAAACGCGCAGGAGCGATCCGTCCGGATGCGCCGGAGGGTCAGTGATTTTCTGGATACCCTCTCTGCCCGCTATGAGCAGACCGGTCAGGAAGTGGAGGCTCTCAGCGCAGACATCCAGACCAACCTGAAGCGTCTGCAGGAAGCATTGTCCGATCTGGACCTGATCTTTGAAGAAGCCAGCGGCAGCTTTGATACGCTGGACGCCGATGAACTCCCTGAAGAAGAATAATCTCCGACCACC
>JAZSCX010000129.1:0-31081 GCA_045530865.1 Candidatus Avilachnospira sp.
TGATGAGCTGATCTCCGCTTTCGACAAGGGTCTGCCCGTCGTCGAGTTCGACTCTGGTCTGTACTCCAACCGTGCTGACGTGAACCCCGAAGTCGGAGGCCAAGCGGTCTTAGGAAGACAATAGAGAGGGACAACTCCTTGGCTCACAGAACGACATGGCTACGATCCGACTTTGATGAGCTGATCTCCGCTTTCGACAAGGGTCTGCCCGTCGTCGAGTTCGACTCCGGTCTGTACTCCAACGGCGCTGACATCACCGAGGGCAAGGATCCCACCATCGGCTCCGTTGCTACCAACAACTACGCTGCTGCTGAAGTTGTTGCTGAAAACTTCTATGCTTACCTGAAGGACAACGGTCTGGCTGTTGACGGCTACAAGGTCGGCGTGATCCAGCACGACTCCACCTCCACCGGTATCGACCGCGCTGGCGGCTTCGCTGACAAGATCGCTGCTCTGGCAGAGGCTGACGGCATTGAACTGGATGTTCAGACTCAGGTCAAGGCCAACAACGCCGGCGAGTACAAGCTGGGCCTGACTGCTCTGGCTGACTGGGGCGCACAGTCCATCTTCATGACAAACGAAGGTGTTGTGAACGAAGTCTTCCCCGAAATCTCCGACAACGCTGATACCTACAAGGACATCCTGTTCTGCGGCTTCGACGCAGGCACCAACCAGTACAACTGGATGAAGGACGCCGGCGCTACTTATGCAAAGCTGGTCGGCTCCGTTGCTCAGGACTCCTACTCCATCGGCTACAAGGCTGTTGAGCTGGCTATTGCCAAGCTGGACGGCAAGGCTGTCGAAGACGTGGGCATCGCTGGTGTTTGGTACAACGCCGAGAACATCGACGAGCAGAAGGATAGAAACATCTTCTACATGGGCTAATTCCCTGCTCTACATAGCGAATACCTGAAAATCAGGCCGGCAGCACATCTGTGCTGCCGGTTTTTATATTTGAAGACCGTAGGTTCCGGTCTGGGGATCCTGAAACAGCGGGATCTGAGGCGGGCGGAAGGTCAACAGGGTAAAAACCGCGGCAAAGAGCCACAGAATCACCAGCGCCGTATCGGATTGTAGGCGACATGCATAGCCTCGTTGGAACAGTACCGTTTCAAGCCGATAGGATGCCGCTGCCGTCAGGAAGAAGATGACGATATTGAACCAGTCGGCAGATGTGCCGAGGATACCGGTATAGGTATAATAAAGCACTGGAATCAGCGCAAGTCCCAGCGAGATCCCCAGCAGTTTGATGCACCAGAATTGGGGGATATCCTTTCCCCAGACCCGATTTTCCGCCAGTGCAAAGAGGAACATGGGGTAAAAAATCAGCTTCATATGCTCCCAAATGGACTCGTTTACCGCCGAAAACAGGCCTGCGATCCAGTTTTGACCGGTCAAATCGAATAAAAAATGCAGAAAAGTACCCAGTGCGGCTGTAAAAAGGAAGCCTGCAAGCTGCCAATTGGAAATGGAATGTTTCATAAATCCGCCTCCGATGCTTGTTCTGAGACAAGTATATGGAGGATTTTCAAAAAAATGTCCCGGTTTTGCATAGCAAAACCGAGATGATTATTTAGATTATTTGTGCCGGAAAAACAGCTTTTCCACCCGCTTGTACAGCAAAAGGGTCAAAACAGAGACCAGAATGCCCTTTACCAGATTAAAAGGAACCACGGCAAACAGCACCAGTGTGGTCACAGAGTGGATGGCGCTGTTGACTGCGGTGCCCATGCCGATGATGGCCTCCATGGGCATACCGTAGAGCTGGGAAAACTTGGGCAGCATGTACACCGCGTTGAAGAAGCTGCCGAAGGTGGTCATGACTGCGGTGCCGGTGATCAGGCCGATGATGGCGGTTTTTCTGGTCTTTTTGGCGTGGTAGACGATGGAAGCCGGCAGTACCAGCGCGCAGCCCACAGCGAAGTTGGCGAAATCACCCACGAACGCGGTGTCGGTGCCCTTCATCATCAGTTTCAGCAAAATCTTTACAAACTCACAGACCACACCTGCCACAGGCCCCAGATAGAAGGTGCAGATCAGGATGGGGATCTCGCTGAGGTCGATTTTGTAAAAGCCGGGGGCGAAGAACAGGGGAATCTCAATGAGCATCAGCACCGATGCGATGGCACTGAACATGGCGATGAAGGAGACAGTATTGGCGGTGCCGAGACGGCTGGGCGTTTTGAGGAGCTTCTCCGCGGCCCATGCCACCAACACCAGCACGGCAAAAACGGCCAGACAGGTCAGCAGGAAGGTGAGGTTCTCCTGTGCGGTTTTCAGAAATTCAGTCCATTTGTTCATAATAAAACCTCCCGAATATGTCAAACACCTGAAAAGCAGCTGCCTTCCAGGTGTGAATCAGACAAAAAGGGAGATACACACATCTTCTTCCATCCAGACTGTACTGTCGGTACCGGAATTTCACCGGTTCAGCTTGCGCTCGCGGACTCTACCGCCGGTCGGGAATTACACCCTGCCCTGAAGACACTTGTTTTTCAATTGTTTGTAGATCTATTATACATTTTCGGAAAAGTTTTGCAATCCCTTTTTTTCTTGAAAAATGTATGGTATAGTAAATAACCGAAAATCTTTCGGACGGGAAACCTTTTCCGATATTTCTCGTCTATTACATTGTGGAAGGTGGCAGCCATGATCTGTGCGTTTACGGGGCACCGTCCCCACAAATTGCCCTGGCACACGGATGAAGCGGATCCCCGCTGTCTGGCGGTCAAGGAAATGATCGCGAGACGGCTGCGGGAAGCCTATGATCTGGGCTGCCGGGAGTTTCTCTGCGGGATGGCACTAGGCTGCGACCTGTTTTTTGCGGAAGCGGTGCTGCAGCTGCGGGAGCAGGATCCGGATCTGCGTTTGATCGCATTGCTGCCCTGCCCGAACCAGGCGGATCGCTGGCCGGAACAGGAGCGGCAGCGGTATCAGCTGCTTTGCAGCCGCTGCGATGAAGTGGAAACTCTGGAACTCCGGTACTCCGAGGGCTGTATGCTCCGCCGCAACCGGGTTCTGGTGGAGCGGGCGCAGGTGCTGATCTCCGTTTATGACGGAAGCACCGGCGGCACAGGCAATACCGTGTCCTGCGCCCGGCAGCTGGGCCTACAGATTCTGCCTGTCTGGGTTTAATCCGGCATGTTAAAGCCATGGATAGCGCCGCCTGCGCCGGTGCCGGTGATATCGCCGCCGATAACCTGATTCTTATGAATCAGAACCGTGGCATAATAATCCGCGCCGTTGGGATGGTTGTTGATCTGATAAACATAGCGCTTCACGACTTTTCCGGCATAGGGCGCCAGATCATAGCCCTGCGACTGCTGCAGTTGGTTGTAGCGGGTGAATACCTCATTGAATTCCTCCGGAATGCGAACCTCCTGAGTTTCGGTGGGCGCGTCGGTCACATCCCAGCCAAAGGCACGGAGAAAAGCCAGCCGCTCTTCGTTGGTGGCGGCCTTGCTTTCCGCGATCCCGGTTTCCGGAGATGCATCGCCGGAAGCATCGGCTTTGTCGCACAATACCACCAGCAGTGCTATGACTGCGGCGGCAATGAGCAGTCCGGTGAGGAATTTTCGTTTGGAGATTTTGGCAGATACGATCATCATAGGCGATCCCTCCCTGATATTGGGTGGTACAGCCTATGTGGAAGGATGGACAAATATGCAGCGACTTGACAAGCTTCTGTCGGAGGCAGGTGTGGCGTCCCGAAAGGAACTGAAAACCATGATCCGTGCCGGACGGGTGACGGTGGACGGGAAGGTGGCAGTATCTCCCGAAACCAAGGTGGATGAGCAGACGGCGGATGTCCGGGTGGACGGACAGCCGGTGGGTAAGCAGCGCGCCGTATTGCTGATGCTGCACAAGCCCGCAGGCTATGTCACCTCTACGGACGATCCCCGGGACCGGACGGTGATGGAACTGGTGCCGCAGGAATACCGTTATCTGGATCCCAAGCCTGTGGGGCGGCTGGACAAGGAGACGGAAGGCCTGCTGCTGTTCACCAACGATGGGCAGCTGGCCCATAGAATTCTCTCTCCCCGCCATCGGGTATGGAAGCGCTATTACGCCGAGCACGAGGGTGAGGCCGGACAGGCGGATGTGCATGCCTTTGCCGAAGGCGTTACCCTGAAGGACGGCGACCAATGTCTGCCGGCCAGACTGATCCCCCAGGGGCCGGGAAAAAGCCTGGTGGAGGTCTGCGAGGGCAAATACCATCAGGTACGGCGGATGCTGGCCTCCCGGGGAATGCCGGTGACCTATCTGAAACGGATCTCCGAGGCGGGTCTGGAGCTGGAGGATCTGCCTCTGGGCCAATGCAGGGAAGTGGCTTTTTCAGAGCTTTCTCTGGGGGAGTGATTGTCATTTTGCACAGCGCAAAATGACGGACGAATCGAAGAAAACCTCTCTCATGTTATCCACCTTGACGAAAAAATAGAAAAATAGCACAAAAAACGCATGACAATTTGAAAAGAATTGTCAATACCCTCTTGAAAAACTGCCAAATACGATGTATTATGTCAATATGGCTTTGTGTAAAAAGTATTGTGAGAAAGATAGAGGGAGGGCGTTTTCATGTCCAGCCGCATGTTTCAAAGTGTAATCGTCCAGTTGAAAGAAGCTACCGACCGCGTCCTTGGTGTGATCGATTCCGATGGCAATGTGGTTTCCTGCAGTGATACCGGCCTCATCGGTGAAAAATGGCCGGAGGCTGTGATCCGTCTGAACAGCGCACCAGACTCCATGGTGGTCGTGGAGAAGCGCACCATGAAGCCGCTGGTCAGCTGGAGTGCGTATTTTGATTATGCCGTATTTGTGGAAGGCGACGATGAAGCGGCAAAGAGCATCTGCCTCATGGCCCATGTGGCCCTGAACGGCGCCAAGACCTATTATGAGGAAAAGCACGACAAGGGCACCTTTGTCAAGAATATCATTACTGACAATATTCTGCCCGGTGATATCTATATCCGTGCCAAGGAGCTGCACTTTACCACCGATCTGCCCCGTGCCGTGCTGCTGGTGCGGCAGGTAGGCCGTGCCGATGTGGCAGCCGTGGATCTGATCCAGAGCCTGTTTCCTGACCGGCAGCAGGACTTTGTACTCAGCATCAATGAAACCGATATCGCCGTGGTCAGACAGATCACTGCCACCACGGAGATGTCCGAACTGGTGAAGCTGGCACGTCATATCGAGGAGACTCTGAAAACCGAGCTGTTTATCAAGACAGTCATTGGCATCTCCACCGTTGCCAGCCACCTGCGGGAGCTGGCGGACGCCTACAAGGAAGCCCAGACTGCCATCGAAGTGGGCAAGGTGTTCGATACGGAAAAGAGCATCATGACCTATGAAAATCTGGGCATCGGACGCCTGATCTATCAGCTGCCCACCACCCTGTGTGAGATCTTCCTGTCCGAGGTGTTCAAGAAGAACTCGATTGATACGCTGGATCAGGAGACGTTGTTCACCATCAACAAGTTCTTTGAAAACAACCTGAACGTTTCCGAGACTTCCCGGAAGCTGTTCGTCCACCGCAACACGCTGGTTTACCGTCTGGAGAAGATCAAGAAGCTGACCGGACTGGATCTGCGTGAGTTTGATCATGCCATCATCTTCAAGGTGGCGCTGATGGTCAAGAAATACCTTGCCTCCCGGGAGAACCGTCTGATTTGACGCCCCTTCCGGAGAACCGGAGAGTACCATGATTGAATTTCGAAACGTTACCAAAGTATACGAACCCGGCACCCGCGCCCTCAACGGCGTATCGCTGAAGATCGAGGATGGCGAGTTCGTGTTTCTGGTGGGCCCGTCGGGATCCGGCAAGTCCACCATTATCAAGATTCTGACGGCGGAGCTGATGCCCACCTCCGGCAGTGTGTTTATCAACGGCTTTACGCTGGAGAAGATCCGCCGCAGCGCCGTTCCCTACATGCGCCGTACCCTGGGCGTCATTTTTCAGGATTTCCGCCTGATCGAGAACAAGACGGTCTACGACAATGTGGCCTTTGCCATGCGCGTGATCGGCGCATCGGAAAAGGAGATCAAAAAGCGCGTGCCCTATGTGCTGGAGCTGGTGGGCCTGGAGAATAAATCCCGCCGCCTGCCCCATGAAATGTCCGGCGGTGAGCAGCAGCGTGGGGCCATTGCCCGTGCGCTGGTCAACAATCCCAATATGATCATCGCCGATGAGCCCACCGGCAATCTGGATCCTGCCCGCTCTCTGGAAATCATGATGCTGTTGGAGCAGATCAATGCCCTCGGCACCACGGTGATGGTGGTCACCCACGAAAAGGAACTGGTGGATCGGTTCACCAAGCGGGTCATTGCCATCGATCAGGGTCAGGTTATCAGTGACGGAATGGACGGGTACTACACATATGAAGAAGAATAATATCGGTTATTTACTGCGGGAGGGCATCAAGGGCGTGTTTCTGCACGGCTTTATGTCCTTTGCCGCCATCTGGGTCACGGTGGCCTGCCTGCTGATCATGGGTACCTTTGGCCTGGTTCTGTATAATCTCAATGAAATGATTCTCGATCTGGAAAAAGACAATGAGGTGCTGGTCTATATTGACGAGACCTACTCCGAGGCGGAGGCCAAGAGTGTCGGCTCCCGGATCAATATGATCACCAATGTGTTCAACGCCAAATTTGTCTCCCGGGAGCAGGCTCTGGTAGAATTTATTGAAGAACAGCAGGATGAAGAACTGTTCGAGGGTCTGGAATCCTCCACCTTCCGGGATCGCTATGTGATCTCCCTGGTCAACAATAAGCTCATGCGCCAGACCTGTCAGGATCTGGAAAACATCTCTGGTGTGGCGGAAATCGTGGCCCACTATGAGATTCAGGAGGGCTTTGAGACCATCCAGAACATTCTGAACATGGCTGCGTTTATTATTATTGTCGTTCTGTTTGTGGTCTCCATGCTGATCATTTCCAATACGGTCAAGCTGGCGCTTTATGACCGCAAGGAGGAGATCGGCATCATGAAGATGGTGGGCGCCACCAACGGCTTTATCCGCTGGCCCTTTGTGGTGGAAGGCTTTATTCTGGGCGTCACCGCGTCTCTGCTGGCATTTTTCCTGCAGTGGGGTCTGTATGACTTCCTGCAGAAACAGATTTTGAAGATGGATACCCTGCAGCTGTTCACCATGATCCCCTTCCGGGAGGTCATTGAACTGGTGGCTGTGGCCTATGCCATCGTGGGTTTCCTGGTGGGTGTAGTCGGCAGTATGCTGTCTATCCGCAAGTTCCTGAAAGTATAACTGGGAGTAATTATGAACCAAAACAAGAAAAAACCCGATAAGAGAGCGTTGATTGTGCGGATCGTGTGCGTGGCGCTGTGTCTGCTGATGCTGATTCTGCTGCTGGCCAATGCGATCATGATCGCCACCGCCAAGTCCTCCAAGGAGCTGAAGAAAGAGCTGGAGGCTCTGAAAAACGAGGCGCAGGAGATCATCAATGCCGGTCTGGAGCTTCAGAAGGAGCTGGATGCCAACGCATCGGAAAAGCAGACCGTGATTGAGCAGAAAAGCGCCATCGACCGCCAGATCTATTATACGGAACTGGAGATTCAGAATGCCAAAGCGCAGATCCAGAGCTACAGTCTGCTGATTGCGGAAAAGCAGTCCGAGCTGGAAGCTACCATGGAAAAGCAGGCACAAATGACGGCAACCTATAAAGCCCGCCTTCGCGCCATGGAGGAGACCGGCTCCATTTCTTACTGGTCCATTCTCTTCAAGGCCAACAGCTTTTCCGATCTTCTCAGCCGCATCAATTCCATCCGCGAGGTGGCAGAGGCTGACCAGCGGATGCTGCGGGACATCAAGGCTATGGCAGATTCCGTTGCGGAGGACCGTCTGGCGCTGGAGGAAGAACTGGCAGCCCAGCAGGAGGCCATGACGCTTCTGGCAGAAAAGGAAGCACAGTTGGAGCTGCAGCGGAAAGAAGCCGATGCGTTGCTGCTGGAGCTGAAGGTTCAGTCCGACAATCTGACGGAAGAATTCCTTGCCAATGAGGAAGCAGAGGCAGAAGCCCGTGCTGCAGTCATGGAGGCCCAGAAGGAATATGAAAAAGCCCTCTCTGCCGAGGAGGCTGCCCGTCTGGCGGAGCTGAACAAGAATAATGCTGCCGGCGGCGGTTCCGGCTCTTCCGGTAAGGGCAGTACATCCGGCTTTTCCAGTCCGCTGAATTATCTGAACGTCACCTGTGCCTATGGTTGGCGAATCCATCCCATCTGGGGTGACCGTCGGTTCCACTCCGGTGTGGACCTGGCAGGTAATCAGGGCGATCCCATCTATGCCATTGCTGCCGGTACCGTCACCTCTGCCTATTATAATGAGGCCAACGGCTACATGGTGGCTCTGAGCCACGGAGGCGGCTACGGCAGCCTGTACGCCCATATGACCGGCCTGATCGTGTCCGCCGGCCAGTATGTGACGGAGGGGCAGGTCATCGGCTATGTGGGTTCCACCGGCTGGTCCACAGGCCCCCACCTGCATTTTGAGATTCATTACAACGGAAACACGGTCAATCCCATGCAGTACGTCGGATAAGACCACGCATCAGACGGCCTTCGGGCCGTCTGTGCCCATATTCCGGGGAGAGGAGCATTTCCTTGAATAAAACGGTAAAAACAGTTTTGATCATTGGCGGCTTTCTTCTGACCGCAGTGGTCGCCTGCTTTGGTACCCTGTTTTTTGTGGGAATCACCCAGGCGTATCAGGAGGGGGCCAATCCGGTCTACCGGAAGGTGACGGAGCTGCAGAATTATCTGGATTCTTATTTTATTGGTGACTATGACCCCGAAACGGTGATGACGGCGGCGGGTGACGGTGCGGCAACAGCCATGATCGAGGCAACCGGTGACCGCTGGAGCTATTACATCAGTGCCGCCGATATGGCAGCCTACGAAGAGGCCATGGCCAATGAATATGTGGGCGTGGGCATGACGGTGCAAAAGAACGACGAAGGGATTCTTATCACCTCCGTAACGAAAAACGGCCCCGCTTGGAACAGCGGCATCCTGCCCGATGATATTGTGACCCAAATCGAGGACACTTCCACATTGGACCTGACATTGGAGGAAGCGGTGGCTCTGGTGCGCGGAAAAGCAGGCACCAAGGTGCGCTTTGTGATTCTGCGGAATGGTGTTTCCACGGAGTACATCCTGACCCGTGCGGCGATCGTTGCGGAGGTCGCTGTGG
Organism: Candidatus Avilachnospira sp.; assembly: GCA_045530865.1. GTDB lineage: Bacteria > Bacillota > Clostridia > Oscillospirales > Oscillospiraceae > Avoscillospira. Next base: position 9,204 of record JAZSCX010000129.1, read on the forward strand.
GACGGATGCTGGAAGGGAATATCGGCTATATCAAGGTGGCGAACTTCGATGCCCATTGTGCCGAGCAGACCCTTGCTTGTGTAGAAGAACTGATGGCACAGGGTGCGGAAGCGCTTTTGTTTGATATGCGCTTCAACGGCGGCGGCATGAAGGATGAGATGGTGGCGATTCTCGATGCACTTCTGCCGGAGGGTGAGCTGTTCCGCAGTGTGGACTATGCCGGCAAGGTGGACTTGGATACTTCCGATGCGGCCTGCATTGAGCTGCCTATGGCAGTGATGGTCAATGAGGACTCCTACTCCGCCGCGGAATTTTTTGCGGCAGCCCTGCAGGAATATGGTGCTGCCGAGGTTGTGGGCGTGCAGACCTCCGGCAAGGGAAACTTCCAGTATACGCTTCCTCTCAGCGACGGTTCCGGTGTGGCGCTGTCCGTGGGCAAGTACTTTACCCCTTCCGGAAAGAGCCTGACGGATGTGGGCATCACCCCCGATGTGGAAGTGGATCTGACCTATGAGGACTACGAGGCCCTGTACTACGGCCAGCTGAATGAGACCGAGGATGAGCAGCTGCAGGCTGCCATCGAAGTGCTTCTGATGAAAATCTCTTGACAGATACAACCTCTTGTGTCTATAATATAGGCTTAGTATGGAATACCCATAAACCGGAAAGAAGGATCGACATGGCGAAAGAATTTAAGATTACCAGTGCCCGGCTGCAGGAGCTGGAAACCGAACTGAATTACCTCAAGACAACCCGTGAAAAGGAAGTGGCGGAGCTGATTAAGGAAGCCCGTTCCTTTGGCGACCTGTCTGAGAACAGCGAATACGATGAAGCCAAGAACGAGCAGGCCAAGCTCTACGGCCGCATTGCGGAAGTAGAAAACATTTTGGCCAATGCCGTTATTATTGAAGAGAATGACGAACCTGCCGGCCATGTAGGTTTGGGCTGCCGTGTCCGCGTGCTGGATCTGGAGCTGGAAGAGGAAGAGGAATATACCATTGTCGGTTCTCAGGAGGCCGATCCCATGAACTACCGCATCTCTGACGATTCTCCCTTTGGCCGTGCCATGACCGGCAAGACCGTGGGCGATGAAGTGGAAGTGGAAGCACCGGTGGGCATACTGCGGTTCCGTATCCTGAATGTAGAAAAATAATCCCATCCGGGGGACGTCCGCAAGGCCGTCCCCCTATGCTGTTTTTCATAGAATTCGGAAAGAGAGGGGCGCATTGTGCGGCGGATTCAGAAATATTTACATCGTTTTCGGCGGTTTTTTGGACGTTTTACGCCCATGCAGACCATTGTTCTGGTGTTTCTGGCGATCATTCTGGTCGGTTCCGGTCTGTTGATGCTGCCGATTTCGGCGAAAACCCGGGAAACGACCCCGTTTTTGACGGCACTTTTTACTGCCACCTCCTGCACCTGTGTCACCGGTCTGTCGCTGGTGGATACAGGAACCTACTGGTCGTCTTTCGGACAGGCTGTTATGCTGTGCCTGATTCAGACCGGCGGTCTGGGCTTCATGACCATTGTAACCCTGTTTTTCACGATGATGCACCGGCGCATTGGTCTGCGGGAACGGCTGGTCATGGCGCAGAGCCTGGGCATGGAAGATCTCAATGCCATTGTTTCCATGGTGAAAAAGGTGCTGTTGCGTACGCTCATCGTGGAAGGCGTCGGTGCGGTGCTGCTGACGGTCCGCTTCTGCTTTCAGATGCCCTTCGGGAAGGCTCTTTGGTGGGGTGTGTTTCATTCCGTTTCTGCCTTCTGCAATGCCGGCTTTGATATTATGGGCCATGTGGAGGCAGGCGGCAGCCTGATGATGTATACCACCGACTGGACGGTCAATGCTGTTCTGATCGGTCTGATCGTTGTCAGCGGTCTGGGCTTCTTTGTCTGGGACGATATACTGAAAAACCGCTGGTTCCGAAAGCTCAGTGTCTATTCCCGTCTGGTGCTGACCATGACTTTGTTTCTGCTTTTGGGCGGCGGCATGCTGTTTGCAGTGCTGGAATGGAACAACCCGGCGACTCTTGGCGGACTGAACGTGGGCGAAAAGCTGCTGGCTGCGGCATTCCAGTCGGTGACCACCAGAACGGCGGGCTTTTATATGATCCCACAGGGTGATCTGACCGGGGCATCCAAGGCAGTGACCGATGTGCTGATGTTTATCGGCGGCTCCAGCGGCTCCACAGCCGGCGGCACCAAAACCGTGACCGTTGCGGTGCTGGTGCTCTCTGTGGTGGCATCCGCCCGGGGTCGCAGCCGTGTTACGGTGTTCCGGCGTACGGTGCAGCCGAGGCAGATCAGCGATGCTGTTGCGGTGGTGGGCATGATGTTTGCTGCCGCTTTTGCCAGTGCCGTGTATCTGTCCGCAGCCAATGGACTGGCTTTTGCGGACTGTATCTATGAAACCATCTCCGCCATTGCCACGGTGGGTCTTTCCACAGGCCTGACTGCATCGGTGGATGTGATATCGAAGTTTCTATTGATCATTCTGATGTTCTTTGGACGTGTGGGCGTCATGACCATCAGTTTGGGCTTCCTCCTGTCCAATCGGACGGAGGAGCGGTATCAATGGGCGGAAACGAAGCTTTTGATCGGATAAGGAGGGAAAGTCTGTGAAATCATATCTGGTAATCGGCATGGGACGTTTTGGCTCCACTGTGGCACTGCGTCTGCGGGAACTGGGCTGCGAGGTGCTGATCATGGATGGTGTTTCGGAGAATGTGCAGCGGCTGGCAGATCGGGTCACCCATGCGGTGGTGGGCGATGCGCGGGATGAAGACGTGCTCCGCTCTCTGGGTGTGCAGAATTTTGATTGCGCCATTGTTGCCATCGGTGAGGATCTGGCTGCCAGCATTCTGATTACGCTGAATTTGAAATCCCTTGGTGTCCCGCAGGTCATCTGCAAGGCGCCCAATGAGCTTTATAAGCGGGCACTGGAAAAGGTGGGCGCCGACCGGGTTGTGATTCCTGAACGGGAAATGGGTGTGAAGCTGGCGCAAAATCTGGTTTCCTCCTCTGTGCTGGATTACATCGAGCTTTCCCGGGAGTGCGGCATTGCCGAGATCGTAACGCCTGCCGGCTGGGTGGGCAAATCGGTACGGGAGCTGAATGTCCGCGCCAAATACGGCGTTAATATCATTGCCCTTCGGAATGAATCCTCCGACAGCATTGTGGTCAATCTGGGGCCGGAATACGTGCTGAAAAAGACGGATGTGATGGTCATTCTGGGCAATAACGATGACCTGCTGCAGGTGCAGAAGCTATGATGCGGGAACGAATCACCAGTCGGAAGAACCCGCTGCTGCAGCATGTCCGCAAGCTGCTGACCACCCGAAGCTACCGGGAAAGCTGCGGAGAATTTGCCGCCGATGGCGTCAAGCTGCTGGCGGAAGCAGTCAAATGGGCGCCCCAGACCCTGCGGACGGTGCTGGTTACGGAAAAACTGGAAGTGGGGCAGCTGCCGGCGCAGGTACGTCTGGTGGAGATCCCTGAGGATATCATGGAGCAGATCTCGCCCATGGAAACGCCGCAGGGAGCGCTGTTTACCTGTGCGCTGCCGGAGCAGGAAACCTTTGTGCCGGCGGAGCAGATGCTGGTGCTGGATGGGATTCAGGATCCCGGTAATCTGGGTACCATGCTGCGGACGGCCGACGCGCTGGAGCTTCCTCTGGTGCTGACGCCGGGCTGTGCCGATGCCTATAACCCCAAGACAGTCCGTGCCGCCATGGGCGCGGTGTTCCGCAATCCCCCCAAACGGACAAGCCATGCGGAATTGCTGGAGGCCTGCAGAAAGCAGGGGATTCCGCTGTATGTTACGGCACTTTCTCCCCGGGCGGTGGATCTGCGGCAGGCGGATCTCCATCGTGCCGCCATGGTCATCGGCAGCGAAGGCCGTGGTGTGGGAGAGTTTTTCCTGACCCATGCGGATCGGGAACTGATCATTCCCATGAATGAGCGGTGCGAATCCCTCAATGCCGCCATTGCGGCAGCTATTGTGATGTGGGAGATGAAAAAAGCATAGAAATAGAGGTGAGGAAATGCTGAAATACTGGATCTGGCTGACCGGCAGAAAGGGTCTGGGTACCCGTGGTATTCAGCTGATTATGCAGCATTTTTCCTCACCGGAAGCAGCTTATTTTGCAAAGCCGGAGGAATACGAGGCAATCAAAGGACTTCGCGATCCGGAAGCTTTGCACGATAAGGATCTGAACGAAGCGGAGAAAATTCTCCGGGACTGTCAGGAGAAGGGTGTTTCCATTGTGACCATGCAGGATGCGGCCTATCCCCGGCGGCTGCTGGCCATGGAGGATCCCCCTGCGGTGCTCTATTATAAAGGTGTGCTGCCGGATATCAACGGGCCGGTGATCGGCGTGGTCGGTACGAGGCATGCCTCTCTTTACGGAATGAAGCAGGCCCGCCGTATGGGCTACGGCCTGTCCCACTGTGGTGCGGTGGTGGTCTCCGGTGGTGCCAAAGGTGTGGATACGGAGGCCATGCGGGGCGCATTGCTGGGCGGCAGTCCTGTGGTGGCAGTGCTTGGCTGCGGTGTGGATGTGGTCTATCCCGCCGAAAACCGGAGCCTGTTCCGGGATGTGGAAAACCGGGGCTGTCTCATCAGCGAATATCCCCCGGGGACCGGTCCCAGATCCGAACATTTTCCTGTGAGAAACCGGATCATCAGCGGTTTGAGTTTGGGCGTGCTGGTGGTGGAGGCGCCTGCCAGGAGCGGTGCGCTGATCACTGCCGAGCGGGCGCTGGATCAGGGCAGAGATGTGTTCGCCCTGCCTGCCAATGTGGATCAGCCCAGCGGAGACGGTAATCTGCAGCTTTTGCGGGACGGCGCCATTCTGGTGCGGGATCCCTGGGAGATCCTGCAGGAATATGAGCGGCAGTTTCCGGAAACCGTGGAAAACCGGGACTGCAGCGGCTGGGATTCCGGTACGCAAATCGTGCAGCCGGAGCGGGAGCAGATGCCTGTTTCTGCCCCAAAGCGAAAGACCTCCGACAAAAAAGCCATTGACAAGGAAAAAAACAGGAATTATATTGATGCAAAGAAGATCATGGGGACGCTCTCACCGGAAGAGCAGCAGCTTGCTGCGCTTTTAGAGGCAGGCCCTGTTCATATTGACGCCCTTTCGGAACAGATGCAGCAGCCGGCAGGCTGTGTGCTGGCACTGATGACCATGCTGGAGGTCAAGGGCTATATCCAGCGTTTGCCCGGGCGTGTGTTTTCGCTGGCATGGGCAGAGAATCCGTCTGAAGGAGCAAATTAGGAATGCCGAAGGCAAAAACCAATCTGGTCATCGTGGAGTCTCCCTCCAAGGCCAAGACCATCGGAAAATATCTGGGCAGCGATTATCAGGTCAAGGCCTGCATGGGCCACCTGCGGGATCTGCCCAAAAGTGTCATGGGTGTGGATCTGGAACATTCCTTCGATCCGGTGTACCAGCCGGTGAAGGGCAAGGAAGATATCATCAATGACCTGAAGAAAAGCGCGAAAAACAGCGATCAGATCTTTCTCGCAACTGACCCGGACCGGGAAGGCGAGGCCATTTCCTGGCACCTGCAGGCGCTGCTGAATATTCCGGATGAAAAAGTCAACCGCGTGACCTTCAATGAGATCACCAAAGGCGTGGTCACCAGGGCCATCCAGTCTCCCAGAGCCATCGATCAGGATCTGGTGGATGCCCAGCAGGCCCGCCGGATTTTGGATCGCATCGTGGGCTATCAGCTTTCCCCACTGCTGTGGAAAAAGGTGCGGCGGGGTCTGTCCGCAGGTCGTGTCCAGTCTGTGGCTACCCGTCTGGTGGTGGTTCGGGAAAATGAGATTCGTGCCTTTGAGCCGCAGGAATACTGGTCCATTGATGTGGATCTGGAGCGGGTCGATAAGGCCGGCAGCTTCACGGCCCGGTTCTACGGCGATCCCAAGAAGCGGGAACTGCACAGCGGTGCGGAAGTGGCGGATGTGCTGCAGTCTCTGGAGGGCAAGCCCTTTTCTGTAAAATCCGTCAAGCGGACGGAGAAGAAGCGCTCTCCCGCCCCTCCCTTTATTACCTCCACCCTGCAGCAGGAGGCCTCCCGGAAGCTGGGCCTGTCTCCCAAGCGCACCATGGCGCTGGCGCAGCAACTGTATGAGGGCATCGAGATCACCGGCGTGGGCGCCGTGGGTCTGATCACCTATATGCGTACGGACTCCCTGCGTATCTCCGAGGAAGCGCTGGCAGCTGCCGGAGCCTATATCAAAAACCGCTGGGGCGACGCCTATTATTACGGCGAACCTCACCGCTATAAGACCAAAGGCGGCGCGCAGGACGCCCACGAAGCCATCCGGCCCAGCAGTGTGGAGCTGGATCCGGAGCGGGTCCGTGCCGACCTGAACAAGGATCAGTTCCGCCTGTATAAGCTGATCTGGGACCGGTTCACGGCCTCCCAGATGGCCTGCGCGTTGTATGACAATGTGGCCATTGAGGCCGAGTGCGGCGTCAATGTGTTCCGCGCAAACCATCAAAGCCTGAAATTCGCAGGTTTTACTGCCCTTTATGAAGAGGGCAAGGATGATGATACGGAGGAAGTGCAGTCTCCGCTGCCGGATCTGACCGAGGGGGAACCTCTGAAAAAGACCGGTCAGAAGCCGGAACAGCACTATACCCAGCCTCCCGCACGGTATACGGAGGCCACGCTGGTGCGTGCCATGGAGGAAAAGGGCGTGGGACGCCCCTCCACCTATGCCAGCATCATCTCCACCATTCAGGACCGGGATTATGTGATCAAAAAGGAAAAGCGCCTGTGTCCCACCCCTCTGGGCGAGGTGGTTACCGGGCTGATGATGGAGCGGTTCCAGGATATCATCAATGTGGAGTTCACCGCCGGCATGGAAGCCAAGCTGGATCAGGTGGAAGAGGGCAAGATCGCATGGAAGAGTGTGCTTTCCGACTTCTACACCGGCTTCCGCCAAGAGCTGGAGGACGCCGAGGAGGCATTGAAGGATACCCGCCTGAAGGTGCCGGATGAGGTGACGGAGGAAATCTGCGAGGTCTGCGGACGGAATATGGTCATCAAGAACGGCCGGTTCGGCCGGTTTCTGGCATGCCCGGGCTTCCCGGAGTGCACCAATACCAAGGCCATCGTGGAGCATATGCCCGGACGCTGCCCCAAGTGCGGTTCCGGTATGCTGAAGCGGAAGTCCAAGCGGGGCTTTGCCTACTATAGCTGTGAAAAGGGTATGGAGTGTGGCTTTATGTCCTGGGATGTGCCCACGGAGCTGGATTGTCCTGCCTGCGGCCAGACCATGTTCAAGCGCTCTGGCAAGGGTGCCATGAAGCCCTTCTGCATCAACGAGAAGTGTGAAAACTTCCTGCCGGAGGACAAGCGCGGCTACCGCAGAAAGCCTGCGGCGTCTGTGGAAGCTGCGGAGGCGGAAGCTGCCGCTGAAGAGGCCAAGGCAGCGGAGCAGGCAGAAAAGAAGCCTGCCGCGAAGAAACCTGCGGCAAAAAAGTCTGCGGCAAAAAAGAAAACAGCCAGCGAGAAGAAATAGAATCGTTGGCGAAGCCAACACCTTCATTAAAAGAATGTGTCTTTGGCGATGGAGGTCGTATCCGTTATGAAAGAAGTAAAAGTCATCGGCGCGGGTCTTGCCGGCTGTGAAGCTGCATGGCAGCTGGCGCAGCGGGGCATTCCTGTCCGCCTGTATGAAATGAAGCCCCATAAAATGAGCCCGGCTCACCATTCTCCCGATTTTGCGGAGCTGGTTTGCTCCAATTCCCTGCGGGGTGACCGGCTGGAAAACGCTGTGGGTATGCTGAAGGAAGAGCTGCGCCGGCTGGACAGCCTGATTCTGCACTGTGCCGAGGCCACCCGCGTGGAAGCCGGCGGCGCGCTGGCTGTGGACCGCTACGGTTTTTCCGGGATGGTCACGGATCTGATCCGCAGACATCCGCTGATCACCGTGGTGGAGGAAGAGGTCACGGAGGTCCCCGAAGGCCCTGTGATCATTGCCACAGGCCCCCTGACCTCCGATGCCATGTCTGAGGCCATTCACCGTTATTTCGGCGGTCAGCAGTATCTGAATTTCTTCGATGCCGCGGCTCCTCTGGTAACGGCGGAAAGCATCGATATGGAACACGCGTGGTTTGCCTCCCGCTATGACCGGGGTACGGCGGATTACATCAACTGCGCCATGGATGCGGAGCAGTATAAGGCCTTCGTGGCAGAGCTGATCACTGCCAAGGAGGCGGAGGTTCACGGCTTTGAGGATAAAATGGTCTTTGAAGGCTGTATGCCGGTAGAGGTCATGGCACGGCGCGGTCTGGATACCCTGCGCTACGGCCCTCTGAAGCCCGTGGGTCTCAAGGACCCCAAGACCGGACAGGAGCCATACGCGGTGGTGCAGCTGCGCAAGGACAATGCCGATGGAACCATTTACAACCTTGTGGGTTTCCAGACCCATCTGAAGTTCCCGGAACAGAAGCGGATCTTCTCCATGATTCCGGCCCTTGCCAATGCGGAATTCGTCCGATACGGCGTGATGCACCGTAACACATTCCTGAACTCCCCTCAGCTGCTGGATCGGTTCTATGCCGACCGCCGCGATCCGCTGGTGGCCTTTGCAGGCCAGATGACCGGCGTGGAAGGCTATGTGGAGTCTACGGCTTCCGGATGGCTGGCAGCTGTGGCAATGGCCTTCAAGGTGCGGGGGGAAGATCCGGTGGAGTTCCCACGGGAAACTGCCATCGGTGCGCTGGGACATTATATTTCCGACACCAGCATTGTGAATTTCCAGCCCATGAATGTGAATTACGGTATTTTGGCCCCTCTGGGCTACCGGGTCAAGGGCAAGGCCAATAAAAATCTGGCCATTGCCAACCGGGGACTGGAACAGCTGGAAGCACTGAAAGAAAAGGTAAAATGATCAACGGTTAGAGAAAGGATGTTGACCATGCGAATTCTGATTGACGCCATGGGCGGAGACAACGCGCCGGATGCCATCGTGAAGGGTGCCATTGATGCAGCCAAGGAATTTGGTGTGCAGATCGTTCTGGTAGGCCGCGGAGAGGCCATTTTGAAGAGCCTGAACACGCTGGGACTGGAGACCTTGCCCAAAAACGTGGAAGTGGCCAATGCGGACGATGTGGTGGATATGCATGACGATCCCGCTACAGTGGTCCGGGCCAGGAAGGATTCCTCCATGGTGGTGGGACTGCGGATGCTGGCAAACGGAGAAGGCAATGCCTTCATTTCCGCCGGCAGCACCGGAGCGCTGCTGACGGCCGCCACGCTGGTGGTCAAGCGGGTCAAGGGCATCCGCCGTGCGGCGTTCTGTCCCGAGATCCCCACGGACAACAAGACTCTGCTGATCGACTGCGGCGCCAATGCGGAATGTACGCCGGAGTTTCTGCTGCAGTTCGCCTTCCTTGGCTCTCTGTATGCCAGGCAGGTACATAAGAAGATTCAGCCCAAGGTCGGCCTGCTGAACATCGGCGCCGAGGATTCCAAGGGCACGGAGCTGCAGAAGCAGACGTATGTGTTGCTGCAAAATGCCAAAGAACAGGGTCTGCTGAACTTTATCGGCAATGTGGAGGCCCGGGATGTGTTCACCTGCGGCGTGGATGTTCTGGTGGCCGACGGCTTCTCCGGCAATATTCTGCTGAAGTCCATTGAGGGCACTGCTTCCTATATGGGCGGTATGCTCAAGAAGATGTTCAAAAAGAACATTCTCACCATGATTGCAGCCCTGCTGTGCAAGGGCGGCATTAACGAGTTCAAAAAGCGCATGGACTACCGCGAAGTGGGCGGCACCATGCTGTTGGGTATTTCCAAGCCCGTGGTCAAGGCCCATGGTTCTTCCGATGCCCGTGCCATCCGCAGTGCGGTGAAGCAGGCCATGGAGGCAGTCAAGGGCAATATGGCCGAAATGCTGGAGCAGGATATGCACCTGATCAAGGGCAGTGCGTCGGCAGAACAAGGATAATGAGGGATTTCTATGTATTCTGAACTGGAAAAAGGGCTGGGGTATGTGTTCCGGGATAAAAAACTGCTGGAAAACGCCCTGTCCCACAGCTCCTATGCCAATGAAAAGCGGGATGGCCGTACCAGCAATGAACGTCTGGAGTTTCTGGGTGACAGCATTCTGGGCTTTGTGACGGCGGATCATCTCTATGAGCTTTATCCCGATAAGCCCGAGGGTGACCTGACCCGGATCCGTGCCGATCTGGTCTGCGAGCGCAATCTGGCAAAATGTGCCGGAACCATTCGGCTGGGCGAATTTCTGCTGCTGGGTCACGGTGAGGAACATGGCGGCGGCAGAAACCGGGCCAGCATCGTGTCTGATGCCATGGAGTCTGTGTTGGCAGCTGCTTACTTAGACGGCGGCTTTGAGGCGGCAAAGGGAATCATCCACAGGCTGATTCTGGCGGAGCTGCCCAAGGGCAGACCTGGCAACTTTGACTATAAGACATGGCTGCAGGAGCTGGTGCAGCGGGAAAAGGATCAGGTGATCCATTACGAGCTGATCGGTGAATCCGGCCCGGATCATGATAAGATTTTCCGGGTGCAGGTGCTGCACAACGGAGCGGTTGTGGGAACCGGAGAAGGCCGCAGCAAGAAAAAAGCGGAACAGGCCGCCGCCCATGAGGCAGTGAAAGCGCTGTTCCCCAAAGAGTACGAAGAAGAATGAAAAAAAGAACCGTCACAAGACGGTTCTTTTTCGTTTAGGTTGCCCCCTTGGCTTCCCCTGTGGGGAAGCTGCCGAGCGAAGCGAGGCTGATGGGGGGTGCGGAGCACATGATTTTTTCCATCGGCGGGGCAAGCCCCCAGCCTACTTACTCTTTATGATCCTCTCTCACCGCACCGGAGCGGTAGGCATCCAGCAGGCGGCGGAGATCCCGCACCCGCGCCTGCAGCTTCCGGCCCTGATCGGTACGGGCCACGGTCATGCGGGTCTCCATGATCTCAAAGACCTGCGAATCGTTGGCGATATCATGGTTGCGGTAGATGGCCTCCTCCCGACCCGCAAAGGGCTGATGGGAGACGATGCGGCTGCAATGGGAATTGCAGACCAGCGTATAGCCGGCAATGCCGCTGGTGGGCTGATAGGCTCTGCAGAAACCGCCGTCGATGACGATCAGTCTGCCGCCGCCCTTGATGGGGCTTTCACCCTTTTTGGCCTTGACAGGCACATGACCGTTGATGATGTGGCTGTGAGGGCCGCCGAGCCCGAACTCCTTCAGCAGCATTTCGCAGACGTCGGGATCATTGTAGAAGGTGTAATAGGGGTTCTTGGCCTCTGTCCATGCGCTTTCGTCCTTGATCAGGCGGCGCTCAAAGGTGGTCATGCGGTCACGGCCAAAAATGGGGCTGTTGCGGCCTGCCCACAGCCACCATAGGAAGTCCATGCCAATCTGCCGTTCCGAAGAACCGGGCTTCAGATAGAATGCCTCTCTGGCGGATTTTTCGGCGTAATCGAGGAATTCCCGTCCGGAACGAGCCTTGCCGTCCATGTTGAATACCTGCAGCCTGCCGTCGGCAGTCATGGGGATGCAGCCGTGGAACAGCAGATTGCCGTTGAACACCTTGTACAGGCCGCCCTTGGCATACAGGAAACGGACATGGGCCTGCAGTTTTTCGCTGTGGCGGAAGGAGGAGGTCAGATGGGTGATGACCTGCTCCTCTTCTTCGGTCAGGGCATAGGGATCTGCGGGATCCACCGTGGGGAAGTCGCAGTCCTCCAGCGGATAGGTCACGCCGCCGATGGTGATGCAGCGGTTTTCGTAGTCGATCTTGTCCAGCAGCAGCCGGTCCTCCATGCCGTATTCCGGATGGCGCAGGATCTTCTGACCCTCCAGCTTGAAGAGAATCACCGTGATGGCTTTGTGCATCCGGGCGGACAGGAGCTTGTCTTTTTCCGTATACTGGTCGGCGTCGGAGCCGGTGAGCTTCACAGCGAAGCGGTGGGTATCGCAGTCGCGGTAGACTTCATTGGCAAAGATGGAAAGGGGACGCAGAGAAATGCCGTAGCCCGTCTCGATCACATCCAGATTGTTGTAGTGGATGGAGTTTGCCAGTACCGTAGCCACCAGTGTCCGGGAACCGGAGGCGGCGCCCATCCAGAGAATGTCATGGTTGCCCCACTGAATGTCCACGGAGTGGTAGTTCAGGATACTGTCCATGACCACATCGGCTCTGGGGCCGCGGTCAAAAATATCGCCCACGATATGCAGATGATCCACCGCCAGCCGCTTGATGGCCTCGCAGATGCTTTCGATGACGCCGGCGGCCTGTCCAGTCTCAATGATGGCCGAGATGATGTCCTCATAGTAATTGCGCTTGTCGGGATCCTCCACACGGATCTGCAGCAGCTCATCGATGATGCCGTTGTAGGAGCCGGGGATGGACTTGCGCACCTTGGAGCGGGTGTATTTGCCTGCCACATAGCGGCAAAGATCCAGTACTCGGTGGAGGGTGATCTGATACCATTCGTCGAGTTCATCGTCCTCTGACTGGAGCACCAGCGCCAGCTTTTCCTCCGGATAGTAGATCAAAGTGGCCAGCTCGTTGCGGTCATTGCGGGACATGTTGGTGGAGAATAGCTCGTCGATCTTCTCCTTGATATAGCCGGAGCAGGAATTGAGGATATGGAGAAACGCCTCATATTCGCCGTGGATATCGGAGATAAAATGCTCCGTGCCCTTGGGCAGATTCAGAATGGACTGGAGATTGATGATCTCGGTGCTGGCGGCCTGCACCGTGGGGTACTGCTTGGCCAGCAGCTGCAGATAGTGCAGCTCTTCCGGTGTGAACGTCACTTTGGATTTCATAGGCATTCTCCTTTTCGTTCTATACTGCAAGAATAAAACTTTCACAAAGGAAAGTCAAGAGCAGGGGGATACTTTTGGCAGAGTCTGCTGCAGAACTGAAATTCTCCTGTTGCAATTATGTGCTGAAATTGGTAAAATATATCGATAATAAGAAAATGGAGAAGTGTTAGCGTGTATCTGAAAGCACTGGAAATTCAGGGATTTAAGTCCTTTGCGGATAAGACCGTCCTGCAGTTCGGCAACGATATTACCGCCATTGTAGGCCCCAACGGCAGCGGCAAATCCAATATTTCCGACGCCATCAGCTGGGTCATGGGCGAAATGAGCTCCAAGGCGCTCCGCGGCGCCAAAATGGAGGATGTGATCTTCGGCGGCACCCAGAAGCGTGGCCCTCTGGGCTTTGCGGAAGCATCCCTGATTTTGGATAATTCCGATGGCGCCCTGCCGGTGGAAACGCCGGAGGTCACCGTCACCCGCCGGTATTACCGCAGCGGCGAAAGTGAATACTATATCAACCGGCAGACAGCCCGTCTGCGGGATATCAACGAAATGTTCATGGATACCGGCCTTGGCAAGGAAGGCTACTCCAATATCGGTCAGGGCAGAATCGATGAGATTCTGGCTCTGAAAAGCACCGACCGCCGGGAAGTCTTTGAAGAGGCGGCAGGTATTTCCAAGTTCCGCCACCGGAAAGAGGAGACGGAGCGCCGTCTGGCCTCCACCGAGGACAACCTCATGCGAATCGGAGATAAGATCTCCGAACTGGAACTGCAGGTGGAACCCCTGCGCCAACAGGCGGAAAAGGCAAAAAAGTATCTGGAGCTGCGGGAAGAGCTGAAGGGGCAGGAGATTGCCCTGTGGCTGGAAAACCTGCAGAATCTGGCAGGTGCTTTGAAAAAAGCCGAAACGGATTATGCTTCGGCGGCCTTTATTCTGGAACAGCAGCACGCGGAGCTGACAAGACTTTATCAGCTCTCCGAGCAGCTGTCCCTGCAGCTGAACCAAAAGGGTCTGCTGCTGGAGCAGAAGCGGGAGCAGATCTCCGGTCTGGAAGCGGAGCTGCACCGCAATGAGAGTGAAGCGGCTGTGCTGCAGGCCGGTGTGGAAAACGCCCGGCAGAATATCCTCCGGGTGCGGCAGGAACTGGCGGATCAGCTGAACCGCAGCGGCGGTATTTCCGCCCGGATCCGGGAGCAGAAGGAAAAAATCGAGCAGATCGGCGAAAATCTCCATCAGGCGCAGCAGAATCTGGAGCAGGCGCTGGAGGAGAGCCGGAAGCTGTCCCTCATTGCCAATGAGAAGGAGCGGGAAGTGCTGCAGCTGCGGGCGCAGGAGGCCCTTCTGCAGACGGAAGCGGCAGACAGAAGAGCGGATATTGCCTCACTTTCCGCCTCCATGGAAGAGATTTTTGAGCGAAAAGACACGGTTTTAACCGATTTAAACGCGGCAAAAACGCGAAAAAACGAGCTGGAAGCCCAGGTTTTGGCCTTTGAAACGGCGTTGGAAGAGGCAAAAGAGACCGTTTCCGGCTGCAAAAACATGGCCGCAGGCTATGTTTTGCGGCAAAAATCCCGGTTGGAGCGGCGGGATCAGCTGCAAAAAACCGTGGATTCTTTGCGAATTGAACTACAAACCGCCCAGTCCCGCAGCAAAATGATCCGGGAGACACTGGAAAACTTTGAAGGTGCGCCCAAGGCTGTTCGGCTGGTCATGCAGGAAAGCAGGCGCAATACCCTTGGCAAGGTCTACGGTCCGGTGTCTGCGCTGATCCGTACCGATGACGATTATGCTGTTGCCATCGAAACGGCACTGGGCGGCGCCATGCAGAATGTGGCCGTTGCCACCAGAGAGGATGGCAAGCGGGTTCTGGATTTCCTGAAGCGGTGCAGCGGCGGCCGTGTGACCTGTGAACCGCTGGATGCCAAGCAGGGTCGTGCGCTGCAGGAAAAGGGTTTGGAAGCCTGTGCCGGTTATGTGGGTCTGGCCTCCGAATTGGTGAACTATGATCCCAAATTCCGGGGATTGATGGAGTATCTGCTGGGCAGAACTGTGGTGGTGGATCACCTGAACCATGCGGTTGCCATGGCACGGCAATACCAGAGCCGGTTTAAGATCGTCACACTGGACGGTCAGGTAATGAATGCCGGCGGTTCCATGACCGGTGGCTCTGTGTCCCATACTTCCGGTGTTCTGTCCCGTGCCAATGAGCTGGAGCGGTTGGATAAAACGGAAAAGAAGCTGCACGAAGATCTGCAGAAGCAGGAAACGCAGCTGGCGGAGGCAGTCCGTGCTGCCGCACAGGTGGAATATGAGCTGACAACGGTGCAGGGACAGCTGCGGCAGGCGGAGGACGATGTGCTCCGTGCTGAAGGCCAGACCCGGCAGGCACAGGCACTGGTGGAAGCGGTGGAGCAGAACATCGCTGCCTATGAGCGGGAGCTGCAGGCCATTGAAAACCGCAGCGGCGGTGACGAAGGCCGTCTGAAGCTGCTGCAGGAGGAAACGGCCCAGACAGAGCGCCGCATTGCGGAGCTGCAGGGCAAGCTGGATGTGCTGACCGGCGGACAGAACGAGCTGTCTCAGCAGGCGGCGGTGCTGCAGGATCGGATCACCGGTCTGCGGCTGGACGCGGCGGCACAGGAGGCCGAGCGGACAGCGGCAGCGGAGACTGTCCGGCAGCTGCAGGCGCTGGCGGAGGCCATGGAGGGGGATCGCGGACAGCGGGAGACCCTGATCGCCGGCTATGAGGCGGAGATTGCCGAACTGCAGGAGAAGCTGACCCAGTCGGCATCCCGGCGGGAACAGCTGCAGCAGACCGTTGCGGAAGCCCAGCAGGAGCTGCAGAGCTGTCTGCAGGATCGGGCCGATACGGAGGCCCGCCGCACCAGAGCGGAAAAGCAGGCGCAGGAAAAGAACAAGGAAATCCTTGATATGGAGCGGGAGTCTGCCCGTCTGGAGCAGAAAAAGAACGCAGCACAGATGGAGGAGAAGCAGATTCTCGATAAGCTCTGGGACGGCTACGAGCTGACACCTTCCACGGCGGCGCCTTTTGCGGCCGAGATCGAAAGCATCACTGCCGCAGGCAGAAAGATCACGGAACTGAAACGGAAGATCAGCGGTCTGGGTACGCCCAATCTGGGCGCCATTGAGGAATTCGACCGGGTCAACGAGCGGTACGAATATCTTTCCGGTCAGCGGGATGATGTGCTCCATGCCAAAAAGGAGCTGGAGAACATTGTTCGCACCATCACCACGGAGATGACGGAAATCTTCGTCCGGGAATTTGCGAAGATCAACGAGTATTTCGGCAAGACCTTTGAGGAGATGTTTGGCGGCGGCAAGGGTGAGCTGGTTCTGGAGAATCCCGCGGAGCCTCTGTCCTGCGGCATCGAGATCAAGGTGCAGCCCCCCGGCAAGCAGCTGAAAACCATCACCTTGCTCTCCGGCGGTGAAAAGGCCTTTGTGGCCATTGCGCTGTATTTTGCCATTCTGAAGGTGCGCCCCACGCCCTTCTGCCTGCTGGACGAGATCGATGCGGCGTTGGATGACCGGAATGTGGAGCGGTTTGCCACCTATCTGCGAACCCTCTGCCAGAAAACCCAGTTCATTGTCATCACCCACAGAAGAGGCACCATGGAGGAATCCGATGTGCTCTACGGCGTGACCATGCAGGAGCAGGGCGTTTCCCGGATTTTGCATCTGGATCTGAACCAGCTGACGGCTGAACTGGGAATCACAGAATAAATACAAAATGATGAATGCAGAATGCGGAATGGAGGTGTCGCCGGAGGCGACGATTGAGATCGTCCGGCATGCCGGACACATTCATTCATCATTCATCATTCATCACTCAGCATTCAGCATTATGAAAGAAGGAGCTAATCATGGGTTTTTTCGATAAAATCAAACAGGGCCTTGCAAAAACGGCGTCCAATATTACGCAGGTGTTTACCGGCTTTACGGAGATCGACGATGATTTCTACGATGAGTTGGAAGAAAGCCTGATTTTGGCAGACTTGGGCATGGATACCACCATGGAGGCCATGGAGCGGCTGCGTGCCAAGGTAAAGGAAAACAAATTGAAATCCACGGACGATGCCAGAAAGGCGCTTGGTGAGGTGCTGGCGGACATGGTCTCCGTGGGCGATACGGCCCTGAACCTGTCCACCAAGCCCTCTGTGGTGCTGGTCATCGGCGTCAACGGCGTGGGCAAGACCACCACCATCGGCAAGCTCGCCCATCAGATGAAGGCCGACGGCAAGAAAGTTATGCTTTGCGCCGCCGACACCTTCCGTGCCGCCGCTGCCGATCAGCTGGAGATCTGGGCAGGCCGGGCCGGTGTGGACATCATCCGGCAGGATGAGGGTGCAGACCCCGCTGCCGTGGTCTATGACGCCATTCAGGCAGCAAAGGCCAGAAACGTGGATGTGATCCTCTGCGACACCGCAGGCCGGCTGCACAACAAGCAGAACCTGATGAACGAACTTGGTAAAATCAGCCGCATCATCGACCGGGAGCTGCCCAATGCAGCCAAGGAAGTGCTGCTGGTGCTGGACGGCACCACCGGTCAGAACGGTCTGGTGCAGGCACGGCAGTTCAGCGAGATCGCCGGCGTCACCGCCATGGCGGTCACCAAGCTGGACGGCACTGCCAAGGGCGGTATTGTGGTGGCTGTGGCCCATGAGCTGCAGATCCCCGTCAAATACATTGGCGTGGGCGAACAGATGGACGATCTGATGCCCTTTGTGCCCAAGGATTTTGCGGAGGCATTGGTATGAAATTGGTATTAGCCAGCAAAAATCAGCACAAACTGATAGAAATGCAGACCATCCTCGGTCAGCTGGGTCTGGAAGTGGTTCTGGAATCCCAGGTGGGCGTGGATGTGGATGTGGACGAGACCGGCGTGACGTTTATGGAAAACGCCCTGCTGAAAGCCAGAGCTGTCTGCGAGGCCAGCGGTATGGCTGCCATTGCCGATGACTCCGGTTTGGTGGTGGACGCTCTGAACGGCGCGCCCGGCGTCTATTCCGCCCGTTATGGCGGTAAGGCGTCCGATGCAGAAAGAACCGCCTATCTGCTGGAAAACATGGCAGAGGTACCTGCGGAGCAACGCACGGCCCGCTTTGTCAGCGCCATTGCCTGCGCATTGCCCAACGGCCGGGTGGTGACGGCAGAGGGCACCTGCGAAGGCACAATTACGTATGAAACCCGGGGTGACAATGGCTTCGGCTATGACCCGGTGTTCTATGTGCCGTCCATCGGCAAGACCTTTGCCGAGGCAGACGGCGCGGAAAAGAATGCGATTTCTCATCGCGGCAACGCCCTGCAGGCATTCCTGCAGGCATGGAAGGAGGCAGGGTTATGTTAACCAGTAAGCAGCGCGCTGAATTTCGCGCGCAGGCCAACGGTCTGGAGGTTACCCTCATGGTTGGCAAGGGCGGCGTATCGGAGCAGGTGATCGCGGAAGCGGAAATTCTGCTGGAAAGCAAGGAACTGGTCAAGGGCAAGGTGCTGGAAACGGCGCTGATGTCTGCCCGTGAGGTTAGCGACGCCATTTGCGAGGCCACCGGCGCTGACGGTGTTTCCACGGTGGGCGCCACCTTTGTGATCTGGCGCAAGTCCAAAAAACTGGAGGAACAGGCCAAAGCGGCTGCTACCGCTGCCGCCAAAGCAAAGAAAAAGGTCAATCCTGTCCGGGCGGGCCGTCAGAAGCGGAAGGCTGCAGCCAAGGCTGAACGGGAACGCAAGGCGCAGTATTATCATGACGAGGCCGTCAAGGCCGCCATCGAGCGCAGAAAGCAGTTCTATCAGGAGTAAATAAGCCTCCCCTTGAGGGGAGGTGGCACGGCAAAGCCGTGACGGAGAGGTGACTCGTAATGAATGGCGGAAGATCACCCCTCAGTCAGCCTCGAGGCTGACAGCTCCCCTCTAGGGGAGCCTTTGGTACAGACAGGGATCAAAGGAGGTTTATCATGGCAAAGATCGGCGTATATGGCGGAAGCTTCAATCCGCCTCATTTGGGTCATATTCAGGCGGCAAAGGCGTTCCGGGAAGAACTGGGACTGGACAAGCTGCTGATCATTCCCGCGGCGCAGCCACCTCATAAGGTCCTGCCGCCGGGAAGTCCATGTGCGGAAGAACGGCTGGAGATGGTGCGCCTTGCCATGGCAGAGCTGCCCTTTGCCGAGGTAGATGATCTGGAACTGCGGCGGGAGGGCGCCAGCTACACGGTGGATACCCTGACGGAGCTTCGGGAGCAGTATCCGGATGATGACCTGTATTTCTGCATGGGCACCGATATGTTCCAGTCCTTTGACAGCTGGTATCGGCCCAAGAAGATCGTGGCGCTGGCGAAGATCGCCATGGCCCACCGGGAAAAGACCGATATGGGTCAGCTGCGGGAGCTGGCGGCGGGCTTCAAGAAAAAATACGGCAAGGCGCCGGTGATTCTGCACAACAGCCTGTACCCCATGTGCTCCACCCAGATCCGGCGGCTGCTGATTTTGGGAGGTGCGGAGGATTTTCTGTCCCCTGCGGTGCTGACCTACATTCACGAGCATGGTCTTTACGGCACGGGAAAAGACCGGAAAAACCTGCCCTTTGCGGAATTGAAGGCAGAGGCGCTGGCACTGCTGAAGGAGAGCCGGGTGAACCATGTGATCGGCTGCAGTGAGACGGCTCGGGAACTGGCACTGATCCACGGTGCCGATCCTGTTGCGGCGGAGCGGGCCGGTATTCTCCACGATGTGACCAAGGCGCTGGACGGCGCTGACCAGTTGCGTTTGTGCGACAAATATGGTATGATTATCAGTACTTTTGAGCGGGAGCACCCCAAGCTGCTCCATGCCGTCACCGGCGCCGATGTGGCGCGGCGGGTGTTCGGCGAAAGTGATGCGGTCTATGAGGCCATCCGGTGGCACACCTCCGGAAAGGCAAACATGACCACATTGGAAAAAATCATCTATGTGGCGGATTATATGGAGCCCAACCGCGACTTCTCCGGCGTGGAGAAACTGCGGGCTCTGGCGTATACCGATCTGGACGCGGCGCTGCTCATGGGGCTGCATATGACCGGCGAGCATCTGAAGCGCCAGGGTGCGGAAATGGGCCAATACTCTGTAGAGGCCATTGCGTACTTAGAAAATAAGAAAGGATCGTGCGTGTAAACTTGAAGTTATTTGGCAACAGACGAAACGCAGCCCGTTTAGGGAGAAGGGGCGGCGGTTCGGGTAAAGGGGCCAGGAGACTGACCGGCACCCAGAAGGGTGTGATCCTGATGATCGGCAGTGTGCTGATTTTGGGGCTTACGGTATTTGCTGTTTACAAGGATTTTGTGAAGCCGCTGGAGCTGCCGGAGCCGACGGTGGAAAAAGAACCGGAGGAGGGTGCGGAACAGACATTCCGCCCGCCAACGGTGATCGAAGTGGAAACACAGATCGACGAAGAGACCGGCGAGGAAATTGTGGTAGAGACGGAAGTTCCCGTCAGCCACAAGGAAGGGTTTTACAACATTCTGATCGTGGGTACCGATGATGATGGCATGCGGACAGATACCATTATGATCGCCAGAATGGACGTCAACGACCATTCCGTGGCCATTATGAGCATTCCCCGGGATACCCTCATCGAAAGTGCCATGGCGGTGCCGAAGATCAACGGCGCCTACAGCTATGTGGGCATGGGGGAGAAGGGTATCAACAATCTGAAATCCCATCTGGCCACCCTGCTGGGCTTTGAGGTGGATGGGTACGCCCTCATTGATCTGGACGCTTTTGTGGAGCTGGTGGATCTGGTGGGCGGCGTGGAATTCGATGTGCCCATGAAGATGCAGTATTCGGATCCGGCGCAGGATCTGTATATCGATCTGGAAGCGGGACTGCAGACGCTGGACGGTGAGCACGCCATGCAGCTGGTGCGCTACCGCAAGGGCTATGCCACGCAGGATCTGGAGCGCACCAAGGTGCAGCAGCAGTTTTTGAAAGCACTGGCTAAGAAGTGTCTGCGCATGGTCAATCTTCCGAAACTCGGAGAAATAGCTGAAATTTTCACGGAAAATGTCACTACCGACCTGACGGTCGGCAACATCGCCTACTTTGGTCAGGAACTGCTGCAGTGCGATTTTGACCAGATGTACACCTATACGCTGGAGGGCGAAGGGGTGTATATTGATGGCCTGTCCTACTATGCGCTGTATCTGGAAAACACCCTGCGGGCGGTCAATGCATATTTCAATCCCTATGAGACAGAGATCAACGCCGGTCATGTGGTGATTTTGACGCCGTCCTATGTCCGGTCGCTGCAGCCGGCGGAAGAAGAGCCGGGAGAAGTGCTGGAAGAGATGCCGGAAGAAATTCCGCAGCCGGAATTTGACAGCGAAACTGATCCGGAAGAATTGCCGGTTCTGCCTACCGACGAATGGTTGGAAGTGTCCGGTATGGAGGAGTTTCCGCCGGAGAATCAGGGGCAGTAAACTATTTGCTAATTTGAATTCATCCGCGTCAGCGGATACAATCATTGTCAATTGTCAATTATCAATTGTCAATTCCAGAAAGAAGGATGCACCAATGATGAATCCCAAAGAAGTTGCCGCCATTGCGGTAAAAGCCATGGATGACAAAAAAGCCGTGGATCTGGCCCTGCTGGAGATTGCGGACGTGACCACGCTGGCAGATCATTTCCTGATCTGCACCGGTACGTCCAACACCCATGTCAAGGCCCTGTGCGACGCGGTGGAAAAAGCACTGGATGAGGCCGGTGAGCCTGCTCTGCGGCGGGAAGGCCATCGCAGCGGCACCTGGGTCCTGCTGGACTACGGCTGTCTGGTGGTTCATGTGTTCACCGAGGAAACAAGACAGTTTTATGATCTGGAGCGCCTGTGGAGCGACGCGAAAAAGGTCGATCTGGCAACCATTATCAATCAGTAAAAGGTGAGAGAGAAATGAAATACGATTTTTCCGCAATTGAACAAAAATGGCACAAGTATTGGGAAGAGAACAATACCTTCGCGACCGATCTGTGGGATTTCTCCAAGCCCAAGTACTATGTGCTGGATATGTTCCC
>JAZSCX010000059.1:0-12188 GCA_045530865.1 Candidatus Avilachnospira sp.
ATGAGCAAAAAAGTACGTTGGGGCGTCACGGCGCCGGCGGCATTGCAGACCGCCGTACCATTCCCGGCATGATGCTGTGCGACAATGCAGAGCTGGTTGCCGTCATGGAGATCAATATGGAGCTGGCAGAGAAGTGCCGCGCCAAGTGGGGCTGCAGGAAGGCCTATGACAACGAAGCCGACCTGCTGGCAGATCCCGAGATCGATGCCGTTTACATTGCCGCTCCCATGGTGCTCCACGCCAAGCAGGCCATGGCAGCTGCCGGTGCCGGCAAGCACATCCTGATCGAGAAGCCTCTGGCTATGACCTCCGAAGAGGGTCAGAAGGGTGTGGACTACTGCGAAAGCAAGGACGTGGTGGCCTTCCACGATACTCTGACCTTTAAGTATGAAGTGGAATCCGCCTACCGTTCCAACGACGAAGGCGTTTGCGTGAAGCTGTAAGTTTCATAAAAAGGGTCGTGCACAACGTGCACGGCCTTTTTTCATATCCGTAGGGCGGCCAGACCCTTGGCCGCCGCTTCGTGCCCCCTTTCAGGGGGCTGGCCCCGCATCTTCAGGCGGGGTCTGCCGCCGTAATTACCACTGTTCGGCGGCTGTCAGGCGAAGCCTGACTGGGGGTTGCTTCAATCAGATTGGCAGCTATTATCCTGCGCCGCTGTTTGACAAAATGATACTTGATTTCAAAACCATTGCATACTATAATTTATAATGTATGGCTATACGCAAATACGGGTAAGGCCATGATTGCGGAAAAGAGAGATGGAATCATGAGAAAAATTCGAGCCTTTCAGGCAGTTTTATGCCTGTTGATTTTGCTGACGGTCAGCCTGACGGCCTGTCAGACCCGTCCGGAAACACCGGAACCGGAGGAGATGGTGGAGGAGCCTGCCGAATTGCCGGAGGAAGTGTCCGAACCCGAGCCCGAGCCCGAACCCGAGCCCGAGCCTGAACCGGAGCCTGAGCCCGAATACCTGACCCATATTGCCTATATGCGAGGCAACGATTACTTCTTCTATCCGGACAAGCATCTTTCCAGAGCAGAGGCCGCCCAGCTGTTGGCAAAGCTTTTTGAAGCGGAGGCCGGAGATGCGGCATTTTCCGATGTGCCCGCCGATGCGTGGTATGCGAAAAGCGTCATCCGCATGGCAGACTATCTGCCGGGCTATGAGGACGGTACATACAAGCCCAACGCGGAGATCACGATGGGCGAGTTTTCTGCAGCGCTGCTGCGGCTCAAGGGCATTACGCCCCGGGATTTCATGCGGCAGGCTGTGATATTGGGCTGGGCAGGGGAGGATACCCTGCCGGAGGATCCCATCACCCGTGCCAATGTGACGGTGATTTTGAACCGGGCGCTGAAGCGCACCCCGGATAAAGTATGGCTGGACAAGCTGGAAAACCCCTGTTTTCTGGATGTCGATCCGGAGCACGAGGCCTATTATGACATTCTGGAAGCCTGCTTGACCCACGAATACCTGCAGGCGGACGGCGAGATCTGGAAGGATCAGCTGGTGCCGCAGACCCTGATGGCAGAAGGCGTCCACCGTTCTTCCGATGCGGCATGGTTCGTAGATGCGGAAGGCGCTGTGGTCACAGAGCCGGGACTGCTCCATACGGAGGATGCCACCTATCTGATTTTGGAAAACGGTCAGGCGGCATTGCGCGGCATGTATCTGCTGGAAGGCGGCGTGGTTTACGTCACCGAGGACTGCACGCTGCTGAAGGACGGTGCTTGGGGAGAATATCAGTTTGATGCCGATGGCTGGTACACCTCCGGCGATGCGGATCTGGATGCCCATGTGGCGGCGGTGCTGGAAAGCTGCACTACCGAAGATATGACCCGGGAGGAAAAGCTCCGGGCCTGCTATGACTATGTCCGCGCGTTCAAGTATTTGGGCCGCAATTCCGCCCTGCCCGGCAGCTGCAAAACCTTCCCCATGGACAAGGCCGTGGCCTATGCCAACAAGATCTTCTCCACCGGCAAGGGCGACTGCTACAACTTTGCGGCGGCTTTCTGCTTCCTGGCAAGAGCCCTGGGCTATGAGGCCAGCTCCATTGCCGGTGTCTGCGGCTATGTTTGGAACAGTACGGCGGCCATCACCCACGGCTGGGTGGAGATCGTCATGGATGGGCAGGTTTACCTGTTCGATCCCCAGATCGAGAACTACAACAACCGTTCCGGTATCAGCAACGATTACAGCGGCGCTTATCAGGTGACCTATGCCACCGCCCGCGCCAACTACTATAAAAACTAAGAGAGAAAGGTAATAAAGCAATGAAAAAGCTGTTTGCCATCCTGTTAGCCTGCCTGCTGCTGGTGACTGCTGCCTGCGGCGCTCCCGCGGAGGAACCCACACCCGATCCTGAACCCGAGGCAGCTCCCGTTGTCCCGGAAACCCCCGAGGCGGAGGACCCTTCCGAGCCGGAACCTCCTGTGGAGGAAGAGCCGGAACCTCCTGTGGAGGAAGAGCCGGAAGCGCCTGTGGAGGAAGAGCCGGAAGCGCCTGTGGAGGAAGAACCTGCAGAAGAAGAACCCATCGAGGAAGAACCTGCAGGCCCCACCGTGGAGGATGCCCTGGCCTTTGTGGATCAGCCCCTCAGCGATCTGATCGAGGCCCTTGGCGAGCCGCTGGAAGAATACTATGAATATTCCTGCTCCGGCCCCGGCGATGACGGCCTGCTGACCTACGACGGCTTCATCGTCTTTACCTATCGGGAACCTGACGGCTCTGCGGAAGTCGTCATTGATGCGGAGGCAGAATGATGAAAAGAGTATTGTTTTTTGCGCTGGTGCTGGCACTGGTGTTGGGGCTGTGCGCCTGCGGCAAGGATACCGGCTTCTCCGAAGCCGACCTGTCCCTGACCGTGGACGGCGTGGCGGTCACCGCCGAAAGCGCCGTTTCCGACCTTCTGGACGGCTTTGGCGAGGATTACGAGTATTCCGAGGCCATTTCCTGCGTTTATGAGGGCATGGACAAGACCTTTACTTACGAAAATCTTTCTCTGTATACCTATCCCGATGGCGACAGCGACTGCCTGATGGAGATCTACTGCGTGGATGGCGATGTAAAAACCTCCAAGGGCATCTCTCTCGGCTCTACCAAGGCCGATGTGGAGGCCACCTATGGCAAGGGCGTCGAAGCCGGCAGCACCCTCACCTATGAGCTGCCCGTCAAGAGCGAGGAAAATATGCCTGCCTCTTTGTATTTTGTCTTGCGCGATGATGCGGTCACCGCTATCGCCATGACCACCGAACACCGTGCGGAGTGATATCATGAAACGACTGGCTCTGATTTTGCTGTGCCTGATGCTGCTGCTGACAGGCTGCGGCGCTTATACCCCTGCCGGTGAGGCCACCGACAATGCCGAACTGGATGCACAGGTGCTGGCGGTTCTGGAAGAAGTCTGCGAAAAAGGCAATTCTCTTTCGGAAAATGCGGTGCTGGTGTACAACTGGGTGGCAACGGAGATCAAATACCGGGCCAGCACCGCCGATCTTTCCGAGGGCTACACGGAAGAAGTGGTGCAGGAGCTGGCACTGGATATGCTGAACAAGCGCCGGGGTGCTTGTGACGGCGAAGCTGCCGTCATGGCGGTGCTGCTGCGCCGCATGGGCTGCGAAGCCCTGGTGGTGGAGGGCACCTTCCTGCGGGAAGCAGGTGCCGAGCCGGTGGAACACGCGTGGGTCATTGCCAAGGTGGATGGCGCGTACTACCATTTTGACCCTCTTTACGGCAAACACTATGCCGAGGACCGCATGGGCGATTACTGCATGGCGGCAGATGCCATGCTGCTGCCTACGCATCAGTGGGATCAGGCCGCCTATCCCGCCTGCGGCGGATAACCTTACCGATCTGGAGGACAGCCCATGTTTCTTCTGGAATCCCTTGCGAAATTTGCCAAAACCGATCGAATTGCCTTTGTTTACGGCGATCAGACCCTGTCCTTTGCCCAGCTGGAGCGGCAGTCCAATGCCTTTGCGGCGTGGCTGCTGCGGAGCTTTGGCGAGGACCGTACCCCTATCCTGATCTACGGCCACAAGGAGCTGGAGATCCCCGCCTGCATGTTCGGCGCCTTGAAGGCCGGACGGGCTTATGTGCCGGTGGATGTGACTTTCCCGGCAGAACGGGTGGGGCAGATCGTGGAAGAGCTGCAGCCCAAGGTCATTGTGAATCTGCGGGAGCTGGAGCTGACTGCCGATGCGGTTCTGCGTCGGGAAGCGCTGGCGGAGATCCTCTCCGAACAGGCGCAGCCCTGTCAGGAAGTGTGGATCCGTCCGGAGCAGACGGCCTATCTGCTCTTTACCTCCGGTTCCACCGGAAAGCCCAAGGGCGTTCAGGTGACGGCGGGTAACATTGCCGCCTTCAACCGGGGTGTGGAGCCTTGGTTTGAAATTGATAACGGTCGGTTTCTCAATGAGATTTCCTATTCCTTTGATGTTTCCGTGTGCGCTTTGTATTATGCCCTGAGCCGCGGCATGACCCTGTTCACCGTGGATAAGGCCACACTGGATGACCCCCGCCAGCTGTTTGAAATGCTGCGGGGCTCCCATATCGATTTCTGGGTCTCCACGCCGTCTCTGGCGGAGATCTGCGTCCAGTCGGAGCAGTTCCGGAAGGAGCTGCTGCCCCGGGTGCAGAAATTCGTGTTCTGCGGCGAGGTTCTGACCAAGAAGCTTTGCGCCCAGATGATGGAGCGCTTCCCCGGCGTGCCCATCCTCAATGCCTACGGCCCCACGGAGGCCACCGTGCTGGTCACGGCGGCAGAGGTGACGCCGGACATGCTGGACGACTCCAGTCCGGTGCCCATCGGCTACGCCTTTTCCAATGTGCAGGCCAGAATCGTGGATCCCGACGGCAACATTCTGCCGGACGGTGAAGCGGGCGAACTGCAGCTGCTGGGCGACTGTGTCAGTCCCGGCTACTTCCGCCGTCCCGAACTGAATGAAAAGTCCTTCTTTACGGAAAACGGCCTGCGGGGCTACCGCACCGGCGACCTGTGCGACATGGACAGCGGCCTGATCTACTATCGGGGCCGTCTGGACGGACAGGTGAAGCTCAACGGCTTCCGCATGGAGCTGGAGGACATCGAAAACAATCTGGTGCGGGTGGAAAACATCGCCAGAGCGGCGGTTCTGCCGGTGTTCTCCGACGGCAAGGTGGTGTCCCTGACGGCCTTTGTGCTGCTGGAAAGCCCCGACGGCCTGCCCTCTCTGCAGCGGGCGAAAAAAATCAAGGCAGCCCTTGCGGAGCTGCTGCCTTCCTACATGATTCCCCGCAAGATCGTGGCGGTGGATTCCTTTGTGCTGAACACCAACGGCAAGATCGATAAAAAAGCCCTTGCCGAAAAACTCTAAAAGACTCCTATTCTGCAGGCAGTTTCGAAAGTGTCTGTCATTGCGAGACCAGTCCGCAGACTGGTCGTGGCAATCCGTTTTCGGGTGCAGAGATGATATCTGGAGGCATTGTATGACCCCCTATTCCGGTTTGTTGTTTTTTGCCATTTTGGCTGCCGTTCTGCTGCCTGCGGTGATCCTGGGCCTGCTGGGAAAATCCCTGCGGATCTATGGCCTCATCGCCACGGTTTTGCTGCTGCTGACGGCCTTTGAGACCTGGCAGGCGAAACTCACCCTGCTGGCTTTCTGGGCTTTGGAAACGGCGCTGTGCTTTGGCTATCTGACGCTGCGGAAGAAGCACTCCCAGCGGTGGATCCTGTGGATCGCACTGGTACTGGCGCTGCTGCCGCTGCTGTTTGTGAAGCTGGGCCTGTTTGCTATGCTGGGCGTCAGCTATATGACCTTCCGGGCGGTGCAGGTGCTGCTGGAGATCTATGACGGCCATATCAAAGCCCTGAACCTCTGGGATCTGAGCTATTTTGTGCTGTTTTTCCCCTCCGTGGCTTCCGGCCCCATTGACCGCTACCGCCGTTTTTCCGCCGATCTGCGGGCAAAGCCTACCTGCGCGGAATACTACGAGCTGCTGAAGCAGGGCGTGTGGAAGCTGGGGCTTGGCGCGGTGTACAACTTTGCCATCGGCAATCTGATCTGGACCTACTGGGTGGCGGCATTGCCGGAAAGCGGCTTTTTCGCCACATGGAGCTACCTCTACGGCTATACCTTCTTCATGTTCTTCAATTTTGCCGGCTACAGCCTCATGGCCATCGGCACGGCCTACATACTGGGCATCAAAATGCCGGAAAACTTCAATATGCCCTTCCTGAGCAAGGACATGAAGGATTTCTGGAGCCGGTGGCACATTTCCCTGTCCACATGGCTGCGTGACTATGTCTACACCCGGTTCTGCATGGCGGCTCTGCGGGGCAAATGGTTCAAGGGGCAGCGCACCAGCTCCTATCTGGGCTATTTCCTGACCATGTTCCTCATGGGCGTGTGGCACGGCTTCAACCTGCCCTGTCTGGTCTACGGCCTGTACCACGGCGTGCTCATGAGTGCCAACGAAATTCTGGACACCAAATGGAAAAAATATAAGAAACTGAAAAAGCAGCCTCTGGCCTCGGCGGTGATGATGCTCATCACCTTCCACCTGTTCGGCTTCGGCCTGCTGATCTTCTCCGGAAGACTGTTCTGAGAAAAGGAGACCTACCATGCTGGATACCATTATTGAAATTCTGAACGACATCTGCGGCGCCGATGAAGGCGAAATTCAGGCCGATACGGAGCTGTTTGAAGAGGGTATTCTGGATTCCTTCGGTCTGGTGCAGCTGCTGGTGCAGCTGGAGCAGTACGATAAGCATCTGGATATCGCCAGCCTGCAGCGGGAAGATGTGGCAACCCCTGCCAAGATCGCCGAGCTGGTCGGATAAACGATGGGGAAGAAGCTGTTGGCAGCCTTGGGCTGCCTGATCGCGGTGGTGCTGGCTCTGACTGCCGTGGGGGCAGGTGTACGCCTGACCATGCCGGATTATCCCGATGCACTGGGTAACGCCCATGAGGTGACCCAAAAGATCACCGGGCAGTATCTGGTGGCGGAAGCTGCCGCAGAGGGGAACACGGTGACTGTTTTCGGCTCCAGCGAGCTGAAAACCACGGATATTGTCACCCATCCCGCCAACTTCTTTGCGGGGCAGCGGGCAGGGTTTCAGGTCAATCTGGTGGGACGCGGCTCCTGCCAGTCCCTTGTCCATGCTCTGAGCATTGCCGCCTCCGGTGACGCCCTGACGGGGCAGAAGGTGGTGCTGATCACGGCGCCCCAGTCCTATGTGGAGGGCGGAATAGCACCGGATCTGTTCATGGCCAACTTCTCCGAGCAGCAGGTGCTGACCATGCTGGCGGATGAGACCATTCCGCAGGAGCTGAAGAACTATCTCAGCAACCGGGTGCAGGAACTGATCGATTCTTATAATGAAGAGAACAGCGCATCCCTGCAGAAGTACACCGCTGCCGGTCTTATGACCCGATACGGCGATCAGCTCTGGCTGAAACCCTATGCCTTTGTTTCTCGCTGGCTGCTGAACACCCGGGATCTGGCTGCTTCCCGCAGAGCCATGAAGGATTATTCCGATGTCATGCCGGAGCTTCGCCCCATCGACTGGGAAGCTGAGGAACAGGCGGCACTGGAGCAGGCGGCGGAAATGGTCTCCAACAACGACTATTTCATGCAGGATTCCTATTTTAATACCTACATCGGCCGCAAACTGGATCAGCAGAAGGACAAGGATGCGGCGCTGAGCTACGATCAGTCTCCGGAGTATGATGATCTCCGCTGTCTGCTGGCGCTTTGCGAGGCCAAGGGGCTGGATGTGCTGTTTGTCCATGTGCCCATGCATGGCAGCTGGAACGATTATACCGGCTTCGCCGCCGAAAAGCGGGCGCGGTACTACGAAAACGTCCGGCAGATCGTGGAGCGGTACGATGTGGAGCTGCTGGATCTGACGGCGCAGGAATACGAACCCTACTTCCTGTGCGATACCATGCATCTGGGATGGAAAGGATGGCTGGAAGTTGACCGAGCGATTTGTGCGTTTTACGAAGAAGGCTAAAGAGCGCATCATGGCCTGCTGGTATCTGCGGGCTCTGTGCTATGGGCTCATGGCGGCGGCGCTGCTGAGCGCATGGCTGCTGCTGGACGGCGAGTCTGTGGCCTTCGTTTACAGTGAATTTTAGGAGGAACTATATGAAAAAACTTTGCATTCTTATGGCAATTCTGCTGCTGATCGGTCTGACTGCCTGCGGTGAAGCCCCGGAGCCTGCCCCGGAGCCGGAAAATCCGGCTGTGGAGACCCCAGTGGAGCCGGAGCAGACCCCCGAAGAACTGGAAGAACCTGCTGTGGAGGAGACCAACCCTCTGTTTGAACAGGCACTGGAGCTCATCGACTGCAGCGTGGAAGAGCTGTACAGCGCGGTGGGGATGCCCATTGACTATATGTATGCCGACTCCTGCCTTGGCGAAGGCGAGGACGGGGAGCTGTACTATGATGGCTTCACGGTATACACCTACCGGGATCTGGAGGACAACGAGCACATCTACGATGTGATGGAGAACATGGATTGATCACGAAAGGAGGCAGATCGATGAAACGAGGTTTTCGATGGTTTGGCAGGATCATAATGGGCCTGCTGGTCTGCCTGTGCCTTTCAACCTTCAGCGGCGCGGCGCCCAGTCAAATGGCGCAGAACATTCTGAATCAGGTACTGATCCGTCCCATTCTGGACAACGGCAGCTTTCAGGTGGGCGGCAAGACTTTCCAGCATATTCTGGTGCCCCGGTCTGATCTGGACGAGCATGCGGAATCGGAATTTGCCGTATATCCCGGCGAGACCCATGATCTGGTGCGGCAGTGGAAACTGTTCCTGTACTCCAATGCCAATTTCCCCAGCAATGAATTTGTGACCTACTCTCAGGTGCGTCCGCCCAACACCAGAGACGATATCGATTCCGACTACTGGATCGAGGGCGACGATTATGAGGACGTGCTGTATTACTTTGACGATCATCTCAAGTCTTTTATCGAGACAGTCTATCTGTTCTGCGGTCTGGAAGGGAAAGAGCCTTGTCTGGATGAGTTGACCTGCCATCTGCTGGAAAACCTGCCCTATCTCAGTGTGAATATGCTGCAGGATATGGAGCGGGTCTACAAGTACAATCTGGCTGCCAGCGGCACCGCCGGTACGGTGGCCCGGGACGGTAAACTGGATAACCTCTATTATTTTGCCCAGACGGATCCCGATTGGGCGGATATGATCTTTGAGTACAACAACAACGGTGATACGGTCCGTGACCGCGGCTGCGGCTGTGCCTGTGCCGCCATGATCGTGTCCACCTACTGGAATGTGGAGATCACCCCCCGGTGGATGCGGAATATTGCATTGACCGGCGACTGGCCGGTGGATTACGGCCTGCCCAACGATTATTTCCACGATGTGGCGTCCCAGTATTCCTACTATGCCCGTTATGAGACCTACCTGAACAAGCCTCGGATCATTCCCAAAGCCCAGCTGGACATTGACGAGCTGGCCAGACTGATTGGCGAGGAAGGCTATCTGGCCATCATCCATGTGGATACCGGCGCGTTCACCAGCCATGAGCACTATATGGTGCTGGCGGACTACGAGGTGATAGACGATCAGGGCTACTTCCTTGTGGCCGACCCCTATGAGCTGCAGAGCCGATATAAGAACAAGGATCAGATGCGGGCGGTGGAGTATTCCAATCAGGAAGGCCTGATCTACGCCACCAAGGAGCTGCTGTACCGTGATTGCAAGTCCATCATCCTGTTTGAGCAGGACCGCACGGAATTCCCTCTGTTCAGCAGGTGTACGAAACCGGAGCGGCTGACGGGCCCCGGCGGTTAAAAGGAGAACACCATGGCTAGAGATGAAAAAATGACAGTGGGGCGCTATCTTAAGCGCAATACGCTGTATATTGTCCTGACAACGTTGCTGGTTCTTCTGATTGCCGGTCTCATTGCGGTGCTGGTGATGATTTTTCGCAAGCCCGCTGCGCCGCAGCCGCTGAAACCGGAGCAGGAGATCGTCCAGACACCGCAGGAGGGTGAACCTCTGCCGGAAGAGCCGCAGCCGGAACAAGAGCAAAAACCGGAATCCTCCCAGCCGGAGGTGTTCCAGCCGCCCTTTGAGGGCAAAACCAAGTTCCTTGCCAACCAGAAGCTGGCCCTGACCTATGATGAGCAGGCCCTGCAGCTGGTGGAGCAGGATGATCTGTATACCTTATTGGAGCTTTCCGGCGAGGTGGTGCCCCGGATGGATCTGCAGCGGCTCTATGGCAAGCTGGAGGATCTGTCCGGCGAAGAGCTGCGGTGGCTGGCGGTGAGCATGGTGCAGGAGTACTATTATCTGCCACCCGCTGCGGAAGAGATCACCGTTTCCGACGAAAGCAGAACCGAGAACGGATATTTTGTCACCGTTCATGCCCCGGCCTATAAGGATGCCGCTGCCGTTACCGGGCAGATTCAGCTGCTGCAGGTGCATGAGCAGATGTGGTATGCGGTCATGCTGACGAAAGAGGGCGCAGACGCCCCGGCGCTGCAGCAGGCCTTTGATAATCTTGTGATCAGATAGGAGCACCTTATGAAGCTACCAATCAGGGAGTGCAGCAAAGGCTCCCTTGTGCAAAGGGAGCTGGCGGCCGTAAGGCCGACTGAGGGATTGTCGTGCAGGAATTTTTTGCAGTATTGCAGCTTATTTCTGAGACAACCTTTCCGGCGTGCCTTTATTCACTACCGCCACAACGGCAAGGGAAGCACATATTGCCGGACGCAGAGAATCGTTGTTTCTCTTGCGGCAGTTTTGATGCTGCTCTGCGGCTGCGGAAAGCAGCAGGAGCAGCCGCCTGCGGAGCCTGTGCCGGAAGAGCCGGTGCAGGTGCAGGTTCCCGAAGAAAAGGAAAAGAAAAACGGCCTGATCCGTGAGGAAGACAGCCTGATCTTCTATGTGGAGGATGAAGCCCAGTCCTTTGAACCGGGCGTCCGGGAGATCGAGGGAAAGGCCTATCTCATTCTGGAGGAGGGGTCCATCTGCAGCCTGCGTAATCAGGTCTATGACCCCGGTGACTATCAGAACCGGTATTATCTGGAGGATGATTCGTCTCTCCGCCGGTTTGAAGAAGGATTCGTGGAGCTGCCGGAGGGCACCTATCTGGCCAGCCGGGACGGATACGAGCTCAGCGGCATCACCGCGCAGGTCGCAACCGTTGACGGCGAATTCTACGCCATTGACGGCAAGGGCTGTTTGCTGCAGCTGGAGCCCGGTATCCATGAGCTGTTTCTGGACGGAGCTTATATCGCCCAGGAGGGAACGGCTGCACTGATCAAGCCGGAGCATGGTCTGCTGCATTATGTCGGGGAACTGTATTATGTCGAAGATATGGATTTTCTTGCGAAAGATAAGGCAGTGGGCTATCTGACCTTCGATGCGGATGGAACGTACACCAGCGGCAACGCCGAGTTGGATACTGCCGTCAAAAAGCTGATCGAAGCCTGCGTGACGGAGGAAATGACCGATACGGAGACCGTGCTGCGGGCGGTCTACGAGCATCTGCGGGACAACTACCGCTATCTCAGCGGCGACTTCTATGAGGCCGGCTCCACCGATTGGGCGGAGAACTGTGCCATGACCTTTCTGGAGCGGGGCAAGGGCAACTGCTATTGCTGGGCGGCGACCCTGATGTACTGTGCCCGCCAGCTGGGCTATCAGGCCTATGTGGTGGCCGGCTGGGAGAGCAATCCGGAAAACGTCCACGCATGGACCATGATTGACTGGCCGGACGGCGAGACCTACCTGTTCGATGCGGAGCTGGAATATGCCTACTGGTATATGTTCAAGGACAAGCCCCAGATCGATATGTTCAAAATCGCAGGCGACGGCCTGATGTACAACGGCTTCGCCTATTATTTCCCCGAGGCTCCCCAATAACGCACTGGCGCGGGAGCGCCTAAGGCTCCCTTGGGCAAAGGGAGCTGGCAAAATCGGGACGAAAGTGCCGATTTTGACTGAGGGATTGTTTTCTAATTCCCGGCTTTTCTTTTATAGGAAAGCGTTCCGGATCGTGAAAGAACGAGGAGCTGACTATGGTTTTCAATTCCCCTGTATTTTTGTTCGCGTTTTTGCCCCTGAGCCTGCTGGCTTATCATGTGCTGCCCGGCAGACGGTGCAAAAACGCGTTTTTGATTACCGCCAGTCTGGTGTTCTATAAGTCGGATCGTAGCCAT
>JAZSCX010000056.1:0-12541 GCA_045530865.1 Candidatus Avilachnospira sp.
GCTTTGATTTCAGGACGATCACTGATGAGCTTGTGCAGTTTATAGCAGATCTGATCAATTCTCGTCCCAGAAAATGTCTCGGTTGGAAAACTCCAACTGAAGTTTTTGAAGAATGTGTTGCACTTGCTTGACTATCTGCCCCTTGGGCGCTCCCGCGCCAGTGCATATCACAAAAATCGACCAATGATCGTAACCATAGGTCGGTTTAACTGTTTTATGAACCCCGTCCCACCGGGGATGCTGCTTTTATTTGTGCGGGCGACCAATGGTCGCCCCTACAAGTTCCAATCTGTCGCCGGAGGCGGCACATTCATTGTCCATTGTCCATTGACATCGCGATATGCTCCGGCAGGATGGGCAGGGTGCGGTGCCAGACGCCGGTGGCACGGTAGATGGCGTGGGCAATGGCGGGGGCAGGCGTATTGATGACCACCTCGCCCACGGATTTGGCGCCCCACGGGCCAGTAGGCTCATAGCTGGGCATCAGCTCTACCCGCAGCTTGCCCATATCCAGCCGGGTGGGGATCTTATACTGCATGAAGGAGCTTTCCATGGGCTTGCCGTTGGGCGTGTAGGTCACATCCTCCGTCAGGGTCATTCCGATGCCCTGCACAATGCCGCTTTCTGCCTGGATCGTCACCAGATTGGGGTTGATGGGTGTGCCGCAGTCCACCACGGACATATAGTCGATAACTTTCACATGACCGGTGAGCCGATCCAGCTCGATCTCCACCATGCCCACCATAAAGGGCGGCGGGGACACGGGAGAGGTATGCATGGCGGAGCTTTCCGGCGCAATGGTGCTGCCCAGCTGGCTCTTGACGGCGATCTCTTCCAGAGAGAGGGTTCTTCCATCGGCCAGATTGCGAACCTGACGGCCCTCAAACACCAGATCGGCAGCCTCGCAGTTCAGAATTTCCGCCGCGATGGCAACGATCTTGCCCTTCAGCTCCTCGCAAGCCTTGACGACGGCGCCGCCGGTCAGATAGGTGGTGGAGGAGGCATAGGAGCCCGAGTCATAGGGCGTAGCGTCCGTATCGGAGCTGTACACCGCCACATCGTCCACATGGCAGTCCATGCACTCGGCGGCGATCTGCGCCAGAATCGTATCGGAGCCGGTACCCATATCGGCAGCGGAAACCAGCAGATTGTAGGTACCCTCGTCGCTGAGCTTGATGGTGGCGCCGCCCACGTCCAGCATGGAAATGCCGGAGCCCTGCATGGCCATGGAAACACCGGTGGCACGAACCTTGCCGTCGCCCAAATCCCGGATGGGCCAGCGTTTTTCCCACTCAAACATCTCCGCGCAGCGGAGCATACATTCATCCAGACGGCAGGCATTGGCAGTCTCGCCGTGGTAGGCGCCCATGACCATGCCCTGCCGCACCATGTTCTGCAGGCGCAGCTGAGTGGGATCCATTTTCAGCATATCCGCCAGCTCATTGACGCAGCTCTCCACGGCGAACAGGCCCTGCGGGGCACCGTAGCCACGGAAGGCACCGGCGGCCTGCAGATTGGTATAGACCACATCGTAGGAAAATTTATGGGCCTCCAGATTGGCGGTGTAGAGGGGAATGGGCTTTTCGGCGGTCAGACCCACGGTGGTGGGGCCGTGCTCGCCGTAAGCGCCGGAGTTGGACAGGGTGTAGATCTCCAGCGCCCGGATGCGTCCATCCCGGTTGGCGCCCAGACGAACCGAAACCTCCATCTCATGGCGGGGAGAACCGGCGATCTGGCATTCCTCCCGGGTGTAGATCAACTTGGCGGGGCGTCCCGTTTTCAATGTGACAAAGGCGGGATAAAATTCGCACACTGCGCTCTGCTTGGCGCCGAAGCCGCCGCCAATGCGGGGCTTGGAGACGCGGACACGGCTCTTGGGGATATCCAGCGCCCGGGCAATGATGCGGCGGGCATGGAACACGATCTGAGAAGAGGCCACCACATGGATGCGCCCATAGGCGTCCATCTCGGAATAGGTACGGAAGGTCTCCATCATGGCCTGCTGGTTGGCCTTGGTATGGAAGGTGTGCTCGATGACGATGTCGCAGTCCTGCAAGGTAGCCTCCACATCGCCGGTCTCCGTGCAGTCATGGGCCACCAGATTGCGCTTGTTGGTGCCGCCCACATCGATGGGGGGATACCAGTCCTCCTCCGGATGCACCAGAACGGGATTATCCAGCGCCTTGTGGAAATCCAGCACCGGTTCCAGCACCTCGTAGTCAACCTTGATCAGCTTCATGGCCTTATTGGCGGCCTTTTCGGTCTCGGCGGCGATAATTGCCACCGCATCTCCCACAAACCGCACATGGCGGTCCAGAATCAGACGGTCATAGGGAGAGACCTCCGGATAGGTCTGACCGGCAATGGCATAGCGCTTGTTGGGCACATCCTCCCAGGTGTAGACTGCCACCATGCCGGGAACCCGCATGGCAGTGTCGGTCTTGATGGACCGGATCATGGCATTGGGATGAGGGCTGCGGAGGATCTTGACCACCAGCGCGTTCTGGGGCGTCACATCGTCCACATACACGGGCTTGCCCAGCAGCAGCTGCATGGAATCCTTCTTCCGGACGGGCTGGGCGACGGTTTTGAAGTTTTTCATATCCATAGCTGCCTCCCTCTCAGCCCTTGCGGCTGTTGAGATAATTGCGGATGCCCCGGAGCTGCCCCTCATAGCCGGAGCAGCGGCACAGGTTTCCTGCCAAAAATGCCCGGATCTCGTCGTCGGTGGGGTCGGGATTTTCCCGCAGCAGGGCAATGGTGTTCATGACAAAGCCGGGATTGCAGAAGCCGCACTGCTCCGCGCCCTGATCGGCGATGAAGCCCACAAATTCGGCGGCTTCCTCCTGCAGACCCTCCAGCGTGGTGATCTGATGTCCGGCGGCTCTTGCCGCCAGCATGGAACAGGAAAGGATGGGCTTATCATCCATGAACACGGTGCACAGGCCGCAGTTGGCGGTCTCGCAGCCCCGCTTGACGCTGAGACAGCCGTGCCTGCGGACAAAGTCGATCAGCAGGGTATCGGCCTCGATGAGATCCTGAATGGGCTTGCCGTTGAGAATAAGCTTGATTTCCATATTACTTCCCTCCCAGTTCCATCAGTGCCCGGCGGCAGAGAACCTGCACCAGATGGGTGCGGTAGGCGGGGCTGCCGCGGAGATTTCTGCCGGTGGGGACGGTGCCTGCCGCCCATTTTGCAAAGGCTTCGGCAGATGCTTCGGTGATGCCACCTGCCAGCAGACCCTGTTCATCGGTCAGCAGCATGGCTCTGGCAGGCCGGGCGCCGATGGCGGCGCAGTATGTACCGTTCATTTCCGAAACGGCACAGGTGAGAATGGGGAAATCGGTGCGGCTGTTCCGCAGGGCAGTATAGACAAACCGGCCCGGCTGTTTTTTCACGATCAGCCGCACCAGAATATCCCGGTCCTTCTTCATGGCGGCAAATTCTTTTAGCGGCACCAGACCGCCCTTGTACAGCTCCACCCAGCAATCGGTGGTCAGGAAAAAGGTCAGCACATCGGAAAAGCCGAACCGCCCGAAAATGCTGCCGCCCACGGTGGCACAGTTGCGGAACTGCACGCCCACGATGTCCTCCACGGCCTTTTTTGCCGCGCCGCAGGTATAGGCGTTGAAACCTTCATGGCATTCCAGCGCCCGCAGGCTCACCATGGCGCCAATGGAGAACGCGTCATCGGTTTCTTCGATTTTATCCAGTCCCAGATCGCACAGGTCGATGGCCGTGCCCACGTTGCTTTTGGTCATTTTCAGCCAGACCATGCCGCCGATGACACGGCTGCTGCGCTTCTGATTCAGC
This sequence comes from Candidatus Avilachnospira sp., assembly GCA_045530865.1. GTDB lineage: Bacteria > Bacillota > Clostridia > Oscillospirales > Oscillospiraceae > Avoscillospira. The sequence goes on from JAZSCX010000056.1 coordinate 3,815, forward strand.
TGAAAGGCATCCTCCAGACTCTGCGCCCGGACATAATTTTTGATGGTCATCATGGCACATTTCCCCTTATAAACAGGATTACAATTCTATTATAGCACAGGAAATGCGCCTTGCAAAGCGCAGAAGGTCGCAGGCCGCATAGAGAAAAACCGGAGATTTTTCAAAAAATGGCTTGGATTTTGGTCAAAAATAGCAAATCTGTTTCGATTTGCACGGGGTTTTCTTCTCCGGCGCTAATCCCACTCTTGTCTATTACGTTTTTTTGCGGTAATATATATTTGGTAAAATTTGTGTCGGGAGGGAACCGCATGATCTACTTGGTGGAAGACGACAGCAACATCCGGGAATTTGTGCTCTATGCCCTGCAGGGGCAGAGCATGGAGGCCCGCGGCTTTGAGCGCCCGTCTGCCTTTTTTGCGGCGCTGGAGAAGCAGATCCCGGAGCTGGTGCTGCTGGATCTGATGCTGCCGGAGGAGGATGGCATCAGTGTACTGAAGAGACTTCGCAGAACCCCTGCCACCAGACAGGTGCCGGTGATCATTCTCTCCGCCCGGGACACGGAATATGACAAAGTTGTGGGGCTGGACAACGGCGCTGACGACTATCTGCCCAAGCCCTTCGGCATGATGGAACTGTTTTCCCGCATCCGTGCGGTGCTGCGCCGGGCTGATCAGAACAAAAAGCCGGAATATTATCAATACGGCAATCTGCAGGTGCTGCCCGCCAGACGGCAGGTGCTGATTGACGAACAGGAAGTGGCCCTGACGCCCAAGGAATTTGACATCCTGCGGCTGCTGATCTCTCATCCGGGGCTGGTGATGTCCCGGGGGCAGATACAGGATCAGGTCTGGGGCATGGAGTATCTGGGCGAAACCCGGACGGTGGACGTCCACATCCGCACCCTGCGGCAGAAGCTGGGCAGCTGCGGCGAGCTGGTCGAGACAGTCCGGGGCGTGGGTTACCGGTTTACGGCCTCTGCCGGATAAAAAATTGTTTTCATTGACATATCTGTGAAAAAACACGCAAATACATCTTGCAGTTAAGCTGAAATTTGTATATAATGATTCAGAGTATGGATGATGGGAGGAATCGCATTGGGGAAGGCTGTGGCAGTGATCTCCGGCAAGGGCGGCACCGGTAAGACGACCTTGTGCGCCGGTATTGCGCTGGCACTGGCAGAAGCGGGACAGAAGGTTCTGTGTATCGATGCCGATGCGGGTCTCCGAAATCTGGATATTTCTCTGGGCATGGCGGAAGAGCCTGCCATCTGCTTCACGGATGTGATGCGGGGCGATTATGACCTTTCCAAGGCCGCCGTGCATCCCCGCTGTCCGAACCTCCGCTTTCTCACCGCGCCGGTGTCAGAGCTGCCGGAGGATCTGAACGAGGAAGCCTTTTACGCCATGCTGCAGCAGGTGAAGAAGGAATTTGACTGGTGCCTGATCGATGCCCCGGCGGGCATTGGCGCCGGTTTCCGGCTGGCAGTCCGTGGTGCGGATCGTGCCATCGTGGTAGCGGGCGGAGAGCCTGCGGCATTGCGGGACGGCGCCCGGGCAGCAGAAAAGCTGGACGGCCTTTCCAAGGCCGAGCCGCAGCTGGTGGTCAACCGGATCCGCCGGAAGTTCTTCAAAAAGCTCCGCTTTACGGTGGATGACTGCATGGATGCCGTGGGTCTGCCTCTGCTGGGAATCGTGCCAGAGGATGCTTCCGTGGCAATCTGTGCCGCCAAGGGGCGGACACTGCTCCCGTCCCGGGATAAAAACGGCGCAGCTGCGGCCTGCCGGAACATCGCCCGCCGCCTGATGGGCGAAAAACGGCCGCTTTTGGATGTTTAAACGTATCAACCTGACGAAGATGGGGTGGAACAATGAATATTACCTTGATGGCGCACGACAAAAAGAAAGAATTGATGGTGCAGTTCTGCACAGCCTATAAGAGTATTCTGGCAAAGCACAACCTGTCTGCAACGGCGACCACAGGCCGTCTGGTGGCGGATGCCACGGGTCTGCCGATCTCGCTGTTCCTGTCCAGCCATCAAGGTGGTCATCAGCAGGTGGATGTGCGCATCGCCTATAATGAGATCGATATGGTTTTGCTGTTCTCCGATCCCAACGGCAACGATCCGTGGGAGGATCAGCGGGTCATGCGGACACTGCACCTGTGCGACAGCTACAATGTGCCCTGCGCCACCAATCTGGCCTCAGCGGAAATGCTGATTTTGGGTCTGCAGCGGGGCGATCTGGACTGGAGAGAAATGATCCGGCCCAAAAAGAGCCTCCGATAACTGGATATACGGCCATGACGCGGGAGCAGTAGCCCGGTGTGCAGCCACAGAGAGAGGGGACAAGGCTGAGAGCCCCTTGCCCATGCACCGGAGGAAGGACACCCGCCGAGCCAACGCGCCGTCCCGTCCGGACGGCATACAAGGGGGAAGAAACTTCCCTGAACGTGGGTGGCACCACGAAGTAGGGGCGATCATGGATCGCCCGCATACCAAACCGGTAGGCAACTACTCTCGTCCCATGAACGCAGTTTTTGCGCGCATAGGAGGAGAGTATTTTTTAATTGATAATTGAAAGTTGACAATTGACAATGATGGTATCGGCTCCGCCGATGATTGAAATCAAAAACTGCCATTGGAAGATTGAGACTGCCATTCTCATGGGCAAGAACTGAAAATCAGTCTCCGAAGGAGACACATTCATTGTCAATTATCAGTTGTCAATTCCTAACCAATCTCCTTACAGAAAGGAAATTATCACCATGGCAATCAAACCCCGTACCCTCTCGGGCTTCATGGAGCTGCTCCCCGCGCCGCAGGTGCAGATGGAGCGGATCATGGAAGTCCTGCGAACCACCTATTCCCTCTACGGCTTCACGCCGTTGGACACCCCGGCCATCGAATCCGCCGATGTGCTGCTGGCCAAGGGCGGCGGCGAGACCGAAAAGCAGATCTACCGCTTCCAGAAGGGCGACAGCGATCTGGCTCTGCGCTTTGACCTGACGGTACCCCTGGCAAAATATGTGGCCATGCACTACGGCGAGCTGTCCTTCCCCTTCCGCCGCTATCAGATCGGCAAGGTCTACCGCGGCGAGCGTGCCCAGAGAGGCCGCTTCCGGGAATTCTATCAGGCCGATATCGATATCATCGGCGACGGCAAGCTGGACATCGTCAATGAGGCGGAGATCCCCTCCATTATCTATAAGACCTTCCACACGCTGGGTCTGAAGCGGTTCCAGATCCGGGTCAACAACCGCAAGATCCTCAACGGCTTCTACAGCTCTCTGGGGCTCAGCGAGAAGTCCGGCGACATCATGCGCACCGTGGACAAACTGGAAAAGATCGGCGCGGAAAAGGTCAGCGCCATTCTCACCGAGGAGCTGGGTCTGGACGGTGCGCAGGCACAGGCCATTCTGGACTTCATGGCCATCACCGGCACCAACGCACAGGTGCTGGAGGCTCTGGAAGGCTACCGCGGCAAGCACGAGCTGTTCGATCTGGGTCTGGACGAGCTGACCACCGTGACCAAATATCTGGCTGCCTTTGGCGTGCCGGAGGAGAATTTCGCCGTGGATCTGACCATTGCCCGCGGGCTGGACTACTATACCGGCACGGTCTATGAGACCTGCATGCTGGATCATCCGGAGATCGGCTCCATCTGCTCCGGTGGCCGGTATGACAATCTGGCAGAGTATTATATTGAAAAGCAGCTGCCCGGCGTGGGCATTTCCATCGGTCTGACCCGACTGTTTTATGTGCTAGGTGAGCAGAATATGCTTAACGACAACTTGAACACCGCTCCTGCCGATGTGCTGGTGCTGCCCATGACCCAGGATCTGGCCCCTGCCATCCGTCTGGCAACGGAGCTGCGGGCACAGGGTATCCGGGTGCAGCTGTACTGCGAGCAGAAGAAATTTAAGGCCAAGATGTCCTATGCGGACAAGCTGGGCATCCCCTACGCCGTGTTCCTCGGGGAAGATGAGATCGCCGCCGGTGCCTGCTCCGTGAAGGATCTGTCCAAGGGCGAGCAGGTCACGGTCCCCGCTGCCGAAGCCGCCGCGCTGATCAAGGCCGGTCTGGCGGAAAAGAACAGCGGAACTGTTATCGTAGAATAACAGTTGACAGTTGAAAATTGACAGTTGACAGTTATGGTATCGCCTTGCGGCGATAATTGAAAAGAGATCTGACTGCTAACTGTGATTGAAACCGAATTTCTTGCACCAAATTATTTAAATATCGTCCGCAAAGCGGACACCATCATTGTCAATTGTCAACTGTCCATTGTCAATTCGATCAGGATTGCAGCTCATCAGTTGCCAATTGCTTACGAAAAGGAGCATACTGAATATGATGCAAAACCGTACCCATACCTGCAACGAGCTCCGCATGGAGCATGTGGGCCAGAATGTCAAGATCGTCGGCTGGATGGAAAACGTCCGCGCCGTTGGCGCCAACTTTGCCTTTATGGTCGTCCGTGATTTCTACGGCACCACCCAGGTGGTCATTGAGACCGAAGAGATGATGAACGTCATCAAGCCCCTGAACAAGGAAACCACCATCTCCGTGGAAGGCATTGTCCGGGAGCGCGCCAGCAAGAACCCCAAGCAGGCCACCGGCGATATCGAACTGGTGCCCGAAAAGATTGAGGTGTTGGGCTACTGCAACCACAATGAGCTGCCCTTCGAGATCAATCGCAGCCGCGACGCCGAAGAGGCTATCCGTCTGAAGCACCGCTATCTGGATCTGCGCAACCCCGCCGTCAAGAGCAACATCATCCTGCGCTGCAACGTGGTGGCAGCCATCCGCGCCGCCATGACCGCCAAGAACTTCCTCGAAATCACCACCCCCATCCTGACTGCTTCCTCTCCCGTGGGCGCCCGTGACTATCTGGTTCCCGCCAGAAAGCATCCCGGCAAGTTCTATGCGCTGCCGCAGGCTCCCCAGCAGTTCAAGCAGCTGCTCATGACCTCCGGTTTCGACCGCTATTTCCAGATCGCCCCCTGCTTCCGCGATGAGGACGCCCGCGGCGACCGCACCCCCGGCGAATTCTATCAGCTGGACATGGAAATGGCCTTCGCCTCTCAGCACGACGTTCTGACCACTCTGGAAGAAGTCCTGATTCCCATTTTCGAGAAGTACGGCAAGTTCGGCAGCCGCGTGTCTCAGGGCCCCCTGCGCCGGATTCCCTTCAACGAGGCCATGGAGCGCTACGGCTCCGACAAGCCCGACCTGCGTGTGGACCTGGAGATCACCGATATCACCGACACCGTGCAGGGCTGCGGCTTCGGCCCCTTCGACAGCCCCTGCATCAAGGCCGTGGTGGTGGACAACTTCGATCAGGCCCGCAAGTGGATCGACAAGCTGCTGAAGGACGTGGAAGTCCAGACCGGCAACAAGGTCTGCTGGGTCAAGATGGACGACAACGGCGAGCTGACCGGCGGCATTTCCAAGTTCCTGCTGGAGCGCAAGGATGCCCTGACCGAAAAGCTGAACCTGAAGCCCGGCAGCTTCGTCTGCATGGCAGCCGGTAAGAAGTCTGCCGCCCAGAAGACCGCAGGCGTCGTCCGCAATATGCTGGGCAAGCGCGTCCCCGGTCACTTCGACGAAGAGCAGTACGCCATGTGCTGGATCGTGGACTTCCCCATGTATGAGATCGGCGAAGAGAGCGGTGAGCTGGAATTCTGCCACAACCCCTTCTCCATGCCCTCCGGCGGCCTGACCGCTCTGGAAGAGGCCGAAGGCAACACCGAAAAGCTGCTGGCCATCAACGCCCAGCAGTACGATCTGGTGGTCAACGGCTACGAAACCGCATCCGGCGCCGTCCGGAACCACCGTCCCGAGATCATGGTCAAGGCCTTCCAGATGGTTGGTCTGGGCGAGGCCGACGTGAAGGCCAAGTTCCCCGCCATGTACAATGCGTTCACCTACGGTGCACCTCCCCATGCAGGCGCCGCCCCCGGTATCGACCGCATCATCATGCTGCTGTCCGGTGAGGAGTCCATCCGCGAAGTCATCACCTTCCCCATGAACCAGAAGGCACAGGACGTCATGATGGATGCTCCCTCCGCCGTTTCCCAGAAGCAGCTGGACGAACTGCACATCGCCCTCGTCCCCGTGGAGGAATAAGAATGAAAGAATCCGCTGCATATGCAGCGGATTCTTTCAGCTTGTCAAAACAAAACCCGTCTTTCGGCGGGTTTTGTTGAGGGAAAACTCAATCCTTCGCAAACTCCTTGAGGGAAGTGGCCAGACCGGCCAGACCCTGAATTTCGGAGGGGATGATGATCTTGGTGGCCTTGCCGTCGGCAACCTTCTGCATGGATTCCAGCGCCTTCAGCTTGATGACCTGATCGTTGGGGGCAGCCTCGTTCAGCATCTTCACGGAGTCTGCCAGCGCCTTCTGCACGGCACGGATGGCTTCGGCTTCACCTTCTGCACGGAGGATGGCTGCCTGCTTTTCGGCCTCTGCCTTAAGAATATCGGCCTGCTTCTCAGCCTCTGCACGGAGCACGGCGGATTCCTTCTCGCCCTCTGCCACCAGAACGGCGGAGCGCTTGGTGCCCTCTGCCTGCAGGATGGCCTGACGGCGGTCGCGTTCTGCCTTCATCTGCTTTTCCATGGAGCTCTGGATATCAGCGGGAGGCAGAATGTTCTTCAGCTCCACACGGTTGACTTTGATGCCCCAGGGATCGGTGACTTCGTCCAGAATGGCGCGCATTTTTGTATTGATCACATCGCGGCTGGTCAGGGTCTGATCCAGCTCCAGATCGCCGATGATGTTACGCAGGGTGGTGGCTGTCAGGGTCTCCATGGCGACCATGGGGTACTCCACGCCGTAGGTATAGAGCTTGGGATCGGTGATCTGGAAGTAGACCACAGTATCGATCTGCATGGTAACGTTATCCTTGGTGATCACAGGCTGGGGGGGATAATCCAGAACCTGCTCCTTCAGGCTGACCTTCTTGGCAACCTTTTCAATGAAGGGGATCTTGAAGTGGATGCCCACCTCCCAGACGGCGGAAAACGCACCGAGGCGCTCAATGACATAGGCCTTGGACTGCTGCACCACATGGAGGTTGCGGATGATCAGGATCAGCAGCAGCACGATCACAGCGATGATGGCAATAACGGGTCCCATAGATTTCTCCTTTCTCTTTCGGCGTCAGACGCCGGCGGTGGTATGAGCGGGCTCCACATAGAGCTTGACGCCCTCCATTTTGACAATTTTGACCAGGGTATCCTTTTCCAGAACATCTCCGGTTGCGGAACGGACAGTCCATTCCTTGCCGTCCAGCTTCAGAGCGCCGGTGCCGCGGATATTATCCACGGTCTGGGTCAGATAGGCTTCCCTGCCGATGGCCATATCGGCGTTGGTGGCAGTCTTTCTGGGGGAAATAAACTTCCGTACAAAGGGCCGCAGCGCCGCCAGCAATCCGCCGGAGACTACCAGAAATACGATGATCTGCACCCAGGCTCCTGCGCCCAGAAGATTCGCGATCAGCGCGGCCAGAGAGCCGCCCACGAACCAGATGGAGATCATGTTGACGGTAGAGGCTTCGGCAATGCCGAAGATCACAATGGCCGCGATCCAGAGCACCCAACTGTATTGATCCACAGGCATCTACTCCTTTCTGATAAGTGTAATTTTATTATATCGGAAATTGGGGGCAATGTCATCAGGAAATTTCGGAACGATGTGTAAATTTTTTATAACAATGGGTATCAATCGGAAACAGAGAGATTACAACCCCTCTGTGGATAACCTGTGGACAGATGTGCAAAAATACAAAAATCTTAGGGTTTTCCACAATTTTTTGTTGATTTTGGATAATTTGGATAATCTTCTGCAAAAAACCGCATTGTGCATCGCACAATGCGGTTTTTTATCAGTTGTACTTGCTGTAGGAAACCACAACGCGGCGGTTGGGCTCGGTGCCCACAGAATAGGTGGTCACATCGGGCACATCCTGCAAAGTGGCATGGATCACATGGCGCTCATAGGCGTTCATGGGCTCCAGGGTGATGTTGCGGCGGTACTTGATGACCTTGCCGCACACCTTCTGTGCCAGACGGCGCAGGCTCTCTTCCCGCTTCAGACGGTAGTTCTCGGCATCCACATTGATGCGGGAACGCTTGTTGCTGTCGCGGTTGATGGTATAATTGGTCAGATGCTGGATGGCATCCAAGGTCTCGCCCCGGCGGCCAATGAGCATGCCCAGATTTTCACCAACGAGATCTACCTGATAGGTATCGCCCTCGGACTTCCATGCGTGAGGCACGGCATCGGAGCCCATATGCTCCAGCAGGCCCTTGATAAAGACCTCGATCTGCTTCTCCACGGAGCCTTCGGCGGCGGGAGCATATTCCTTGGGCTCAGCCTTGGGGGCCTCGGGCTTGGGCTGTGCAGGCTTGGACGCAGGCTTCTTCTTCCGGGGCTGCTCGGGACGGCGCTCGGGCTTGGGGGCTTCCTGCTTGGGAGCTTCGGCCTTGGGAGCCTCTTCCTTCACAGGAGGCTTGGGGTTGATGGGCTGCAGGGGCTTGGGCTCCTGCTTGGGTTCCTGCTTCTTCGGCTTGCTGCGGGATGCGGAGGACAGAGCCGGTGCCGGCTTGACTTCCTCATCGGGCGCCTCATAGGTCACCTTGACCTTGGCGGGGCTGGCGCCGAAACCCAGGAACCCGGACTTGGGATTTTCCAGAACCTCGACAGACACGCTGTCCCGGTCCAT
>JAZSCX010000075.1:0-27347 GCA_045530865.1 Candidatus Avilachnospira sp.
TTGCAGAATACATCCGAAATCAGTTGGTAGAAGATAAAATATCAGACCAACTGACGATAAAGGAATACTATGACCCGTTTACGGGTGAGCCGACTAAAAAGAGCAAATAAAAGCAGCCCCACTTGGTGGGGCCGCTCGTAAGAGTATGCGGTCGGCAGACCGTTTCACCGCGCCTTGAGGCGCGCCCAATAACAGGCCCTTATAGGGCCAGAGCAGGCCACCCGTTATACGGGTGGTCCTGACTTGCTGATGCTGAGAGGCTCCGAAGCCGAGAGGGTGAGCGGGTTAATAAGAGCAAATAAACGCAGCCCCCCTTTGTGGGCCCGCTCGTAGTTCAGATGCGGTCGGCAGACCGTTTCACCGCGCCTTGAGGCGCGGCCAATGACAGGCCCTTATAGGGCCAGAGCAGGCCACCCGTTATACGGGTGGTCCTGACTGCGTATTTTCATATTTGGTTTTTTCGAAAATGCAATGAAAACGGCAGCTGGGCTTTGGCTATGACATGCGAATTTATCAGCGCTTATGCAAAGAAATGCTTTGCTCATGCAACCTGTTTTTGACGGATCATAAAAAAAGAAACTATTATTATAATTGCATATTGCAACATATGGAAATTATGATATAATAAGGTAAATTGGATTACGGCATCCAAATTTTGAAAAACACGCAGCACTACAACATTATGAATAAGGAGGCGCAGGAATATGCGACAATTTGAAAACAGTGTTTGTCTGAGCAGACTGCCCGATCTGCGTCTGCGAGAATAGAATGATAAACATAACAACTTTGCATAAAATGTGATTTCTATAAGGAGAAATGGATATGAAAAAAAGAGTATTAAGCTTTCTGCTTGCCATTGCGCTGCTGGTGGGGCTTATGCCGGGATTCGTTGGTTCGGCCACAGCCGCCAACGGCGATCCGCATACCGATACGGTCACGGATTCGATCCCGGACAACGGAATTTCTTTGACGAAATCTGTTTCCTATGATCCCACAACAGGTAAGGTGACCACCAAAATCGAGGCCTTTACCACCGGTGCGGTGACCTCAACCGTGACGGCAAATCCTACTGACATCATTCTGGTCCTCGACATTTCAGGCAGTATGGATCATTCTTTCGCAGGCGTGGATAACAATAGCAACGAACGCCTGAACGCCCTGAAAACGGCTGTTATCAACTTCATCGACAGCACGGCTCGGAATTCTTCCGAAGGTGCGGCACACTCCATTGCGGTTGTTACGTTCTCGGACAGCAGTAGTGTGCTGCAGAACTTCACCGATGCCGATGATGAGGAAGAGATCGCTCGGCTGAAGAGCAAAGTCAACAATCTGCGTGCGAACGGCGCCACGGCGATCGATGCCGGCCTCGAGGATGCCTCTGATCTGCTGACCGGCCGCGGCGCAGCCTACGCCAACCGCGAAAAAGTTGTGATCGTCTTTACGGACGGCAACCCCACCACTTATCAGAATTACAGTACAGAGGTTGCGCACAATGCGGTGAACAACGCGCTGACGATCAAAAACACCAACGCGAAGATCTATACCGTGGGTATTTTCGACGGCGCCAATCCCAGCGGTACCGATCAGCTCAACGTATTTATGAATTACGTGTCCTCGAACTATCCCGAGGCATACGGCAACTACGAGATGACCGGCTGGTTCTTCGTACCAACATACGATTACGTCCTGTATCCCGGAACGGCCCCCTATCCCGTCAATACCGGTTACTACAAGACAACAAGCAATGCCGACGGACTGGATGATATTTTCCAATCCATTGCCGCAACCATCGGCAAGCCCGATATTGAGCTCGGTACCTCTGCCACGCTGATCGATGTCGTTTCCGATTATTTCATCATTGAGGGTGCAGGCGCATCCAATGCCAACATCACGCTTTCCACCGCCGTATATAACGGAAACGGCGCCTGGGGCGCGGAAACGGCTGTAACCCCCGCCGATGGTATCACCTTCACGCTTACCGGCTCGGATACGATTTCCGTCAACGGTTTCAACTTCGATGAAAACTATATTTCTGAAGATGCCCGTGAAGGCGGTTTCAAGGGGGAAAAGCTGATTCTCACCTTCGTTACTACGCCCGATTACGGTAAGATCAACGACGGTGGGCTGACCGATGCCGACATTATCACCAACGATGTGGCGGCGCTTCTGGACAGCAAGGGCAACGCGGTGGATTACATCCCCTCCCCCGAGATTACTGCCAACACCGTCACCTATGTGGTGATCGACGATGATTACCCGCAGGGGCGGGTCGATAACACGTACTACTATCTGCCCGGCGCTGCTGTCGCGCTGCTGGATAAGCCTGCCGACACTGCAGAATATACATACAGCGAGTGGGTGCCCACAGGCGTGAACCTCAGCGGCGATACATTTACCATGCCCGCGAATGACGTTACGCTGACGTCCACAGCCACCACCAGAAACTATACCGTAACGTATACGTTCAGAGGAAATGTGCCTGCGGGTGCTGCTTCTGAAAGACCTGTCAATACGGCAGAAAGCTATGCTTACGGTGACACCGTGACACATCCTGAAGTGACTGTCCCCGCCGGCTATACATTCTCCGGATGGGTGGAAGATGACGGAGATATTGAGGCCCGTGAGGGTTCCTTTACCATGCCTGCCGATCATCTGCACTTCATCGGCACGTTCTCTGCCGATTCCAGCTCCTACAAGGTGGAGCATTATCTGATGGATCCGGACGGTACATACTCCGATACCGCTGATCATGTGAATGAATATGACAATGTAAAGACCGGCGATACTGCCATTGCAACCATCCCGGCCCATACCGGCTATGATTACGATGTGACCAAAACGACAGCGGTTGCCAATCAGGATGATCATGTCTCCATGACCGAGCTCAACGGAACTCTTGTCCCCACCGGCACGGTTCTTGCAAACGGCGCACTGACGCTGAAAGTATACTATGCGCGCAATTTGCACACGGTTACCTATGTGTATGACGGCGATCTCATTCCCGATAACGCAGATCCCTCACAGGCAGAGCTGCCGAAAGACGAGCAACACCTGTACGGCGAGACTGTGAAACTCATTGAGGTTACCGCTCCTGAAGGCTATGAGTTCTCCGGCTGGCGCGTGTACACCGGTGATACCGTTGTCGTAAACGGACAGATGGTTATGCCCGACGGCGATGTGACGCTCCACGGCTCCTTTACCAAAACAGGTGATACGCCCTACGAAACCTGGCATTACTTTGAGTATCTGGATGATGAGGGCAATGCCGTATATCCGACAGAGCCTGATCGCAAAATCGAAAAGACCGGTGATGTAGATACCCCTGTTTATGCCGAACCCCTTTCCGATGCGGACCTGATCGGCCTGAGATACGATCCCGAATATACGGCACAGCACGGTAAAATTTCCGGCTTCATTGATGGCGAAGAGCTGCTGGTCCTGAAGCTGTATTACTCCCTCGCCGAACATACCGTGACCTATGAACTCACGGGCGATGTTCCCACAAATGTTTCGGTTCCTGCCGCAACCACAAAAAAATATGGAGAAACGGTTACGATCGAAGCGCCGCTGTCTGAACCCGGCTACACCTTTACGGGCTGGAACATCACGGGCTCCGATATCGCCGTCAGCAACAATACCTTCTCCATGCCGGAAAGAGACGTGGTTCTGACCGGTCATTTCAGCCGGATCACCGCCACATATAAGGTTGAGCACTATCTGGAAGATGCCGAAGGCAACTTCCCGGCAACAACGCCTTATTCCACTGTCTACAGCGATGATATTTATGCGCTGCAGCAGGTGACAGGTGTTCCGAACACCTACAACACCTACGACTACAGTGTGGAAGTAACGGCTTTGCACAATCCTGCCCCGCTGACTGTCGATGCAAACGGCGTTACAGGTACGGTAACGGAAGACGGTCAGCTTACGCTGAAGCTCTACTACACGAGAAAAGCATATGACATTGCTTATCGCTTTGAGAATAATCCCGGAAGTGTAGAGATTCCTGCTGGCCACAATGATGTCAAGCACGGCACCGTTGTGGATCTGGCGGACGTTACGGCGCCTGCCGGTTACACCTTTGACGGATGGTATTACGGCACCACAGCTGTGGGTGACAGCCTGACCATGCCTGCCGAAGACGTAACGCTTGTGGGTCGTTTCCATGCACAGAACAATATTCCTTATACAGTAGAATACTATCAGCAGAAGGCTCCTGAAGCAGCCTATACCCCCGGCACCGATCCCGATACGGATTATGTTCTTGTGGAGACCCTCTCTCCCACGCCGACCGGTACCACCGGTGAGTATGTCACTGCCCCCAGCAGAACGTATCCCGGCTTCAGCTTCAACACCCAGAACAGTGTTTGGAACGGTCATATTGCGGGCGACGGCAGTCTGACACTCAAAGTTTACTATGACCGCAATGTCTACACCGTTTCCTACTACTACTTCGGCACGCCCCCGACGGGTACCGCAGTCACGCTGGACGGTCAGCAGGTAGATCTTACTGCCTCTCCCTTCTACAGCGAAACCGTGATGTACGGCGCACCGATGACGGTAAAATCCGCGCTGGAGGCTGATGACGAAAACTACGAATTCCGCGGTTGGTTCTCCGCAACGCTGCCCGGACACCCCGCTTCTGTGGAGATCGCCCCCGGCACTGGCTACACCATGCCTGCCGCCAACGTGGAATTCCGCGGCGCACTCTATGACTACATTGTGTATTACAATCTGAATGGCGGTACGCTGAACGGTGAAGAAACGGTGGAAGAGCAGCATGTAAACTGGGATTCCACTGACCTTCTGCCTGAAGGCACACCGCAGAAGGAAGGACAGATCTTCTCCGGCTGGCGCTATGAATACAAGACCTCCCATGTGACTGCGGCTGATACCTATGGCAGTCTGGCAAAAACGCCCGACGTGTATGCAATTGTTCTGACTGCGGAATACGCCGATGGCTACACCGTCAGCTATAACTGGGGCAGCGAGAATATCCCCGCAGGCGTTGTCCTTCCCATCGACGAGACCCTGTACGCCAACGGCGCATCCTACACGGTGGATGACGTATACACCGCCGGTTACACCGTAGACGAAAAAGATGACATGAATAATGTTGTCGGAACCTATACCTTCTCCGGATGGACCGATCCCTCCAACGGAATCATCAATGGCGCCAGTGTTGAGATCACCGGCTCCTGGACATATGAAGAGGTCACCGTGCCTCCTGTCATTACCGTCGGCACGGCCGAGCTGATCAAGGTAGATGCCAACGATAGCTCCACGGTTCTTTCCGGTGTTGTATTCGAGCTGCACCATGCAAACGGAACTTATGCAGGTACCTATGTTACGGATAAAAATGGCATGATCAAAGTGACCGGCCTGCCTGCAGGTTCCTATTACTGGCTGGAGATCCGTTCTGCGGAAGGCTATGTGATTGATAATTCCAGACATACTTTTACAGTTGCTGCACAGCATACAACCGTTTCTGTAATAAAGAACAGCAAGTGCGACGTCCCCGCAGCATTCGGTCAGGATCACTATGCCTACATCATTGGTTATGATGATGATCTTGTGCATCCCGAAGCGAACATCACCAGAGCTGAAGTTGCAACCATCTTCTTCCGCCTGCTGAGCGAGGAAACACGGAAGCAAAACTTGACCCGTGAGAACGACTTCTCGGATGTGAATCAGGGCGATTGGTTTAACACTGCCGTTTCCACCATGGCAGCTATGGGAATTGTTAACGGACGTCCCGGTGGCATCTTCGATCCCAACGCGAACATCACCCGTGCAGAATTTGCAGCCATTGCAGCCCGGTTTGATGAACGCGGAAATACCACAGACGCATCCTTCACCGATATCTATAAGCATTGGGCAATGAAGGAGATCAATATTGCCGCAAACAATGGCTGGATTATCGGCTATGAAGACGGCAGCTTCAGACCTGATCGGTATATCACCCGTGCGGAAGCTATGACCATGGTGAACCGTGTGCTGCAGCGCATTCCTGAAACTGTGCATGACCTGCTGCCGCACATGGTGGTCTGGCCGGATAACATGGATACAAAGAAGTGGTATTATCTGATGGTGCAGGAAGCCACTAACAGCCATTATTATGGCCGCAAGCTCAATGGCTATGAGTATTGGATCGAGCTCCGTGAAGTGCCTGATTGGACGATTTACGAGAAGTAAAGTCCAATAGCCATAAGCGAACGATAAACGGCTTACAAAGGCGCACCTCTGTATTACCAGTGTACGTCGCACACCAAAGCAAAGGGGGGCGTTGCAAACGCAACGCCCCCTCAGTCTGTTAAAAAAACCCCGGTCTTGCTTGAGCAAAACCGGGATTTTTTATACGAACCGGAAAAGTTTTTGAAAGATTAGATCAGGTTCTTGTCGGTTTCCTTGCTGAACAGATGGACAACGTTGCCGCCGAAGGTGATGTTGAGCTTGGAGCCGAAGGTGAAGCTGTTCTTGGTGTCGGAGTTCAGGTCGATGGTGGGCAGGATCACGATGGCATCCTTGCCGGCGATGTTGACGTGCATGTGAATGGTGGAGCCCATCAGCTCGGTGACGTCAACGCGGGCCTGAATGCTGTGGGCGCCGCCTTCCTCACACAGGGTGATGTGGTCGGGACGGATACCGACAGTGATGTCCTGAGGCTCAACGGCGTTGGCCTTCAGAGCAGCCTGCTTGTCGGCGGGCAGATCAATGACTGCATCGCAGGTCTCAACAGCATAGACATCGCCGTTCTTAACCAGCTTGCCATCGAAGAAGTTCATCTGAGGCGTGCCGATGAAGCCTGCGACGAACAGGTTGGAGGGATGTTCGAACACTTCCTGAGGAGTGCCGACCTGCTGGATAAAGCCGTCACGCATGATAACAATACGGTCGCCCAGGGTCATAGCCTCGACCTGGTCGTGGGTAACATAGATGAAGGTGGTGTCGATCTTCTGGCGCAGCTTGATGATCTCTGCACGCATCTGGTTACGCAGCTTGGCGTCCAGGTTGGACAGAGGCTCGTCCATCAGCATGACGGAAGGATCACGGACGATAGCACGGCCGATGGCAACACGCTGACGCTGACCGCCGGACAGAGCCTTGGGCTTACGGTTCAGCAGGGGAGTGATGTCCAGCAGCTCGGCAGCTTCGCGGACCTTGCGCTCGATCTCAGCCTTGGGAGTCTTCTTCAGCTTCAGGGAGAAGGCCATGTTGTCATACACGGTCATGTGGGGATACAGAGCATAGTTCTGGAAAACCATGGCGATATCGCGATCCTTGGGAGGGATATCATTGACTCTGGTCTCGCCGATGTACAGATCGCCTTCGGAAATTTCTTCCAGACCGGCGACCATACGCAGAGTGGTGGACTTACCGCAGCCGGAAGGACCGACCAGAACGATGAATTCCTTGTCCTGAATCTCCAGGTTGAATTCCTGAACAGCCACAACGCCCTTATCGGTGATCTGCAGGTTGGCCTTTTCCTTCACAGGCTCATCGTTGACCTTCTTTTTCTTCTTGCCCTTCTGTTCGGCCTTGTCCTCGGCGGTAAAGGGATACAGCTTCTTGATGTTTTTCAGAACGACTTTGGACATGTTTTTGCGACTATCATCACAGTGCCTCCGCAAGCTGTGACGTCACATCTCCGCAAAGCGGACGATGCATTACGACAGGTCTCCACACTGCCGTACCGCTAGTCAGCGGTGGGTTATCCTCCTTTTTTCACCTCTCTCACCATATACAGTGGAGTACCGTGAGAGGGCTATAATACAGACTAATTTTAGCACACATGACCCTACGGAGCAACGAGCATTTTCTACAATAAATCCAATTAAAAATTGTGCAAAAATTCCATATTTCCCAAATTGAACGGTCAACTGATCTGTGGTAAGATGGCAGAGAAAGGCAGGTGCCGAAATTGAACTGTTTATGGGAAAAAGAAGAGATCGTCCGGATCGCAAAGACCATGTACCGCAGCGGCATGACCAATCTGTTTGAGGGCAACGTCTCTATGCGGGTGGGGGAGACCATGCTGCTGACGCCGTCGCAGCAGGATAAGGAACAGCTCTGTCCGGAGCAGATCATTGAGCTGGATCTGCAGGGGAATGTGCTCCATGCGCCGGAGGGGCTGCGGCCATCGGTGGAATACCGGATGCATGCGGAGGTCTATCGGCTGCGGCCCGATGTGCGGGCTGTCGTCCACAACCACAGTGCCTTCGCCACGGCCTATGCGGTGGCAGGGAAGCCCATCGCCAGCGAGGGACATGTGGAGCTGAACCTGCTCTTCGGGCAGGTGCCGGTGGCGCCCTACGGGATGCTGGGGACCGAGGCTATCTATCAGGGGTTGGAGCCGCTGCTGCGGGACTACCATGTGGTGCTGCTGGAGAACCATGGCGTGCTGGCAGTGGGGCCTGATCTGGTTACGGCCTATTCCCGGGCGGAAGCGGTGGAAAAAATGGCGAAAACCCTGCTGCTGGCAGACCTGCTGGGTGGCGCAAAGCCCCTGCCTGCAGAAGAACTGGTGCAGATTCGCCGGGATGGAATGGAAAAACGCCATGCCGAGATGAGAAATCCGGAAAACACCCTGAAATAACATTGACGAACAGGAAAAACGGGTGTATACTGGTAAAAGTTGAGCAAACAAAGCACGAAAGAACTTATATTTATAAAGGAGAAAACATCCATGAAGCTGTCTGCAAAAGTGCAGGCCTGCGGCCTGTCCCCCATGCGTAAATTCCACCCCTATGCAGTTGCTGCCAAGCAGAAGGGCCGTGAGATCTTCCATCTGAACATCGGTCAGCCCGATATCGAAACTCCTCCCGCATTCTTTGAAACCCTGAAAAAGTTTGAGGCAAAGGTTCTGGAATATGCTCCCGCCCCCGGTATTCCTGTTCTGGTGGACGCCATCCGCGACTACTACAAGAAGCTCGGCGTGGAATACGAAGCTGGCGATATTCTGATCACCACCGGCGGCTCCGAAGCCCTGCAGATGCTGCTGCTGTGCATTCTGGATGAGGGCAGCGAAGTGCTGATCCCCGAACCCTTCTATCCCAACTACCGTACCTTCGTCACCGCTGCTGGCGGCAAGATCGTGCCCATCCCCACCACCGTGGAAGAGGGCTACCGCTATGCCCAGCGCGAGCGCATTGAGGCGCAGATCACCGAGAATACCCGCGCCATCATGGTCACCAACCCCGGCAATCCCACCGGTCTGGTTCTGACCCGTGAAGAGCTGCAGGTCATTGTTGATGTGGCAAGAGACCACGATCTGTACATCATCGGCGACGAAGTCTACCGTGAGTTCTTTTACGGCGGCAACGGCATGGCTGTTTCTCTGTCCTCCTTCCCCGAGGCAGCGGAGAATGTGGTCCTGATCGACTCCGTTTCCAAGCGCTTCTCCGCCTGCGGCGCCCGTATCGGCTGCCTGATCTCCAAGAACAAGGCTCTGATGGCACAGGCCATGAAGTTCTGCCAGGCCAGACTTTGCTGCGCTACGTTGGATCAGGTTGCTTCCGCCGCGCTGTACAATGTAGATGCCGCCTACTTCGCAGCCGTCCGCGAGGAGTATCAGCTCCGCCGCGACACCGTTCTGAACGCCCTGAAGAAGATCCCCGGCGTCACCGTTTCCAACCCCGAGGGTGCCTTCTATCTGATGGCTGCTCTGCCCATTGAGGACGCAGAGGACTTCCAGCTGTGGCTGCTGAACGAGTTTGAGGACAACGGCCAGACCGTCATGTTCTCTCCCGCCGGTTCCTTCTATGCCACCGAAGGCCGCGGCAAGAACGAGATCCGTATCGCCTACGTTCTGAAGAAGGAGCGTCTGGAGCGCGCCATGGAGCTGCTGGCTCTGGCTCTGGAAAAGTACAACCAGAAGTAATTTCCGTAATCGTAAAAAGACTGTACCGCATGGCGGTACAGTCTTTTTACGATTGCCGGAAGGTTGGGCTTCCCTTATTTAACACATACATGTCTGTGTTTATTGCTTTTTTGGCAAATTCCGCGTATACTTTTTTGTAACAAGACATGAAAACGAGGGGATATACCATGAAATACGAATCTCATGCTCCGATCACTACGATTTCCCCGGACGATCCATATCACTATTTCTTTGGCTATTACGACCTGCAGCCCTTTGACCGGGCAAACAAGCGGCATCTTGCCCATAGAACCGCTTTTGCCGACCGGATTCCCAATAAAAACGATGTGGTGGAGCTGGGCTATATCGATCTGGACAGCAAAGCTTTTCACAAGCTGGCAGAAAGCCATGCGTGGAATTTCCAGCAGGGCGCGCTGCTGCAGTGGTTTGATGATACCAGCATTATCTACAATGACTTCCGGGATGGGAGCTGCTGTTCCGTCATTCAGGATATTGACACTGGGGCAGAACGGGTTCTCTGCGCGCCTTTGGCCCATCTTTCTGCGGACCGCAAATGGGGACTGTCCATCAATTTTCCACGGGTGTGGGATTTCCGCCCCGGGTATGGCTACTGCAACACCAAGGATCCTTATTTTGACGAAACCGCCCCGGAGAATGATGGTATTTTTCTTGTGGATATTGAAAAAAACACCAGCCGTCTGATCTTCAGCTACCGGCAGCTGGCGCAGGCTTTTCCGGAACAACCCTTCTGCGATATGAAGCTTGTGGTGAACCATATCACCTTCAATCCTTCTGCCAACCGTTTTCTGTTTCTGCTGCGAAACTTCCCGGAGCCCGGAAAAAAATGGGGCACGCTGCTGGCCACAGCGGACCGGGACGGCAGAAATCTGCGAAAGCTGACAGATTATGAAATCAATTCCCACTACCACTGGAAAAACGACCGGGAGATCATGATCTATTCGGGTCTTCCTCAATGGGGCGTCTACTTTTTTGATGATGAAACCGGTCAGCGGCAGATGCTGGACAATGCCATGATCAACGAGGATGATATCCATTGCCTCTACTCGCCGGATCGCAGCTGTTTCATCGGAGACGGTTACTGGGACAAGGAAAGCTTTCGCAGCATCTTCCTGTATGATTTTGAAACCCAGACCGGCAAACGGATCCTGCGGATCTGCTCTCAGCCGAATACGGTGGTGACTGATATTCGCTGCGATCTGCATAACCGCTTCAATCGGGAGGGAACGGTGGTTTCCTTTGACTCCTGGCACAGCGGCCGCCGCGAGATCCTTAGCTTCCCGTTTGAGAAAGAAATGCTCCTGAAATAGCACCCTGTCTGACCAAAACCCCTTTGCATCATGTGAAGCCAAACCGGTTGAAAAGCTGCTTTCGATCCCCTATACTATTCCCATCGAATGGGTTACCATAGAGAGAAAACAGAAAAGAGGGAAAAAATATGAGCATCAAGAACGAACCGAAGATCAAAAATCCCCTGATCGCTGCCATCCGTGAGCAGCTGGAGCACCGGGCCCTGTGGATGTATCTGCTGTGCGACGAGGCCAGAAAGAAGGGCCTGGAGCCTCAGGACTATGCACCTGCCGCCATCAAGCGCTGCGGCCTGTATCAGGGCGGCAATCTGCGGCAGAAGGCCGGCGGCGGCGACAGCCTGAAGGGCCTGAAAAAGACCCTGTTCACCAAGCCTGCCCAGTGGGTCTTTGAAATGGACGTCAAACGCTGCACCGATGACAATCTGGACATCGATTTCCACTACTGCCCGCTGGTGAAGGCATGGCAGAAGCAAGGCTGCTCCGATGAGGAGATTCAGCTGCTGTGCGACCATGCCATGTGCGGCGACCGCGGTATTGCCGAGAGCTTCGGCTGTGAGCTGGACCTGCCCACCACCATTGCCAGAGGCGACGATGTGTGCAAGATCCGGTTTGTGCGGAGAAAGAAATAAAAATCAATGTACAATTGACAATGGACAATGAATGTGTCGCCTTCGGCGATGGATTGATATATAGGGCGGGCAAGGGTCTGCCCGCCCTACGAATCGAAAAACATCCGGAGTGCGATGCACTCCGGATGTTTTGTGCAATATTCGGGGAATTAGGCCTTGCCGGCGCAGCCCAGAACGTTGACCAGCTTATGGCGAACGATTTCCTTGATGTTGGCGCGGGCGGGCTTCAGGTACTCACGAGGATCGAACTTGCTGGGCTGGTCGTTGAAGAACTGGCGGATGGTGCCGGTCATGGCCAGACGCAGATCGGAGTCGATGTTGATCTTGCAGACGGACAGAGAAGCGGCCTTGCGCAGCTGCTCTTCGGGAACGCCAATGGCGTTGGGCATCTTGCCGCCGTTAGCATTGACCATCTTCACGTATTCCTGAGGAACGGAAGAGGAGCCGTGCAGAACGATGGGGAAGCCGGGCAGACGGCGGGTAACTTCTTCCAGAACGTCAAAGCGCAGTGCGGGAGGAACCAGGATGCCCTGCTCGTTGACGGTGCACTGTTCGGGAGTGAACTTGTAAGCGCCGTGGGAGGTGCCGATGGCGATGGCCAGGGAGTCGCAGCCGGTGCGGGTCACGAACTCTTCGACTTCTTGGGGACGGGTGTAGGAAGCAGCTTCTGCAGAAACATTGACTTCGTCTTCGATGCCGGCCAGGGAGCCCAGCTCAGCTTCGACAACAACGCCGCGCTCGTGAGCGTACTCAACGACCTTGCGGGTGATCTCGATGTTCTCTTCGAAGGGCTTGGAGGAGGCGTCGATCATGACGGAGGTGAAGCCGCCGTCGATGCAGGACTTGCAGGTCTCAAAGCTGTCGCCATGGTCCAGATGCAGAGCGATGGGGATTTCGGGGCACTCGATGATAGCAGCTTCCACCAGCTTCACCAGATAGGTGTGGTTGGCGTAGGCGCGTGCGCCCTTGGAGACCTGCAGGATCACGGGAGCCTTTTCTTCCTTACAGGCTTCGGTGATACCCTGAACGATTTCCATGTTGTTGACATTGAAGGCGCCGATGGCGTAGCCACCGTTGTAAGCCTTTGCGAACATTTCCTTAGTGTTAACCAGAGGCATGTTGTACAACTCCTTTAATTATATATTCCTACAGAACATCTTATCAAATTGATAGAAAAAATGCAATAGACGAAGTTGACAAGATGCGCGAGTTACGAAATATTGTATTTGTTGAGAATGGGGTGTTTGCCCGAAAAAACGGCAAACACCACAGAGAACAGATGCTGGAGGGCCGGTGCGTTTTCGAACGAACCGTGGCGAATCAATGTGCTCAGTAGTAAATTGATGATATTTTCGGACGATTTTACGGTTTTTTTGGATGATTGTCACTATCTCTTCCGGCAATATAGTGGTACAATGAAAACGAGAATCGGTACTCAACGGAAACAAGCGCCGTTCAGGTGTACGCATTTGAAAATGATCGGTGTCCCTGCGGTGGCAGTCCTGCTCTGGACGCAATTTGCCCGTTTCCTGAAAACAGTGTAACAGCTGTTTTCATGTCTCCTGAAGGACCGGATCTCCTGCCGGTCCTTCTTTTTAGTCCGGACAATACAAAACATGGGTATTCTTCCGGACGATTTTACAGTTTTCCGGACAAATTTAACTATATCTTTTCGGAAAAACATTATATAATAATAAAATGAAGAGAGTATCAACTCTCGTTCTTTACCGGAAGTCGCAGGAGGCGATCATGAAGTTCTTCAACTCCGACACAAAATTTACGCGGTTCATGGCCGGTTTAACAGATGTGATCCTGCTGGGACTTTTGTGGTGCGTATTTGCTGTGACGATCGTTGGCATCGGCCCTGCGTCCTCCGCATTGTATTACGCCATAGCAAAATCGGTCCGCCGGGAACGCGGCAGTCCCTTCAAAGAATTTTTCCGCGCCATCAAAGAGGGTTGGAAAAACACACTGGTGGTCGGCCTGTTTCTGCTTTTGCTGGTGGTTGGCATTTTCCTGCTGGACGGCTACGCGCTGATCAGTGCACTGGTCGCCCATACGATTGTAGAGCCCTTCCGATTTGTATGCGGCGTACTGGAGATTTTCTTCTTGCTGACCATTGCGGTGTATGCGTTTCCGCTGGCATCCCGGTTTGAGATGCGCAGCTGGAATATTATCATCGTGTCGGTGTCGCTGGTGTTCCGTTATTTCGGAAAGACCCTGCTGATGACGGGAATGCTGGCGGCAGTGCTGCTGTTCCTCATTGGTCTGCCGGAGTTTGTTGTATTGGCGCCCGGCGTATTCGTATATTTTTTGACATATCCCATGGAAAAGGTTCTGGGGAGCTATCTCCGGTTGTCCGGATTTGAGATTCCCGAGGACGAAGATACCTGGTATTTGGAGTAAACCCGTAAGCTCGACAAATTTCTAGTATTGAGGGAGACAAAAATGGTAAACGCAAATGCAAAACCCGTAAGACTGAAACAAAGACAAGGCATGAGAGAAGATGTCAAGCTTTTCTTGTTCGTGCTTCCCTTCATCCTGTTCGCCATCTATGCCTGCTATGTTCCCATCTGGGGCTGGTGGTACGCATTCGTGACCCCGAAGCTGGGTCGCAGTGTGTGGAAAATGCCCTTTGTCGGTCTTGGCAACTTCAAGACCCTCCTCGGTACGCCCCTGCTGCGGAAGCAGACTGTCAACTCCATTCTGAATACCTTCGGTTATCAGGCCATCAACTTCGCCCTGACGCCCGTGCCCATGCTGCTGGCCATCTTCCTCAGCGAGGTCAAGAGCAAGAAGTATCAGAAGTTCGTTCAGACTGCTGTTACCCTGCCCCACTTCGTCGGCTGGGTCGTCGTGTACTCTCTGGTTCTGGCCCTGCTGTCCAACAGAGGTGTCATCAACGTGTGGCTGACCCGCATGGGACTGCAGCCCATCAACGTCCTCTACACCGATAAGAACGTCCTGCTGATCCAGAACCTGTTCGCCTACTGGAAGGGCATGGGCTGGAGCTCCATCGTCTACTTCGCTGCCATTGCCGGCATCGACCAGCAGATGTATGAGGCCGCCATGCTGGACGGTGCATCCCGGATGCAGAGAATCTGGCACATCACCCTCCCCAACATTCTGCCCACCTTCGTGGTTCTGTTCATCATGGCCATTGGTAACTTCCTGTCCACCGGTCTGGAGCAGTTCCAGGTGTTCTCCAACGCCCTGAACCTCGAGCATATCCAGACATTGGATCTGTACGTCTACAACCTCGGCCTTGGACAGGGCAAGCTCCACTACGCTGTCTGCGTCGGTATCTGTACATCCATTGTCGGTGTGACGCTCTTTGCCGTTGCAAACTATGTATCCAAGAAGATCCGCGGCAACAGCGTGTTCTGAACGAAGTCCGAACTGAAACCCTGATTTCCTGAGAGAGGTATTAGATATGCAGCGAGTAAAAAGCTCCAATAAAATCAAGTGGTCGCTGGAAGATAAGATCTATCATGCCATTGCTGTGCCCATCTTCTTCCTGCTGGCATTTATCTGCATCTATCCGTTCTGGTATGTTCTGATCTGCTCCATCAGTAACTCCAGTGCCGTCAACTCCGGCAGAATTACGTTTCTTCCCGTCGGCTTCAATATTGCCAACTACGTGAAGGTTCTGTCCATGAATGGTCTTTGGCAGGCGCTGAAGGTCACGCTGGCCCGTGTGGTGCTGGCTACCCTTCTGCAGACCGTTTGCTCCGCTTATGTGGGCTACTTCTTCTCCAAGACCAATATGTGGGGCAGAAAAGTCTGGTACCGCATGCTGGCCGCCACCATGTATTTTTCCGCCGGTCTGATCCCGGTCTACCTGAACTGGAAGAACCTGGGTCTGGTGGACAGCTTCTGGATCTACATCATCCCTGGCATCTTCTCCTTCTACAATGCCGTTCTGGTCAAGACCTCCATCGAGGCCATGCCCAGAGAGCTGGAGGAGTCCGCCGTTGTGGATGGCGCAGGCTACATGACCCGCTTCTTCAAGATCGTGCTGCCCCTGCAGAAGGCCATTCTGGCTACCATTGGCCTGTTCTGTGCCGTGAACCACTGGAATGACTACTTCACCTCCAGAATGTACATTAATACGCGCATGGATCTGGTCACCCTGCAGTTCAGACTCTATGAAATTCTGCAGGAAGCAGAAGTGGCCTCCAAGATGGCCGTTGAGGCCGGTGTTGCTCTGAGTCCCGACTCCATTACCCCTGTTGGTATCCGTATGGCCATGACCGCCGTTGTCATCATCCCCATTATGTGCGTCTATCCCGCGATCCAGAAGCACTACGTCAAGGGCGTCATGATCGGCGCCGTCAAGGGCTAAGTTATCTTCCAAAGCCTTCTCCTTGAGGAGAAGGTGGCACGGTGAAGCCGTGACGGATGAGGTGTCTGCTGAACACTGATTGTGACTGCCATTACACCTCATCAGTCAGCCTTGAGGCTGACAGCTTCCCCTCAAGGGGAAGCCTGGCTCCCCTTGCATTCCCAATCATCCGCGAAGCGGATACCACCATTGTCAATTGTCAATTATCAATTGTCAATTTTCACTGTAGTTTTCGGTCTGACCGATTTGTCCGTCTGCGTAAAAAATGAAGAAAGCAGCCTTACGGCCTTCTCGCACTGTTGTGGGAACGTAAGGCGGGGGCAAGTCCCTCCGCCGACCTTCTCATTTCCGTCCAGGTTGGTCTCAAAGCCGTTTCCCTCGATTTTTCCGGATGTACAGGCCTGCCATACCGTTACTAAAATTTATTCAAAATATTGAATGGAGGAAAAAACATGAAGAAACTGCTTGCTCTCCTGCTCGCTCTGATCATGGTTTTCTCCCTGGTTGCCTGCGCTGCCAAGGAAGATCCCCAGGTTGATGAGCCTCAGGACCCCGCTCAGACTGAAAATGAAGAGCCCAATGAAGAGCCCGACGAACCCACTGAGCCCGAGGTTGAAGAACCCGCTGAGCCCTCTGTCCTCAGCTGGCTGTTCAACAACGGCACCATCCCCACCGGCACCCTCGGTGGCTGGCGCGGCGAAGTTCTGAAGAACTGGGCCAACGTTGTGATGGAAATCATCCCCAACGAAGAAGGCAAGTTTGACGCCATCGTGCAGGGCGGCGATCTGCCCGACATCATGGCTGTCCCCGCTGAAAAGATGGCTGAAATGATTGAAGCCGGCTACGTCATCGCTCTGGACGAGTACATGGATCAGATCCCCAACTTCTATGTTCTGGGCGACCTGACCGAAGAGGCCATGGAGATCTACTACAACGAGTATCCCGAAGCTGAAGGCAAGATCTACGGCGTGCCTCTGGGCTGGGGCGGCAAGACTGTTGTCGACCCCGCTGCTGAGAACTTCGGCGCCAACCAGATGCCTCAGCTGAGATGGGACGTTTATGCTTCCATCGGCTACCCCGAATTCAGCACTCCCGATGAGCTGCTGGATGTTCTGGAAGCCATGGTTGAGGCTTGCCCCGAAAACGCTGTTGTTGAAGAAGAAGGCGCTGATCCTACCGTTTACAAGACCTACGGCATCGTCCTCGATGGCGACATCGAGAACTGGGATGTCAACAAGTGGTGGTGCTCCGCCGGCTCTCTGATGGGCATGCAGGGCATGACCACCATGGGTAAGTACATGACCTACTGGGATCTGACGGAAGGCGGCCCCAAGTATCTGTACGAAGAAGACAGCCCCCTGAAGGATGCTATCCACTTCTACTTCGAAGCCAACCAGCGCGGCATTCTGGATCCCGACTCCATGGGCTACACTGCTGCTGACGCATGGTGGGGCCAGGAAGACTACGCCATGGGTGCTGTCTCCAACCAGAGTATGGGCGTTGCATTCGGCAACTTTATGTCCGTTCCCTTCGCAAACTCCAAGATCGTTGTTGACGATACCATCGTTCAGAAGCCCGTCCAGTACTGGTGCATCACCAAGGACTGCGATGACATTGAAGGCGCTCTGCGTAATCTGAACTTCTTCCTCACTCCCGAGGCAGTCTTCGAGTTCGCATGGGGCCCCAAGGGCACCACTTGGGACGTCGATGCTGACAACAACCTGGTCCTGACCGACGAAGCCTTTGAGAAGGCTTACAACCAGGGCGACTTTGGCGGCTATGTGTTCCCCACCGGCGACGAGTGGGCATTCCACAACTGCCAGTTCCCCATCGGCTACAACTGGTCCGGCACTCCCATGCCTTACGGCGATGGCTTCGGTGGCCAGATGCATATGTGGATCATCGGCCATCCCAGCATCAGCCAGGCAAAGAATACTGAGAACGAGATCATTGCTGACTATCTGAACCACTACGGTGTTGACACCGTTAAGGATCTTCTGGACAGCAAGGGTGTTCTGCAGTATCAGGATGCAGTTACCGTTACTTGGGCAACTCCCGAGGAAGCTATGCAGCTGCAGGTCGACGCTCTGTCCCAGATTTCCATCACCACCGGCTGGAAGATGGTCAATGCTAAGGACGAGGCTGAGTTCGACGCTCTGTGGGCACAGCTGTGCGCTGACATGGAAACCAACGGCGGCCGCGATGTCTTCGCTTGGGCTGCTCCTCAGGTTGACGCCGCTTACGCTGGCTAATTCCGAATATTACCCTTACTTAACGAAAGGGCACGCAGAAATGCGTGCCCTTTTTTTTCGTCCCACATTTCAGGGGCGGGGTGATTTGCGTAGCAAATCGGGGGGTTGTATCGTATATATCACTGCCACGTAGATCGAATCAACCCCCAGCCTTATTTCATTCGGCAGTCCCCTAAAAGGGGGCACGAGAGAATAGTTTCCTAACATAGAGAATAAGAAAACCCGCCTTTCCACATGGGAAAGACGGGCTTTCTATCGTATATTTACCGCAGAATAGCTTCCACAGCTGCCTTAACATCCTTCCGGATAGCATCCAGATTTTTGGCGACCGTTTCCACAAAGCCATCGTACTTCCGCAGATCTTCACCCCAGAAATCTTCTCTGGCAGCAGCGGCGTCCACAAATTCTGCCGTGGGCAGATCACTGTTGACTGCAAAGAACTCCAGTACCGGGTGGTCATCCCGCACCACATACTCCGTACCGTCAAAGCGCTTGGCATACAGGCCGTCCTCCCGCAGATCGGCGGAGGAATAGAACGCCAGCAGCGCCGCAAAGGAGAAGGTGATCAGCTTGGGCAGCGCGCCCACATTGGCATAATGATCCTTAAAGGAGGGCAGCACTCTGGCTCTCCACTTGGAAACAGAGTTCAGGGAGATGGCCAGCAGGGCGTGATCGATAAAGGGATTCTCAAACCGCTCGAACACGGCAGCGGCAAAGGCATCCACATCGGCTTTATCCAGCGGCACCTGCGGTGTGATCTCATTTATGACCACCCGTCGGCAGAAATCACCGATGACGGGGGCTTTCATCATGTCCCGGACGATATTCATGCCGTACAGCCAGCCGCCCAGCACAGAGGAGGTGTGTGCGCCGTTGAGGATACGCACCTTCCTTTCCCGGTAGGGCTTCATGTTGTCGGTAAAGATTACCGGCAGTCCGGCCTCGGCAAAGGGCAGCTCGTGGCCGATGGGGCGGTCGCTCTCAATGACCCACAGGCCGAAGGGCTCGCCCACATCCAGCAGCTCATCCTCGTAACCCAGCTCCTCGCAAAGAGCAGCGGCCTCCGCTCTGGGATAACCGGTGACGATGCGATCCACCAGTGTGCTGCAGAACACGCAGGCATCATTCAGCCATGCGGTAAATTCGGCAGGCAGGTTCCAGACCTCCGCCAATCGCAGCACGCAGCTGCGCAGCTTCTTGCCGTTCATATCGATCAGCTCAACGGGCAGCATGATCACGCCGCTTTCCCTGGAACCGCCGAAGGCCACATAACGGTCGTAGAGGAACTTGGTCAGCTTGCCGGGATAGGTGGCGGGCACGCCATCCATGGTATCGCTCTCGTCCAGCATAATACCGGCTTCCGTGGTATTGGAGATCACAAATCGAACAGTGGGGCATTTTGCCAGCTCTGCCAGATTGTCCCAGGTATCAGCACCGTCCACAGCGCGATCCACAGAGGTGACAACACGGCTGGTGTTGATCACTTCGCCGTTTTCCTGACCGCGCAAAATTACCGTATACAGGCAATTCTGACGGTCAAAACGCTCCAACGTACCGAAGGTAATGGGCTTCACAATGGCAATGTTGCCGTTAAAATCGGTCTTTTCATTGAGAATATCGATCATGTAATCGGCAAAAGCACGCAAAAAGTTGCCTTCTCCGAACTGTACCACCCGAATGGGGCGCTGGACTTTTTCGATGTTGAGTTCGGTGATGTGTTTCATGATATGCCTCCAGATGTTCGTTGTGTAATAGGGATAGGATCCCTTGTGTAAAGGGAGCTGTCAGAGCAAGCTGACTGAGGGATTGTTGTGCAGGAAGTATGAGCTGCGTAGAATTGTAGGTCTGTTCCATGGCAACCCCTCCGTCGCGGCTAGATAACGCCGCGCCACCTCCCCTTACACAGGGGAGGCTCGGGTGGAGTCTGGTTACAGGGTTACGCCGTCTTTGAAGATGGCCAAATCGTGTCGGTCCAGAGCTTCGGACTTGGCACGAACGGTTCCCGATGCCAGATCCAGCACATAGCCGAAAAACTGCTCGGACAGCTCGTCCATGGAAACGCCGCTGAGCAGCTGACCGGCATCAAAGTCGATCCAATTCCGCTTGCGTTCATACAGCGCTGTGTTGGAAGAAATTTTCACCGTGGGTACGGGGCAGCCAAAGGGCGTTCCCCGCCCGGTGGTGAAGAGTACCATCTGGGCACCGGATGCCATCAAGGCACCGGAGGCCACCAGATCGTTGCCGGGAGCCTGCAGCAGGGAAAGTCCCTGCTTTTTGATGGGCTCGCCGTAGCGGAGAATGTCCTCCACCGGGGCAGTGCCGCCCTTCTGGGTGCAGCCGAGGGATTTGTCCTCCAGCGTGGTGATGCCGCCGGCCTTGTTGCCGGGAGAGGGATTTTCGTCCACCTTTTCACCATACCGCAGGAAATAGGCCTTGAAATCATTGATCAGCGCGACCGTATCAGCAAACTGGGCTTCCGTGCGGCACCGGTTCATCAAAAGGGTCTCCGCGCCGAACATTTCAGGTACTTCCGTCAGAATGGCGCTGCCGCCCTGGGCGATCACCCGGTCGGACAGAGCGCCCAGCAGGGGATTGGCAGTGATTCCGGAAAAACCATCGGAGCCGCCGCATTTCAGGCCAATGACAAGCTCCGAGGCAGGACGTTCCGTTCGCCGGAAGCCATCGGCATAGCGGCACAATCCCTCCAACAGGGAAAGCGCTTCGGCAATTTCGTTCTCTGCCTCCTGTGCAACAAGGAATTTCACCCGGTTTTCATCCCAGGAGCCCATGACCTTTTTCAGCTCGGCAATATTGCCATTTTCACAGCCAAGACCCACCACCAGCACAGCCGCCGCGTTGGGATGGCGGATCAGGCCTGCCAGATAGGAGAGGGTGAGGTTTTGGTCATTGCCCAGCTGAGAACAGCCGTAGGGGTGGCAGAAGGAGGTGATAGCATCGATGTTATCGGTCTTCAGCATCTGTGCCCGGGCCTCGATTTCCCGCACAATGCTGTTGACGCAGCCCACCGTGGGGACGATCCAGACTTCGTTGCGGATGCCGGTGGTGCCATTCGGACGGCGGTAGCCCATAAAGGTGTAGGGTTTTTCCGGTTGCAGATCGCTGAAATCCGGGTGGTAGGTGTAGGAAAGCTGTCCGCTCAGGTTGGATTTGACGTTTTGGGTGTGGACATGGCTGCCGGCAGGGATGTCCGTGGCGGCGTGTCCGATGGGGCAGGCGTATTTGATCACGTTTTCGCCGGCGGAAATGTCCCGCAGAGCGATTTTGTGTCCTGCCGGAATATCCACGGCGGCAGTCACGGTGTATCCGCCTGCGGTGAGTACCGTTCCGGCCTCAATGGCGTCGATGGCCACCGCGACCGTGTCGGAAGGATGGATTTGCAGAAGTTTCATGGGGTTCTCCTCTCCGCAGGGTTTACATGGTAATATCGTTCTGGTTCAGGGCTTCGTTTTCGTTTCGGCCCGGATCCATGTTTTCCGCATTGCACAGGATGCCAAACTGGGCGGCATTCAGGGTTTCTGCCGGTTCAAAATCGTCGCTGCAGGCGTAGGAAAGAATGTGGTTTTTCAGCCACTGTGCACCGGAATCGTAGTCCTGCAGCCGCAGGGAGCAGATCAGGAGCTTGCCGCTGCCAACCCGGTACTCTGCCAGCATGGCTTCCCGCCGGACGTTTTTGTAGGAGGAGGCGATGTCCACAATGGGGTTGTGGGGGCGATCCTCCAGATCCAGCAGCACAGAACGGCTCTTGTTCAGCATGTGCTCAAACTGTCTGCCGCAGTAGCCATCGTGTGGGAAGTCCTCCATCAGGGGGTGATCCGCCACGACTGTTGCCAGATGGCCATTGGTTCGGCCTGCCACGGAGAGCTGCCACGAAACCTCGCTGAAGGCGAAGGGGCCGATGCCGAACAGAACCACCCGCTTGCCGCTCTGCAGCAGCTTCCACAGCTCTGTGCCGCTGCAGTCGGTGAGTATTTTCACTTTGTTTTCCCGCAGGGTACGGGCAGAGGGAGCAGCTGTTTTGGGGAAGCTGAACAGCTCCCAGCGGTTTTCGCTGTCCGTATCGCCGCCGGAAAGGGTGGCGGTGACGGTCAGCTTCATGGGCTTTTCGGTTTTGGGAACACGGAAGGAGAGACGGAGCAGCTCCGTGATCTCGCCTGCGGGAATTTCTCCGCAGCGGACTTCCTTTCGAACCAGCACCTTGCCGCCGCCGCTGACACGAACTTGCAGCAGAGCTTTGGGGAGCGTCTCGCCGAAATGGGAAACCAGAATGGGCAGTTTCACCGTGGAGCCGACATCCACATTGACACAGGCGGGCAGGTCTGCCAGCAGCACCGTGTCGCTGTTGTAGCGGCGGACGTTCTCCACGGTCTCGCCGGGTTTCAGCTCGTAGAACTCATTCATCATGCCCACGCAGTAGCCGAAGGTGTGCCAGTGGGTATCGATGTCGCCGAGGAAATCGTAACCGGCAAAGGTCTTGCAGCGGCGCACCGTTTCAAAGCAGTGCTTTCGCAGATCCCGCTGCCACATGGAAGAGGTGCGGTAGTAGAGGTTGGCCCGGTCGATGAGCTTGCGGTCCTCCAGGTGTCTCCGGACGGAGGACATGAATTCCGTGTCTCCAATACGGCTGCCCTTGTAGCGTTCCTCCAGAGAGAGGTCAATGTAGGTGCCGTGGATGCATATCTCGTGGGACAACAGTGGTTTGCCGTAGACGGCGTTCCACTCGTCCAGCACCTGATATGTGCCTTCGGAGGAGGAATAACTGGTCAGAGAATTGGAATAGCTGTTGTAAAGGTCGCAGTATTCACCCACGGCAGCCATACGTCGGGGGTTGTGCCGGAAGGGTTTTTCCACATACTCTTTGTCCACAAAGAAGTATTCAATGCCCCGCATGGCAGACATGGGGGAGAACAGGGAGTCGGTTTCGCTGTGCACCAGTTCGGCGCAGGCCTGCAGATGCACTTCGTAATCGGCGTCGATCTGCAGCTCATTGCCGGTGGAATAGAGGTTCACAGCGGCATGGTGGCGGCAGAACCGGACGATCTCCGGCCATTCGGCATAGGCGGTGTTGTTGGGAGATTCGATCTCCATGACCATACCCAGCTCGTCGGCGGCCTCCATGTATTCCTTGGGGGGCACCCAGGTGTGGAAGCGGATGGAGTTGAAGCCCAGCTCCTGCAGCTTGCGGATCACATTGCGGTAATAGTGCTTGTCCCGGGTGGGATGCACCGTCAGGGGCTGGTAGCAGTGCTCGCAGATGCCGCGGAAGAAGAAGGGCTTGCCGTTCAGCCGCAGCTTAGTGCCGTCCACCGTCAGGCGGCGGATACCGAAGCGGCAGGAAAGGGTCTGGCGTTCGGTGGTGACCACGGCCTTGTAGAGCTTCGGTCTGTCCGGACTCCAGAGGGCAAAGCCGCTGGCGGCGATGGTGCAGTTGGTTTCTCCGGCTGCAATCTGTTCGGAGCACAGCAATGCATTGCCGTCATAGATCTCCACGGTCTTGCCACAATCTTCTGCACCGATGGTATGGACGGTAAAAGCGGTGCAGTCGGCAGCGGTGGAGACCCAGAGATCCTCCAGACCGTCCGGCAGGAACCGCAGCTCCACATCACCGAAAATGCCGCCAGTACATTCGTTGGCAGCCCGGGAGGTCAGGCCGGATACGGGCTTTCCCTGATAACCGGCCAGCCGGTGGTTGGAAACGGCGAGGGTGATGCGGTTTTCACCTTTTTGCAGCACACCGGCGGGAATATCGAAGCCGAAGGGGGCGCAGTAGCCCTCGTGCCGCCCCAGATACTGCCCGTTGATCCATGCGGATACGGTGTTCTGTGCGCCGCCAATGTGCAGCAGGCAGTGTCCATCGGGAACAGAGCCGCAGACAGCGGTTTTTTCATAGACAAAGCAGCCCATGGGATTGGGCAGCGCCATATCCGGCACATAACCGGTCTGGGGGTACCGCTGCAGAGTGTACAGAGGGTTGCAGCGGAGCTTGGTGTGCAGGGCGGTGGTGCGGAACAGGTCTGCCAGATCCTCCCAGTAGGCGGGAACAGGGCAGTTGGTGGCAGAATCGGAGCCCGGACGGATCTTCGGCTCTGCTGTGTCGGTGTAGGGCGTCTCGGAGAGCCAGTCCAGCTTCCAGATGCCGTTGAGGGAAAGGGTTTGCTTCATGGTTTACACCCCGGTTTTCCAGCCAAGGTCGGCAGCGCCTTCGTGAATGGCTGCCCATGCGTCCGGCTGATACCAGTAGTGCGCCTTCGGCGTCACCACAAGGCGGCAGTTTTCGGAAGCGCCCTCCTTGGCGTAAATCTTTTCTACGGTATGATAGGAGGCCTTCACGCCTTCCAACGGGAAGATCTCGTCCTGACTGCCGGTGAGCACCGTCAGCTTTCTGGGGGCGATCAGGCAGGCCAGATCTTCCATCTCAAACCACAGGGAGCTTTTGGGAATGTGATTGCACACGCAGTGCAGAATATCCATAATGGAGGCCATGTAGGAGCAGAAGGCGCAGGAGGGCACTACAAACCCGATGCGGGGCTCAAAACAGGCAGCATAGAAGGCTGCGGTGCCGCCGCCGGAATTGCCGAAGGCCATGATTTTGGTCAGATCCACTTCCGGAAGAGCCAGCTGTTCCAGCGCGTCGATGCCGCGGCTCACGTCCCAAACCCGTTCACCGAGGATGGTTCTGCCCAGATTGAGGGCGGTCATGGCGGTGAAGGAGCAGGCGTGGACGCCGCCGGGGCCGGGATAGCGGGGGGATCGGGTCTCGCCCATGCCCCGCTGCTCGATGCAGAGGGTGGCAAAGCCGTGCTCCACAGCCTGCAGACCGTAGCTGCCGTTGGGCTGATAGGTCTTGTCCCAGTCATATTTGATGATGCCAATGGCATTGTGGAAGCCGGTGGAATGTCCCTGCAGGGCGATGGCCAGCGGATAGGGGCCTTTGCTGCCCTTGGGAATCAGCAGGTAGGCGGGGACACGGTTGCCGGTTTCGCTCTCATAGGTGAAGCGCAGCCGCCGGTAGGTGTCAAATTCTTCCGTCTCTTCCATGTCCACGGTGACGGGGCAGGCATTTTCTTCGATCATGTCCAGACCCAGCAGCTCCCGGAGCTTTTCGCCCACGGCTGCTTTCCACTGGGGATAGTCCCGGTTTTCGTCAAAAGCCAACTTGCCAACGGTCTTTTTGGTCAGAATTTCATGGCAGTTATCGCCGTTGTAAGTCTTGATCATAGGGAGCCTCCGGTCAGAAACCAAAGACGTTTTTGGTGTTGTAATAGCAGATGTCGCTGACGATCTTTGCCAGCGCGTCCATATCGCAGGGATACAGGCCGTCCTCTACCCAGGTGCCGATGAGGCCGCACAGGATTCGGCGGAAGTACTCGTGGCGGGGGTAGGAGGTGAAGCTGCGGGAGTCGGTGAGCATACCGTTGAACTTGCCGAAGGCGCTGAGGCTGGCAAGGGTGGTCATCTGCTGGCGCATACCGTTCAGGGTGTCATTGAACCACCATGCGGAGCCCTGCATGACCTTGGGATAGCCATCGTTGGTGGTCTGGAAGGCGCCGATCATGGTGCTCAGTGCGGCGTCGCAGTTGGGGTCGATGGAGTAGACGATGGTTCTGGGCAGTCCCAGACCGGTCTCCATGTGACCCAGCAGGCCGATGACGGCGGGCATATCGGTGGTGCCGATGCAGTCATAGCCGGTGTCGGGGCCCAGCTTGGCGAACATATTGCCGTTGGCGTTGCGGTAAACGCCCATATGCAGCTGCATGACCCAGCCGCGCTTGGCGTATTCCGCGGCGAGGAAGCCCAGAATCTCTGCCTTGACCATGCAGACGGCTTCATGGGAAACGGCCTGACCGTCGGAGGCCAGAGCGGCCTTCAGAGTTTCGTTGACCGTGACTTCCTCGGGCTTAATGAACCGGTCGAAGCCGTCCAGCGCATGGTCGGAGGTGCGGCAGCCGAGGGAATCGAAGAAGTCGATACGGCGCACCAGCGCTTCTTTCAGGGTGGCCAGATCGCAGATTTCCACACCGGAAACGTCACTCAGCTTTTTGAAATAGGCGGTGACGCCGGCGTTGTCAATATTGAATGCCTTGTCGGGGCGAAAGGCAGGCAGCACCTTGGTGGCAAAGCTGCTGTCGGCAGCCAGTGCCTTGTGATACTCCAGGGTGTCGATGGGATCGTCGGTGGTGCAGAGCGTTTCTACCCGGGAACGGCGGATCAGGTTCCGCACACTCATGGAGGGGTCGGCCAGCTTTTCGGTGGTCAGATCCCAGATCTCCTTTGCCGTTTTTTCGGAAAGGATCAGGCAGCAGTCAAAATACCGCTGCAGCTCCAGATGGGTCCAGTGGTACAGGGGGTTGCCGATGAGGGTGGGCATGCACCTGGCGTAGGCGAGGAACTTTTCATAGTCCGGTGCGCCGCCGGTGATGTAATATTCGTCCACGCCGCAGCTGCGCATGGCGCGCCACTTGTAGTGGTCACCGCCCAGCCACAGCTGGGTCAGGTTCTGAAACTGCCGATCCTCGGCGATGTCCTTGGGAGGCACATGGCAGTGGTAGTCAATCACGGGCAGCGTGGCGGCGTACTGGTGGTACAGCGCCCTGGCTGTTTCGGTGCTCAGCAGAAAATCCTTATCCATGAATTGTTTCATCATTCATTCCTCGTTTTCTCCGTATTTGTAAAGCGGCAGGCGGACGCTTCGTGCAGCGGATTAAACACCGCCACCATTATATCTATATAAAGAATAGCACAAAAGTTTGAATTAGGATAGGACACTTGTCCCTTTTTTCTGTACAAATGTCCGGAATTTCTGTTTTTGCGGATCAGAGAAAAAATAGTCCCGAAATTCGAAGGAATCTCGGGATGGAAACAGATGGGCGGCTTTTCCTGTATCAAAAAGCCCCG
>JAZSCX010000080.1:0-17877 GCA_045530865.1 Candidatus Avilachnospira sp.
CCAACTTCAGTTGGTGGTGGGACTTTTTATCAGCCCCCTCTGACGAGGGGGCTGTCGAGCGCTTGCGCGAGACTGGGGGGGAGAAATTCCTTTAACGTTTTCTCTCCCTCCGTCTTTTGGTTCGCAAAATCCACCTCCCTCGTCAGAGGGAGGCTCCCGCTGCGGCGGGACTACTCATAGGTATAACCTTTTTAGAGCCACGGGCATAGCCCGTGGTTGTCGTTTTACAATACATAACGCCGCTTCGGACTATCCGAAGCGGCGTTATGTATTATGAATCAAGCACGGGGATGATACTTATTATATACGGATTTTAGATTCTGCTTCACCAGCTGGGCATAAATCTGGGTGGAAGAGATATCACTGTGACCCAGCATCTCCTGAATGGAGCGAAGATCTGCACCGTTTTCCAGAAGATGAGCCGCAAAGCTGTGGCGAAGTGTATGAGGCGTAATATCTTTATCAATCTGCGCCTTCTCCTGATAGTGCTTGATGATCTTCCAGAAGCCCTGCCGGGACATCCGCTCACCGGAGACATTGACGAACAGAGACTCTTCGTCAGAAGCAGCAACCATTTTAGGTCTAACCAGGTCTATGTAGTCAGCCAATGCCTTGATGGCAGCGGGATACAACGGAATGATTCGAATCTTTCCGCCGCTGCCGCACTTGATAAAACCGCCCGGCAGATTGACATCGGAAACATCCAGGCTGATCAACTCACTGACACGAATACCGGTGGCATACAGCAGTTCCAGCATAGCCTTATCCCGATAGCCCTTTAGATCGTTGCAACGGGGCTGTTCCAGAAGCAGCTCCACTTCCTTGCCGGTAAGAATCTGCGGCAGCTTTTTCTCTGCCTTTTCAATATGAATACCAACAGCAGGATTATTCTCACGAATTCCGGAGGAAATGGTATACGCATACAGACTTTTCAGTGAAGCAAGGCACCGTGAAACCGTGGCAGCAGACTTCCCCTTGTCAGAAAGGTGGGCAATATAACCGCTGACGTCATCGTGATCCGCATCCAAAACCTCAATATTCAGTTCCTGAAGATAAGACGCGAACTGACGAAGATCGCGCATATATGAGGCAACCGTATTTTCAGATGATTGTTTCACCTGAACCAGATATTCCTCATATTCTTCCAAGATTTGAACCATACCAAAATCCTCACAATATCTCTTCTCTAAGGAGTGGGCAATATACCCAAATATATCGGGAAAGCAAATAAAAAACAGGCAGCAAAATCAAATTACGAAATAGTACCGGCCCGCCGCCTGATCCGCTGACCTGACAACAAGACAAATAGTAGCACAAAAAACAACCGCGGGCCGCAATCAAAACCGGAACCAAACGGTACCCTTCCGAAAACACCCCAAAAAGGAACAGTACAAGAAATGGCATCAGAGCAAAAAGGAAACGGGATAATCCAGCGTGCGAAGCAGCCTGCACAAGCGCAGATCCGTAATCCTCAATCCATCCGGGATGCAACACATAAACAGCCCGAAACAGAAGAACGCCACATATTGTGCCCAGCAGAAACGAAACGAGAAAAAGAATACTAAATACAGAATTCTTGCAAAATGAAAACCGCATAAAACATCCTCTCCAGAGAAGAATAAAGACACTACCCGGAGATGAAGCCATTTGTTCGAATTCTCTCCCGTATTATTTCTACCGGAGAAAAATTATCAAGTGATGATAATATATAGCAAATCCGAGTAAATTTCAAGGAAAATCGGTAAATTAAGAAATTTTTGTCAATTATGCCGAACATTATGTAAATACGATTATGTTAACCTTGTAACTATTTGATACCATTTGGGCCAATTTCCCATCGTGCAGCACAATATATGGTGTGCGATGGTTTTTTGTGTTCGAAATATTGGTTATGAAAGTTTTCTTGCATAGTGGAACCTTTTGTAACCGAATTTGTGTAAAAGGACATTTTGCATAATCGCCTTCGTTTTACCGTTTCCTTTCTTTTTTCATACACGATGTTACGCCGCCCAACACAGCTGCACCAATTAAAACCGCCATCCACACCGACAACTTTAGTTCCTGTCCGGAAAACAGCACTCTTCCCAAGAGAACGCACACACATATGTAAACACCGATTACTGCCGCAGCCATTTGCATTTTGTTTTTCCCCGAATGTTTGGCCGTATACCATGATATACCATAAGCGCCCAATGCGGTAAGTATCCAGCAAATCGTCGCTCCCATGGTATCCGTTATCATTCCTTTTCCAATTAGGAATGCCATTATTGCACACGACAACAGTCCCACTATCAACATTGCGCCGATTCCAGTCCCCAGTGTTTGTCCAATTTTGTTTTGCTTATTTTTCATACCTCTCCCCTCCTGCTTCATCCTATTCTTATAGCCGCACAAGCAGAACAAAAACAGCAGACATTCAAAAATGTCTGCTGTTTTTGTCATAGTTCAATTACAGTCGGGTATCGTTTCAGAACCCGAATGGATTGCAATTCCTCCGGAAATCGACGTAAATTGTTGTTGCATTTTTTCCATATACCAAATCCATCCGGATCTCTTTCCGGCATGTGATAAATGTAATTTCTCACAGAAGTTTGTATGAGCAGCGCTCTGGTTTCCGGTCTGGATAAATACATAGAGTTCCAGAATGCAGCATCCGCCGTCCTGCTATTCAAAAAAGTTCGATGCGGCTCCGGATCCAACGCAGCATCTGCCGCAATATAGATCCGCTTCTCCCCTGCTGCGATCCACGTTACCACATGATCCGGAAAAGCTTCCTCCATCGGCGCATGGTTTACCCTTCCGTACTCCACAGCAAAGGGCCCAAAACGCAATTCGCCATGTCTTGTAGTTTCCTCTGGCATCCAGCATGGAATATCAGGCCACTTGCTTTTATATAGCATCACCTTGACTGGATCACAATGATCCCGGTGACGATGCGTAAAGTACAGTCCACACACGCGGTCAAACGGCGGAATCCGGTTCAGGATCTGTTCCCACAACAATTCAGAAATTCCCGCAAAAGGAGGATCCTCGGTGTTCAGAACATCCACCAACAGGATCTCATTCTGATATTCAATCGCCAGCCCTGCGTTGCACAGCAGCATGATACGCATGGCATCACCCCATTAGTCCAGTTTGAGATCTCCCTCTTTGATCCATCCGATTTTTCGGCAGAGAGCTCCCAGCACCAAGCATAACACAGCAGGAAGAATAAAGCAAATCAAAACCAATCCAGCCCAGTCAAAAGCCGTAATGGCAGCCCGGGTTCCTTCTGCAATCTCACTGAGCCATCCGGTATACACGCCAATCTGACCCACAAGGCCGCAGGTACCCATACCAGAGGACACAGCAGGGCCGTTCATTTCAAATTTAAACACACATGTTGCCAGAGGTCCTGTGATCGCAGACGTAACGATCGCCGGAATCCAGATCTTCGGATTTTTGACAATGTTTCCCATCTGCAGCATGGAGGTGCCCAGACCCTGAGAAACCAGACCACCCCAACGGTTTTCCTTAAAGCTCATGACAGCAAAGCCGATCATCTGGGCACAGCAGCCAGCGACAGCCGCACCGCCTGCAAGTCCTACAAGGCCCAGAGAAGCGCAAATGGCCGCACTGGAAATCGGCAGAGTCAAAGCAATACCGACCACCACAGAAACCAGAATACCCATCCAGAAGGGCTGCAGCTCCGTTGCCCACATGATCAGATTACCCACATAGCTGGCCGCTTGACCGATAGCAGGCGCAATGTAAACAGACAATACGCATCCTACAAAAATGGTCACAAGAGGGGTCACTAGTATGTCAACCTTTGTTTCCTTGGATACCATCTTACCGACTTCCGCTGCCACAATGGCAATCAGAAGTACTGCAAGCGGGCCGCCTGCCAGTCCGCACTGATTGGAAGCATAGCCCACAGCCGCCAGAGAAAACAACACCAGAGGAGGCGCCTGCAGGGCATAGCCAATGGCAACGGCCATGGCAGCGCCGGACATATCGCAGGCAAACTGACCAACCCGCACCAGAAGCTCCACAGCAAACTGCTGTCCCACTGTTTTAATAATGGTACCGATCAACAGAGAACAGAACAAGCCCTGTGCCATAGCGCCAAGGGCGTCAATACCATAGCGTTTGCCAGAGATCACAATATTTTTCCGCTTAAAAAAAGCTTTAATGTTAGACATATCGTATGCCTTCCTTTCGAAGTTTTCCTGCTTATTATATGTTTTGTCATCTGTCTTGTCAACCGTGATTATATACGAAACCGAAGCTTAAATCGCTTCGGTTTCATAGCATTATTGTATCAGATTCAAAAACTCCTGTTCAGACAGAACCGGAATCCCCAGTTCATTGGCCTTCTTCAGCTTTGAGCCAGCATTTTCGCCCGCAACCACATAGGTGGTTTTTTTCGATACGGAGGATGCCGCCTTGCCGCCCAGCTGTTCGATCTTCGCACTGGCTTCCTCTCTGGTAAACAGAGACAGCGCACCGGTCAGCACAAAAGTCATGCCTGCAAATCGGCTGTCCACCTGCTGTTCGTGACTTTGGAAATTGACGCCCGCTTCCCGAAGCCTGGAGATCATTTCCAAAGATTGGGTTTCCGCAAACCACTCCACCAGATTCTTTGCCGTAATGGCTCCAATATCCGGTACCGCCTGCAGTTCCTCTTCCGATGCCCGCATGATAGCATCCAGAGAGCCAAAGGTTCTTGCCAAAACCTTTGCAGCCTTTGCACCTACCTGCCGAATTCCAAAGGCATGGATCAACCGCCAGAGGTCGTTATTCTTGCTATCTTCCACTGCTTTCAATAGATTATCCGTGGATTGCTTGCCCATACGGTCCAGTTTTTCCACTTTTTCCCGATCCAGAAAATAGAGATCCGCCGCAGAATGAAGCATATCCGCACCAATCAGCTGTTCCACAATGGCAGTTCCGAGACCTTCAATATCCATGGCATCTCGGGATACAAAATGTGTCAAATTCCGTACCAGCTGAGCCGGACACTCCGCACCGGTGCATCGAATGGCTGCACCGTCCTCATCCCGGCGTACAGGCGCGCCGCAAACAGGGCAGCTGTCAGGGAAGCGGTATGCCTCAGTTCCCTCGGGACGCTTGGTGAAATCCACTTCCAGAATTTCCGGAATGATTTCTCCGGCTTTCCGAATTAGAACCGTATCACCAATCCGGATATCTTTATCCCGGATAAAATCCTGATTGTGCAGTGTAGCGTTGGTCACTGTGGTACCCGCCAACCGCACCGGCGACACAACCGCCTTCGGCGTCAGAACGCCTGTTCTTCCCACTTGAATCACAATATCCTGCACCGTTGTAGATTTGATTTCCGGCGGATATTTGAATGCTGCCGCCCATCGGGGATACTTGGACGTGCTGCCCAGAAGATTGCGGTCATCCAGATTGTTCACTTTCACAACGGCTCCGTCAATGTCAAAGGGGAACCCGTACCGGTTTTCGCCAATGATTTCAATTCTGCTCTGTACAGAACTTAAATCAGTACAAACATCCCACGGAATGACCTTGAAGTGAAGATCCCGCAGGTATTCCAACGTTTCTGTGTGGGTTTTGAAGGTCACGCCCTCCGCCAGCTGCAGATTAAAAATCATAATGTCCAGCTGACGGGATGCTGCGACTTTTGGATCCAACTGCCGCAGAGAACCGGCTGCTGCATTACGGGGGTTGGCAAATAACTGCTCCCCCTTCTCTTCCCGTTCCTGATTGAGCGCTTCAAATACAGCTCTGGGCATATACACCTCGCCGCGAACGATCAGGCGTTTGGGGGCATTTTCCAGCTTCATGGGAATGGAGCGGACTGTTTTCAGATTTTCCGTTACATCCTCCCCCACCGCGCCATCGCCTCTTGTGGCGCCGCGGACAAACACACCGTCCACATATTCCAGCGCCACAGAAAGACCATCCACCTTGGGTTCTACCGTATAAGTTGGCTGTTCAATGCCCTCACGGACGCGGTGGTCAAATTCATCCATTTCCTCAAAGGAAAATACATCCTGCAGGCTTTCCAGCGGAACTTCATGGTTTACCTTTTCAAACTGCGTCAGTGCAATTCCGCCGACTCGTCTGGTGGGGGAGTTTGGAGACGAAAGCTCCGGATACTGCTTTTCCAGATCCTCCAGCTGGCGAAGCATAGCATCATATTCGTAATCCTGAATCTCCGGCCGATCCAGCACATAATACAAATAATTATGGTGCTCCAGCTGCAAAGCGAGCTGTTCCATTCTTTCTCTGATTTCCATGATCTTCTCCTATTCTTCAGGCTGCGTTTTCACGTTCACATAGCTCTCCGGAACCAGCCCGACTATCACCGTCTCCGCAACCACAACCGCGGATGTGACCGTAATGCTTTCTGTCCCCATGGGCGTCAGAACCGTCATGGTGATATTGACGTCCATCATCATTCGATGGGAGGTCTGATTGATACCCGCTTCGGAAAACTCATTATGAAACTCCGCATCGGAAGCGCTGACTGACATAACTTTTACCGGCAGTTTCGGCCCCATTCCCGAGAAAAGTTCCGGTAAAATCAAACTTCCAAGTGGGATTCCGATCTCATTTACATCCAGATCCAGCAGCAAATCATCAATGACAGACAGAATCTGGGTTTTTAATCGGTTGACTTCATTGATATTTGTTTTCAGCGCCGTAATATTGCCGTTTACATCCTTTTCAAGAAAAACAATGTTCTCATAATCAATATCATCCGACTGCATCTGGGTTTCAATGGCCTCATTAATAATATAGGATGCCCGATTGTCCACTCTGGCCTTTGCCAATTCCACAATTAATGGTGATAAAATCAACTGCAGAAAGAAAAAAAATGCAGCAATTATCAGAAATACGCCAAACAATACAGCCGTTTTTCGCCTGAAAAGCCTTCGGATTCTCACACAAATACCCCCCTTACATAGGAATATATGCGCAAAAACAATCCATTTTACAGCTTTGTCATGTGTGCTCCGGCGGTATTTGCCATCAATTTTTTCGTTCCGATCTCATCAAAAGCGATTTCCAGCAGCGCATCATTGCCCATAGGCAGCACAGAAAGCACCATACCGCGTCCAAAAGCCCGATGCTGCACCATGTCTCCCTTTCGGAAAGAAACGGCCGCCCCTTTCTTTCCGGAATCGATTACGGATGAATAGGTGCGCTTTTTTTGCTGTGCAGGACGCTGAGGAATGTACGTATCGAAATCGCCGTACATGCTGGGGCGCTGCGGAACATAGGTCATTTCCGGTTCACGAGGCTTGGGCCGCAGACGTTCATCCAGACATTCCGCAGGCAGCTCCGAAAGGAACTGGGACGGTCTTGCCATGGTTGTATGTCCGTACAGCATACGCTGTCTGGCGTAGGAAATCGCCAGCGTCTTTTTCGCCCGGGTAATGGCAACATAGCACAGTCGACGTTCCTCCTCCGTGTCCTCTGCACTCATGGTGCTTCTGGCACTGGGGAACAGACCTTCTTCGAAACCAACCAAACACAGATGATTGAATTCCAGACCCTTGGCACTGTGCATGGTCATCATCACAACCGCATCCGCATCGGCATCATACTGCTCAATATCCGTATATAGAGCAATTTCTTCCAAAAAGCCGTTTAATGTTGGGTTGTCCGTGTTTTCACAGTAGCTGATGATGCTGGATTTCAATTCACGGACGTTCTCTGCACGGGTTCTGTTCTCCAGATCATTCTTTTCCTCCAGCATGGCAAGATAGCCTGTCCGGAGCAAAAGCTGATCATAAAACTCCGGGAGTGTCATAGAATCCAGAAGTTCGGCACAATCTTCAATCAGCTGAACAAAGGCAGAAAACTTTCCTGCAGAACGTTCCAACTGCCCATAAGAAGAGGCGTCCGTCAACACGGAGTACATACACACTTCTTCCAATGTTGCCTGTCTGGCAACCAAATCGAGGCTCTTCACACCAATTCCACGGGGTGGATTGTTGATAATCCGCCGCAAACGAAGATCATCGCTGCGGTTGTTAATCACACAAAGATAGGCCAGCATATCCTTGACCTCTGCCCGGTCGAAAAATCTCGTGCCGCCGATGATCCGGTAAGGGATACCGTTGCGCTTGAAGGCATATTCCAGTGCGTTGGACTGGGCGTTTGTCCGGTACAGAACGGCAAAATCCTTGAAGTTTTTGCCCTTGGACTGGCGAAAAATCCGACTGGTTACAAAAGATGCCTCGTCATTTTCGTTCAGTGCTTCATAGATCACGATCCGTTCTCCGGAATCGTTCTGCGTCCAGAGCTTTTTACCCTTTCTGCCGCTGTTATGGGAAATGACCGCATTGGCGGCATGGAGAATCATCTGGGTGGAACGGTAGTTCTGCTCCAGACGAATAACCTTTGCACCTCTGTACTGCTTTTCAAAATCCAGAATATTTTCTATGGTTGCGCCGCGGAACTTATAAATACTCTGGTCATCATCACCAACCACGCAGATATTCTTATAACCGCCCGCCAGCAAAGACGCCAGTAAATACTGCAGATGATTGGTAT
Organism: Candidatus Avilachnospira sp.; assembly: GCA_045530865.1. Taxonomy (GTDB): domain Bacteria; phylum Bacillota; class Clostridia; order Oscillospirales; family Oscillospiraceae; genus Avoscillospira. The sequence goes on from JAZSCX010000080.1 coordinate 8,536, forward strand.
CCTGATACTCATCAATCAGGACATACCGGAACTTTCGCTGATAGTAGGTTCTGATATCCTCAAACTGCTGAAGCAGCTGCACTGTCAGAAGAATGATATCGTCAAAATCCAGCGCATTGGCTTCTTTCAGGCGTTTTTGATATTCCGCATAGGCCGCAGCTGCCTTTTCCATGCGAAAATCGCCGGAATAGGATGCCACACGGTCAAATTCCTCGGGGGTCTGCATCTGATCCTTGGCCTTGCTGATCAGATTGAGAAACAGCTTCGGAGGAAATGATTTCTCATCCAGGCTCATATCCTTGAGAATATCCTTCATAACCCGTTCCGCATCGGACATATCATAGATTGTGAAGCTGCTCGTATAGCCCAAACGGTCAATATCCCGGCGCAGGATCCGGCAGCAGGCAGAGTGGAAGGTCATAGCCCACACGTCCTGCGCCGTCTCTCCCAACATAGCCGCCAGACGGTCCTTCAGCTCATTTGCAGCCTTGTTGGTAAAGGTAATGGCAACGATACTCCATGGCGCAGCGGGCTGCCAGACACAAAGCTGTTCTGCCTGAGGACGAAGATCCTCGTCCGGTGTGCGAAGATAGTATTCCAGAAGCTCCACATCTTCTTCTGTCACATCAAAGGGAATCTCCTCAGAATCCGAAGCGGAACCAAATTGAATCAGATTGGCAATTCGGTTGATCAGAACCGTAGTTTTACCGCTGCCTGCACCGGCAAGCAGAAGCAAAGGGCCCTGCGTGGTGAGCACAGCCTGCTGCTGCATATTGTTCAAATGCCGAAAACGATGAGCAATCACCTGACGTCTTGCCGCCAGAAAACGCTCCTGAATAGATCGATCCATAAATTCACCCATTATCTGTAGATAGGGTTATTTTACAGGATTTCACCGCGTTTGTCTATGGACAGTCAGAAAAATGTGCGCAGCATCTGCAGGGCTTTTTTCTCGATTCTGCTGACCTGAACCTGAGAGACACCCATAATTTTTGCAGCCTTGTCCTGTGTCAAACCACGATAATACCGCAGATCGATGACTGTTTTCTCCCGCTGTGGCAGACAGGCAATGGCCTCGCGGAGAGAAATCCGCTCGATCATCCGCTCTTCCTGAAAGCCGTCGGTCAGGATATCCTCCAGTGTGAAACCATCCTCGCCGTTTTCCTTCTGGATGGATTCCGTACAGGCAGTGGCAGTCTCTGCGGCAGCAATTTCCTGCACAGTAAGCTGCAGCACTTCCGACAACTCGGACAAGGTCGGTTCTCTCCCCAGTGTTCCCATGAGCCGCTGCCGGGCCATTTTGATGGACGATGACCGTTCCTTGATGCTTCTGCTGACCTTCACCGAGCCGTCATCCCGGAGAAACCTGCGGATCTCCCCTGCTATTTTCGGTACGGCATAGGTGGAAAACTCCGTGCCAAACTCCAGATCAAAACCATCAATGGCTTTCAGCAAACCCAGACATCCCAGCTGATACAGGTCATCCGGATCCACGCCCCGCCCAAAATACCGCTTGGCAATGGACCAGACAAGGCCGGAGTTTTCCACGATCAACTGTTCCCGTGCACCTTGGTCACCCTGTTGACTCTGCTGCAGGAGCTGTTCCATGGCTGCGTTCAAGCTTTCCCGCCTTTCTTCAGGATCTTCCGACGCATATGTACGGAGGTTCCCTTTCCCGGCTGCGAGGTGACCTTAAACTCATGCATAAAGCTTTCCATGATGGTAAAACCCATTCCGCTGCGTTCATCACCGCCTGTGGTGAACATAGGCTTTCTGGCTTCTTCTACATTTTCAATTCCGCGGCCCTTATCTTTGATGACAATGTCCAGCACCCGATCCTGCAGGATCTTACAACGGATGGAAATGGTTCCGATCCGGTCAGGATAGGCATGGACGATGCAGTTGGTCACCGCTTCGGAAACCGCGGTTTTGATATCACCCAGTTCATCCAGTGTCGGATCCAGCTGTGCCGCAAAACAGGATACCGCTGACCGGGCAAAAGCCTCATTGACCGAATTACTGGGGATTTCCAGTGTCATATAGTTTTCACATTTCATTGGCTTCTTTCCTTTCCATTTCCACAATTCTGTCCACGCCTGCGGCATGGAGCACCTTCCACGGCTGCATGGCAATCTGGCGGAGTTTCAGCAAACCGCCCACCTCTTTCATGCGCCGATACGTGTGAATCACGATGGCGATTCCACTGGAATCCATGAATGTTACGCCCTTGAAATCCAGCACGCAAACCATTGGCATATACTGATCAATTTTATCTGCAATTCCCTGCATCGTAATCTTGGCTCCGTGATGATCAATCTCCCCATTGAGGGCAATGGTCAGCCGTTTATCCTGAAGAAACGTTGTCATTTGCAAAAGCAATCCCTCCAAAAAATAAATAGACACGCATCACAAGGATGCGTGTCTATTATATAAATTTCGTATACGGTTTTTCTGTCGAAGGAAAGACAAACTTACTTTTTCAGTCTGGCTTCGCTTTCTTTCAGCTGCTGCAGCAGGCTTTCTGCCTTTTCCAGCTTTTCCCGCTCGGCTTTGACCACATTTTCCGGCGCTCTGGCAACAAAGTTTTCATTGCTCAGCTTGTTCCGCAGACCGGTAATGTTCTTTTCAGCCTTTTCGATCTCCTTAGTCAAACGGGCCAGTTCCTTTTCCATATCCACCAGTTCGTTCATAGGCATATACATGGCAGCGTCACTGGTAACGGCGGAGACCATATCCTCATGCCCCGCAGGTGCCTCTGCAGAAACGATCAGCTCATTGGCATAGGCCAGTTTGGTGATAAAGCCGGTGCCCTGCTCAAAGATCTGGGCCTTGTCGGTGACCACATACAGGGTGGACTTTCTGGAGGGCGGCACATTCAGGTCTGCGCGGCGGTTGCGGACGGCACGGATGGCATTCATGACACTTTCCATGGCTGCTTCTTCTGCGGGGAAGCTCAGTGCTTCGTCATACTCCGGCCATTTGGCAGTCATCAGATACTCGCCCTCATGGGGAATAGCCTGCCAGATTTCTTCGGTGATGAAGGGCATAAAGGGATGCAGCAGACGAAGGAACTGATCCAGCACATAGACCAGAACCTGCTGCGCAACCAGCTTGCTCTCCTCGTTCTCGGAATACAGTCGGGACTTAGTCAGCTCGATATACCAGTCGCAGTAGTAGTCCCAGATGAAGTCATAGACCTTGGCGGAGGCAACACCCAACTCGAAGCTGTCCAGATTTTCGGTCACAGCCTTGATCAACGCATTGAGCTTGGAAAGGATCCACTTATCCTCGATTTCCAGCTTGGATGCATCGGGGAGCTTGCTTTCCTCAATAGTCATGTTCATCATGACGTAACGGCTTGCATTCCAGATCTTATTGGCAAAATTCCGCATGGCCTCGCACTTCTCTACATAGAAGCGCATATCATTGCCGGGGCTGTTGCCGGTGATCAGGTTGAAGCGCAGGGCATCGGCGCCGTACTTCTCTGCCATTTCCAGAGGATCGATACCGTTGCCCAGAGACTTGGACATCTTACGACCCTTGTCGTCACGAACAAGGCCATGGATGAAAACAGTGTGGAAGGGTGTCTGTTTGGTGTGCTCGCAGCCGGAGAAGATCATTCTGGAGACCCAGAACGTGATGATATCGTAACCGGTGACAAGAACATTGGTGGGATAAAAGTAATCCATATCCTCAGTCTTGTCAGGCCAGCCCATGGTGGAGAAAGGCCAGAGCGCAGAGGAGAACCATGTGTCCATCACATCAGGATCGCGCTCGATGTTGGCGCTGCCGCAATGTTCGCAGTGGGTGGGATCGGTCTCTGCCACGGTCATCTTGCCGCACTCGGCACAATACCACACAGGGATCTGATGACCCCACCACAGCTGACGGGAGATACACCAGTCATGCAGGTTTTCCATCCAGTTGATATAGTTCTTTGTGAAGCGTTCGGGAACAAACTTGGTCTCACCATCCCGAACCACACGGATGGCCTCTTCGATCATGGGACCCATCTTGACGAACCACTGTGCAGAGACAATAGGTTCCACATCGCTGCCGCAGCGGTAACATGTACCAACGTTGTGCTGATGCTCTTCGATCTTTTCCAGCAGCCCCAGTGCTTCCAGATCCTCCACGATGGCCTTTCTGGCATCGTAGCGATCCATGCCTTGATACTTGCCGCCCAGTTCGTTGACCTTGCCGTTGTCGTCCAGAACGCGAATCATCTCCAGATTGTGGCGCAGACCAACTTCGAAGTCGTTGGGATCGTGGGCAGGCGTCATCTTCACGCAGCCGGTGCCGAATTCCATCTCGCAGTATTCGTCTGCCACGATGGGAATCTCGCGGTTCATCAAAGGCAGCAGGCACTTCTTACCGATCAGATCCTGATAGCGAGGATCATCGGGGTGGACTGCAACGCCGGAGTCACCCAGCATGGTCTCGGGACGGGTAGTGGCAATAATAATATAACGGCCTTCTTCGCCCACGATGGGGTACTTGATATGCCACAGATTGCCGGGCTTATCCTTATATTCCACTTCTGCATCGGACAAAGCAGTCACGCAGTTGGGGCACCAGTTGACAATGCGGGAGCCCTTGTAGATCAGGCCCTTGTTGTACATTTCAACAAAAACATGACGGACAGCCTTACTCAGGCCTTCATCCATGGGGAATCGGGCACGGCTCCAGTCGCAGGAAGCGCCCAGCTTCATCTGCTGCTGCACAATGCGGTTGCCGTACTGATGCTTCCAATCCCAGACGCGCTCCAGAAACTTCTCACGTCCCAAATCATGGCGCGTAAGACCTTCCTTGGTGCGAAGCTCTTCTTCGACCTTGATCTGGGTCGCAATACCGGCATGGTCGGTACCGGGCAGCCACAGAGCGGAATAACCCTGCATGCGCTTAAAGCGGATCAGGATATCCTGCAGTGTGCAGTCCATGGCGTGTCCCATATGCAGCTGACCGGTGACATTGGGAGGGGGCATAACGATGGAGAACGGCTGCTTTTCCGGATCGGGATCCGCCTTGAAGCAGTCGTTGTCCATCCACATTTTATAAATTTCATCTTCTACGATCTTCGGATCATAGACTTTCGGCAGCTCTCTTGCCATATCGTTCACTCCTAATTCCATGTAAAAATAGAAAAACGCCCTGAGCAAACAGCTCAGGGCGGAAATTCTCCGTGGTACCACCTGAATTCCCCTTGCGGGGCACTCTTGCCTCTGTATCGGGAGGACCCGTCCTGCTTACTGATCCTTCAGCAGGCCGCTCCAAGGCGACTTCCATTCCCTGACGATAAAAGCTTGCACCAACCGCTTTCTCTCTGATTCGCGCCGGAATGTACTACTCCTCTTCATAGCATTATCGATTATTGATGATACACGAATTGCAGCTGTTTGTCAATCCCGATCAGATATCTTCAATGATGGGAGAAGGCTGCTTTGGCTGGGGGTTGGTCAGCGCCATGAAGGACGCGCGGGAAGTCTTGATCTCACTGAGCGCGGTGGCAATGGCGTCCTCCGTGCGGCGAAGGGCGTCATCCACATACTCATTGGTGACCTGCTTCAGGTCTTTGATCTTGGCCTGTGCATTCTTGATCATTTCATTGGCTTCGTGTTCAGCCATCATATAGACTTCTTCCTTGGATACCATCTGACGGGCACGCTGCTCCGCCTGCTTCAGAATGCTCTCTGCTTCGCGCTTGGCATTGGTGATGACCTCATTGCGGGACTCCACAATGGTCTTGGCCTGCTTGAGTTCACCGGGGAGCTGATTGCTGATCTCATCCAGCAGATCCAGAACCTTGTCGCGCTCCAGAACGCACTTTTCGGCACCAAGAGGCAGGCTCCACGCATCCTGCACCATTTCATACAATGTAGTGATGATTTCTTCAATACTATTGGCCATCATCATGTCCTCCTTCGTTCATTTCATTGATTCGAGTGATAAAATCGGGGATAATGTCCTCCGGCAGAAAATCGGAAAGATCCACATTGTAGCGGCCCATTTCCTTCACTGCACTGGAACTTAAATACATAAATTGATGCTCCGCTGTCAGGAACATGGTATCCAAGCTGGGGTTGAGCTTGTGATTGATGATCGCCATCTGAAATTCCCGCTCAAAATCGGATACAGCCCGAAGTCCCTTCACGACCACATGGGCATCACGTTTTCTTGCGTAATCCACAAGAAGCGCATCGGAAAAATCAACTTCCACATTTTCAATTCCGGAGGTTACGCGGCGGATCATTTCCACTCTCTCTTCCAAAGAAAACATGGGGTGCTTATCGCCGTTGACCATCACGCAGACGATCAGCCGATCAAAGCTTCTGGCGGCACGTTCGATGATATTTAGATGACCGTTTGTAATGGGATCAAAGCTGCCGGGGTAGATTGCAATACTCATATTATGCCTTTCGGAAAATGGTGATCCAGGTTTTGCCGTATTTATAATCCTTACAGCGCTGCAAACCGGAAATTTCCAGATCCAACTGCTTTTCAGCCGGTCTTTCACAGATTATTATACCACGCTCAGAAAGAATGTCAATTTCTGATATTTTATTTAGGGCATTTTCCAGAAAAATCTCTGCATAAGGCGGGTCCAGAAAGACAATATCAAAGGTTTCTCTGCAGGTTTTCAGGTAGGATAGATAATCCAGATTGACAATCCGTGCCCGGTCGGACAGTTTTGTCAGCTGCAAATTTTCCCGGACTAGATTGCAGGCTGTTCTCCACTCGTCCACAAATACCGCAGACTGGGCGCCGCGGCTCAATGCTTCAATGCCCATCTGTCCGGTTCCGGCAAACAGATCCAGAAAACGGGCGCCCTGCACTTCAAACTGAATAGCAGAAAACAGTGCTTCCTTTACCCGGTCGGCAGTCGGTCTGGTTTTCAGTCCATCCGGCGTTTTGAGCCGCACACCTTTTGCAGAGCCGGTGATCACTCTCATGCTTCTTCCTCCTGTTTTTGATGAAAAAAGTTATAAACTGCTTCCGCTTGTCTGCCGGGAAGAACCTGTTCCAATTCTGAAACAGAAGCTTTTTTTATGGCGGAAACGGAGCGGAATTTGGAAAGCAGCGCTTTTTTGCGTACAGCACCAATACCGGAAATCTGATCCAAAACAGATTCCTGCACGCGTTTGCTCTGCAGCAGCCGATGATAATCGATTGCAAAGCGGTGGGTTTCCTCCTGAATCTGACCGATCAGAGAAAACACAGACGGATGGGCCTGAATACTGATCTCCCGCCCTTCTGCCGTCACCAGTGCTCTGCTGCGATGCCGGTCATCCTTCACCATGCCGAACACAGGAAAATGCAGTTCCATTTCTCTCAATACATTTTCAGCCGTCTGTGCATGCGCAATGCCGCCATCGATCAGCAAAAGATCCGGTTGATCGGAAAAACCATCATCCTGATTTGTAAACCGTCGGAACCGCCGCTGCAAAACCTGCGCCATGGACCGATAGTCATCCTGATCGGAAAGCCCCTCGATTTTGAAGCGTTTATAGTCCTTTTTCCTCGGTTTTCCGTCTACAAAAACCACCATGGACGCAACGATATCCGTTCCGGCGGTATTGGAAATATCGAAAGACTCCATTCTCACCGGCTTTTCCGGCAGATCCAACAGATTTTGCAGCAAGTGAAGCGTGCTGGCGGTTCGTTCATCCTTGGAGGTGACACGTTCAGTTTCCTCCTCCGCATTTTTATTGGCGAGCTCAACCAACCTAACACCATCGCCCCGTTGGGGCACACGGATGTGTACGCGCTTGTTCAGGTTCTGATACAGCAGGTCAGAAAACAGCTCCGCATCCTCCATTTCGCAAGGCAGGAGAATTTCCTTGGGCGCACAGTTTCTGGCCAAATAATACTGCTTGACCAAAGAGGATACGGCCTCTTCCCTGCTGCCGCAGATCGGAACGATCTCAAAACTCTTGTCCAGCAAGCTGCCATCTACATAGTGCAGTACCGTAAAGCATGCCTTTGCAGAGCCCTCGTAATAGCCAATCACGTCGGTATGTGCCATCGTGCCTGCTGTGACAAGCTGCTTTTTGCCCAGATTTTCAATGGCAATCACCCTGTCACGCAGGACAGCCGCACGTTCAAACTCCAATGCTTCTGCCGCCTCTTCCATTTGCTGTCTGAGGGTGTGCGAGATTTGTTTATATTTTCCCTGAAGCAACAGAACGACCTGCTTCATAATCTCCCGATACTCCTGCGGAGATCGGCTCAATTGACACCAGGCATCACAATTGTTCATGTGATAATTCAAGCAGGGACGATCTTTTCCCAAGTCTCTGGGAAAAACTTTTCCGCATCCGGGCAGCTTGAAGGTCAGCCGAATAGTATCCATCAGCTGCTGGGTGACAAAACGGCCGCCGTAGGGGCCATAGTATTGAGCACCATCATCTACCACACGATTGACCATGGTCATAACAGGATATTCTTCCCGGAGATCGAGCCGTACATACGGATAACCCTTATCATCTTTCAGAAGAATGTTATACTTGGGCATATGGCGCTTGATCAGAGAACATTCCAGAACCAGCGCTTCAAATTCCGATGCAGCAATAATCACATCAAAATGATCGATCATGGAGACCATTTTCCGCGTTTTGGGTGAATGGGAGGCAGAATCCAGAAAATATTGACTGACACGGTTTCGTAGCTTTTTAGCTTTGCCCACATAAATCACACAGCCGGACTTGTCCTGCATGAGATACACGCCGGGAGACATGGGCAGAGAATGAGCTTTATCGCGCAATTCGTCAAACGTCAATAGATTCACCTCCTGATTCAAAAACTGCCTCAAAAACGATCCCCGTTTTTGAGGCAGTCATGGTATATGAGAATTAGAAGATCTCCCTGATCAGCATTTCAGTCAATGCATTGACCGCTTCCTCTTCATCGGGACCTTCCGCAATCAGGCTGATGCGAGTGCCCTTGGTAATACCCATGGACAGAACACCGAGCAGGCTCTTGGCATTGATCCGACGATCATCCACTTCAATCCAGATGCTGGACTTGAACTCGTTGGCCTTCTGAATAAAATAGGTAGCCTGACGGTTGTACAAACCGGATTCACATTTGACAATGGATTGCTGCATATACATAGTATGACACTCCTTGTAACGAGCTTATAAAACTATTTTAGCAACTTTTATAAAAAAGTCAATGCCGATTATGTGAATTCGACAATTGTAACTGTAGGTGTTACAATGATGTGTGACAAATAGAAAAAAGAATAGTGAATAGGGCTGGCCTGTGTTAAGGTTGAGTTGCTCAGACAAAACCGAAAGGCAGGTGCCATCCTATTCACTATGAGTAAGATAACACAAGACATGC
>JAZSCX010000046.1:0-8578 GCA_045530865.1 Candidatus Avilachnospira sp.
GCATGTCTTGTGTTATCTTACTCATAGTGAATAGGATGGCACCTGCCTTTCGGTTTTGTCTGAGCAACTCAACCTTAACACAGGCCAGCCCTATTCACTATTCTTTTTTCTATTTGTCACACATCATTGTAACACCTACAGAAAAATGCCAGATTATTTTCGATAAACATATTGCAGTTCTCCGGGACAAAGGTTATAATACAAAAAGAAACAACATAAACAAAACATTTTACATACAGGAGTGGTAATCATGAGCGTCGATATGACCAAATGGCAGGCAATTGCCAAGGAAAACATCCACAACCGTCCCGCCGGCGAAGGCCGTCTGGCAGGCAAGATCACCATCGTCACCGGTGCCGCACAGGGCTTTGGCAAGGGCATTGCCGAAGAGCTGTACAAGGAAGGCGCAATCATCGTCATCGCCGACATGAACCAGCCTCTGGCTGAGTCCGTTGCCGCCGAGATGGGTGAGCGTGCCTGCGCCATCGCTGTCAACGTTTCCGACGAAGAGTCTGTTGCCAATCTGGTGGCTCAGACTGTGGAAAAGTTTGGCGGTCTGGATATGATGGTCGCCAATGCCGGTGTCGTCCGTTCCGGCCCCATCGCCACCTTCGAGAAGAAGGATATGGAATTTGTCACCGCCATCAACTACACCGGCCTGTTCCTGTGCGCCAAATATGCCTCCATCATCATGCAGGCACAGCACGAGGCTGATCCCGAAGCCATGTTCGATATCATCGCCATGAGCTCCAAGTCCGGTCTGGAAGGCTCCAATAAGAACTTTGCCTATGCCGGTTCCAAGTTCGGCGCCATTGGTCTGGTGCAGAGCTGGGCTCTGGAACTGTGCGCCTACAACATCAAGGTCAACGCCATCTGCCCGGGCAACTATCTGGATGGTCCCCTGTGGAGCGATCCCGTCCGCGGCCTGTTTGTCCAGTATCTGGAAGCCGGCAAGGTTCCCGGCGCCAAGACTGTGGAAGACGTCCGCCGCTTCTACGAGGCCAAGGTGCCCATGAACCGCGGCTGCCTGCCTCTGGACGTTGCCCGCGCCGTCATGTACTGCGTGGAGCAGAAGTACGAAACCGGTCAGGCCATCCCTGTCACCGGCGGTCAGGTCATGCTGAACTAAGATAAATAAGATGCTGGCAATAGGCTCCCCTGTGCAAGGGGAGCTGTCAGCGTAGCTGACTGAGGGGTTGTGTGCAGGCATTTTGCCAACGGACAGCCCCTTTTTTCTTCGATACTATTTCACAAAGGAGTACCACCCATGATCGACATTCAGGTTCTCAATCTTTTGAATGCCCCCACCAAAGAAGAACGTCTGGCCAACCTGAAGGAAGTTCTCAAAACCACCGAGTTCCCTCCCATGGTACCCCAGTACATCAATAACCACATCCATACCACCTATTCTTTCTCCCCCTATTCCCCCACCGCCGCTGTCTATGCCGCCCGCATGGAGGGTCTGTGCACCGCCGGCATCATCCACCATGCCAGCATCTCCCGCGCAGAAGAATTTCTGGAAGCAGCCACCATCATCGATATCCCCGTGACCATCGGCATGGAGTGCCGCGTGTCCATGGACGGCACCCGTCTGGAAGGCCGCCGCACCAACAACCCCGATCAGGTGGGCTGCAGCTACATGACCATCCAGTCCGTCCCCCACGACAAGATCGGCCGTCTGACCGAGTTCTTCGCCCCCTACCGGGCCGCCCGCCACGAGCGCAACCGCAAGATGATCGCCAAAATCAACGATCTGCTGGGCATGGAGCTGGATTATGACCGGGATGTGCTGCCCCTGTCCCTCGGTAAAGAAGGCGGCGGCGTCACCGAGCGCCACCTGATGTACGCACTGGCCATGGAAATGGTCAAAAAGGTCGGCAAGGGACAGGCCATGGTGGACTATCTGGCCTCCATCGGCATGAGCCTCAACGACAAGCAGAAGGCACAGATGCTGGATCTGGAGTATCCCTTCTATGAGTATGACCTGTTGGGTATGCTGAAGGGCGCCTTTGTCCCCAAGATCTATATCGACGCCACCGATGAGTGCCCCAAGCTGCCCGAGGTGGTTGCCCTGTGCAAGGAAGTGGATGCTTTCCTGTGCTACGCCTATCTGGGCGACGTGACCGCTTCTGTCACCGGCGATAAGAAGGCCCAGAAGTTCGAGGACGACTATCTGGAGGATGTGTTCGAGTGTCTGAAGGAAGAGGGCGTCAAGGCCGTCACCTATATGCCCACCCGCAACACCATGGAGCAGCTGGAGCGTCTCCGCGGCCTGTGTGAGCAGTACGGCATGTTCCAGATCTCCGGTGAAGACATCAACACCCCCCGCCAGAGCTTCATCATCCGCGCTATGGAAAACCCCATGTTCGCCAATCTGATCGAAGCCACCTGGAAACTCATCGAGCACGAAAAGCAGTAAGGATATAAGAACATCAAAACAGCAGCGAAGCGTTTGCTTCGCTGCTGTTTTTCAGATGCCCCCGGAGGTTTTAGCCTCCGGGAGCCGTTTAGGTTATACGATTGTTTATTCGGTTTAACCGTTGGTCACGGTCACAGTGACAGGCTCGGTTTCCACAGTGTTATTGCCTGCATTGGTGATCACGCACTTGTACAGCTTGGCTGCACGGGCAGCGGTAACCACGAAGAGCAGCATAATTGCTGCTATTCAACAAGGATTACAGCAGAGTGAAGGTCTTTCTGACGGATGCATCGAACATCCGGATCAGAATGGCGGTCATCTCTGCGCGGTTGATGGTGTCCTCAGGCAGGAAGGTACCCTTGGAGTCGTTGCCGCCCAGGATGCCTGCACGATAGAACTCGTAGATCTCTGCGGCGTACTCATGATCCATTTTTACATCGGGGATGGCGTTGTCAGCCACCGTGTTAATGGCCTTGTAGCTATCCATTGCACCATGGAAGATTGCCACAAATTCTGCACGGGAGATTTCCGCGTTCATCTGTGCGTAGGTGTAGGATTCGTACTTGGCATCGATAACACCCTTATCTACAGCGTAGGCCACATAGGTATCGTACCAGTTGACTGCACCGTTTTTCAGAGTCACGCGGCCTGCGTAATCCAACTGATGCAGAGCTGCTGCCAGCTTGATGGCCTGCGCAACCGTAAGGGATTTATCGGGTGCAAACAGAGTGCCGGTCATGCCGTCGATCAGATCCTTTTCCCATGCCAGTTTGACTTCGTCATAGTACCACGCGGTGGCAGGAACGTCCACGAAGGGGAACTTCACAACGGGTGCACTGGGTCTGACGGGAAGAATGGGAAGGACAGGACGGACGGGAGGCTTAGGAGCCTCGGGCTTGGTTTCCAGAGCCTCGATGGCTGCTTCCAGTGCAGCAACAGCGGCATCGATCTCGTCCTGCGTTGCATCGGGATCAGCCAGAACTGCTTCTGCAGCTTCCAGTGCTTCTTCTACAGCTGCCCAGCTGTCGGCGGTGTAGTCGTCGACAACCAGTTCATCCACAGCATCGATAGCTTCTTCCAGCTCGGTGGTGTCCGGCTCGGGAGCTTCAGCCAGTTCGCCGGTGATCTTCACCAGAGCGCCCTGAGAAGCGGGCAGGGTGACAGAGAAGCCATCGGCAGTCTCAGCCAGTTCAATGCCAGCCGTCAGGTACTGGGTAACCAGTTCCAGAGCTGCAATGTCACCTGCGAAGGGAACATTGACCACATTGGTGCTTCTGGTACGGTTGGTGACCATCAGGTAGTAGGCACCGTCGGCCTCCCACAGATCGTACCATGCACTGCTGCCGCGGGACTGTGCTTCGAACACGCCCTGACCGTCGGCATACTGCTCGACGATGATGGGATACTCATTGGCGTTGAAGCTGGTGATGACGTTCCACAGATCTCTTTCATAGATCACGGGATCGGGATCCCAATCCTGCACACACCAGTAGCCCAGAGTTCTGGAGCCGCCCAGATAGGCTGCGTACAGCATATTCTGGAACTGTGCTTCGGTGGGCTTGCTGCCTGCGAAGGTGAAGGCCTGCAGGATGTTGTTGACGGGTCTTGCGTTATCGGTCTCGGAGGTGACCTGAGCGGTTCTGTCGCCGACACGGACTTCGTAGTCAGCAGCGGCGCCGGAGTAGGGGTCGATGGAGACGATATCGGCATAGTGATCGGACTCTGCGTAGCGAGGAGCGTTATCCTCGGTGTAGTAGATGGGATGGACGGGGTCGATCTCACGGATCATCTTGTAGCCATCAATCAGCTGCTGACGGACTCTGTCGCCATCGGCATCATGAGAGAAGGGTTCGTCGGCGGTGTACCATGCATAGATGGCGGGATGATCCTTCAGGGCTTCCACGGTTGCGGGCTGTCTGCTGAGGTTGCTGGGTGCACCTGCGGGTGCCATGCCCCAGTACATCAGGATCAGAGCCTTCATGCCGAGGGAGTGGACCAGATCCAGTTCCTCAATAGTCTTCTTCCAGCCATTCTGATCATCGTTACTGGGAATGTAGTACAGGATGGTGTTGATGCCGCCTTCCTTCAGCTTCTCCAGATGCTCGGCCTGCAGGTTGCCGGATTCCAGACCGCGGGAGCCGTAGACTTCGAAGCCGATAACGGGAGTGAAGATCTCGCCGTTGGGAACATAGTTGCCGTTCTCATCGAAGTCGCCATCCAGGAATTCGCCGTTGGCGTTCAGAGCCAGAGGACGATCCCAGACATAGACCTTATCGGAGAGGATCATACGGGGGTTATCAAAGCCCTTGTTGTAGATGGTAGCACGGACGGTGTAGCCGTACTGTTCCTTCGTCAGCAGATCCATATCGAATTCGAACACTGCCTGATCGTTCACGATGGCAACGTTGTCAGCGGAAGCCAGAACGGTGCCGTCTGCGTTGTCGATCAGCTCGAAGTCGATCTCGACCATGTCTGCTGCATGATAGCCCTCATAGAAGGTGGTGATGGCCTTGCCGGTTTCATTCTCGCCGGTGTAGTAGAACACCTGATCGGGCAGCAGTCTGGCCAGATCGGGGCCGGTGACCAGCAGCATCTGGGCATCGTCCACATAGACGGTACCGCTGCCTTCGGTGAAGCCGATCTTGACTTCGGCATACTTGGCGTTGGTGGGGATGGAGAGGACGCCCACGAACTGCTGCCATTCGCTGCCGGGAACCGCAGCGCCGGCATTCAGGGTGCCGCGGAAGTTATCCGTTGCATCGGAGACATCGTTCTCACGGTACAGATCGGCAGTCAGGGTGATGCTGCCTTCGTCCAGTTCGCCCTTGTGCCAGAAGGAGACGGTGTAGGTACCGCCGGAAACAGCATTGCGGACGGGGATGGTAACATAGGCATCCTCGGAGCCGGTCATCTTCAGGGAGTTGGTGCCTTCGTAGACCTCGGTGGTCTCCACGGACACGTCGCCGGTGAAGGTGTGGCCGTCGGTGACGCCATCAGTCACTTCCTCAAAGTTGCCGTTGTCCAGCCACTGCAGGCCGTCAATGGACTCGCCGCCGGGCATGGCAACCAGATACATTTCGATATCGTCAATGTACAGATTGCCGGTGCCCCATGCAAAGCCGATGTAAGGATGCACATAGTCTCTGTTAGAGGGAGCAACAAAGGTAACAATCACATTCTGCCAGCGGGTAGGATCAGCGCTAATCTTCGTACTCTCGCTTTCGACGCCGGGAGTTTCCAGTGAGCCATCCGCGTCGGTACCAAAGACCAGTCCAGTGTAGGGGAATACCTGGGCAGTGGCTTCACCCTTGACCCAGTAGGACAGGACGTAGGTGGCACCCTTGGTCAACGGAATATGGTCGGGAAGCACGGCAACCAGTGCGCCGGGGCCGTCATTAAGCAGGTGCACGGAGTTGGTGCCGGTTCTGACATAGGTGGGATCGGTATTGATGCCAATAGAAGTATCTTCATTACCGGCCTGAATCAGATAGTCATGACCGGAAGGCTTGCCGCTGGCAGTGTCCACGATCTCGAAGGAGGGGTTGAAGATCATCTGAACGCCGTCAACGGAATCGGCGGGATCGAATCTGGGCTCATCGTCTTCCGCAGGCTCGGTGGGAGCGGAGGGATCCACACCCTCGGGAACTTCCATCAGAGTCACGGTGAAGTTATCCAGATAGATCGCGCCGCCCCAGTTGTAGAAGCCGGGTCGGAGAACAATTCTGGTGCAGCCCTGAGGCAGGGTGATCTCGCCCTCGTGGGTCTGCCATTCATCGGTAACCTTGATGCCGCCGATGCTCATGATGGAGGCGCCTTCGACCCAGGTACCGGTGTAGTCATAGGGCAGGATATCCATACCCATGTTGTTTGCAGGTTCTGCCTCGGCGTCGCCCAGCCAGGTCAGGCTGCCCTTAACATCATAAGTGATCTTATAGGTGCCGCCGGGAATCAGGCCCTTGACCCAATAGTCGTTGTAGACGTGGTAGGCCGTTCTGTTGCTCTCGTTGGCCATCTTGCAGGAAACATTGCCGTCGGTAGCCACGCCGGTCACATAGGTGACATAGGTGTTGCTGCCACCGTCGCCGGGAGCCCAGCCCTTGGCCTGGCTGCCGTTGGCAGTGAGAGTCTCAAAGCTGCCGTTTTCCAGCTCCACGGGGATGGGCTGGAATTCTTCAACCGTAGGATCAGAGGGCACTATAGGTGCATATGGATTGCCTGCAGTCATCTGGGTCAGGGTGAAGTCGTCGGCGAGACACCACATGCTTGCCTCAGCGCCGTTGGAGACCTTAATGTTCACAGCGGTGCAGTTTCCGGGCAGAGTGGCCTCCACCACGTTTTCATTGATAGCACCGGCACCGCCGTATACTGCATCGACAGACTCCGTTGCGATCACTGCACCGGATGCATCCAGCATCTCCAGCGCCAGAACGCCTGCGCCGCCTTCATCCCAGCCACACATGTTAGCGGTCAGTCTATAGGTGGCGCCGGGAACCAGATTTTCAACCTTCTGGCTTGCCCATGCGCCCTGCATAACCACCAGACTTTGGTTCGTAATGTGCCAGTTATTGCTGTAGGTCGTGCACACCGTGCCTGGGCTCCATGCACCGAAGCCGGAGGCTTCCCAGCCGGGGACAACCAGCTCAGAGGGGTTATCTTCAAAACCAGGGTTCACCAGCTCCACAGCCACGGGCTCGAAAGGCTTGGGCTCGGCGATCTGGGTCAGGGTGAAGTCATCGGCGAGACACCACATGCTTGCCTCAGCGCCGTTGGAGACCTTGATGTTCACAGCGGTGCAGTTTGCGGGCAGAGTGGCCTCCACCACGTTTTCATTGATAGCACCGGCACCGCCGTATACTGCATCGACAGACTCCGTTGCGATCACTGCACCGGATGCATCCAGCATCTCCAGCGCCAGAACACCTGCGCCGCCGTCATCCCAGCCACACATGTTAGCGGTCAGTCTATAGGTGGCGCCGGGAACCAGATTTTCTACCTTCTGGCTTGCCCATGCGCCCTGCATAACCACCAGACTTTGGTTCGTAATGTGCCAGTTGTTGCTGTAAGTCGTGCATACCGTGCCTACAGCCCATGCACCAAATCCGGATGCTTCCCAGCCGGGAACGACAGTCTCGGCAGGATTGCTTTCAAAGTCGGGGTTCACCAGTTCCACTGCCACAGGTACAAATTCATCCGTCTCCGTTGCAAACGCAGTGGGAAGCACGGACAAAAGCATTGCTGCAGCAAGTAGAATGCTTAACAGTCGTTTCTTCATGTATTTTCCTCCTTTTTGTTTTAACAACACCGAAATCGGTGCCATGTTGCAAAATGCTCCGACGCAGGCAGGACGCCATTTTGCAGTTTACAACAGTATAACACAAGCTTGCCAAAAAATTATAGTGACAGACGTCCGCAAAAAATGTAAAATCGTCCGCCACTCTTACAAAAATGACTGTTCGAATATGTGCGGTTTGACGAAGCGTCCTGTGGAGGGGCAAGCAAAAAGCTCCGCCTTTTGGCGGAGCTTTTGAGACGTTATTTATAGGTATGGACTTCCATGGGCGCCAGAATGCCGTTTTCCGTCCGTTCCGCAGTATATGCCGCATAAATGGGGCCGGAACCGAACCGCTCTGCCGTCTCACAGCCGTACATATTGGCACGGGTGGAGGTCACACGCACCTCCAGCGCGTTTTCGCCGGGCCTGACAGCGGATGTGATATCCACTTCCTCCGCCAGCCACAGCCGCTTGCCGACAAATTCGCCGTTGACCCAGATGCTGGCAATATCCTTGGTGGGCACGGTCAGGACGACCTTTTCAAAGCTTGCTTCCACAGTGAAAGAGGTTTTGAACACACCGTCACCGGAGAACCAGGGATAGCCGATCTGCTCCCAGCCCACATTGGCAATCTGATGCACGGGCTGTACCATCCGCTTTTCGGCATCCACGCCGAAATCACCGGACAGGTACAGATAAGGCGGCCGCATGAACATGGAGAAGCTTCTGGCAACGCCCTCCACCTCCATGAGGTTCTCGCCCACATGGAGCATAGAGGCGGCTTCCACGGTGTAATCAAAGGGCGAACCGCGCTTATCATTGACGCAGTATTCCAGATCGGTGCCGTTGAGCGCCAGCTTTGTCACGTTCCAAACCTCAGCCTTGAG
>JAZSCX010000103.1:0-8961 GCA_045530865.1 Candidatus Avilachnospira sp.
GCCTTCTCCTACGGCTGCTCCTTTGCAGAGGTGGAGGTGGATATTCCCATGTGCAAGGTAAAGCTGACCCGGCTGCTCAATGTCCATGACTGCGGCACCCTGATCAACCCCCAGCTGGCAGAGGCACAGGTGCACGGCGGCATGTCCATGGCCATTGGCTTCGGCCTCTCCGAAGAGCTGAAGTTCGATGCCAAAACCGGCAAGCCCCTGAACAACAATCTTCTGGACTACAAGCTCTCCACTTTTATGGATCATCCCCATCTGGAAGCCCATTTTGTAGAGAATCCGGAGCCCACCAGTCCTTACGGCACCAAATCGCTGGGCGAACCGCCCACCTGCTCCGGCGCACCCGCCATCCGCAATGCCATTCTCAACGCCACCGGCGTAGCCATTGACCGCTGCCCCATCACCCCCCATGTGCTCTTTGAGGCCTTCCGGGAAGCCGGTTTGATCGAAGGAGGTTGAAACTATGTATGATATGGCAGCATTGTACGAAGCTTCCAGCGTGCAGGATGCCGTTGCGCTTCGTATCGCCCACCCCGAAGCCCAGATCATCGCAGGCGGCACCGACGTGCTGGTGCAGATGCGGGAAGGCAAACGGGCAGGAAAAGCCCTGATCTCCATCTTTGGTCTGGATGAGATCCGCGGCGTGAGCATGGAGACCGACGATACCATCCGCATCGGCAGTCTGACCTGCTTCACCTCCATCACCCGTGATCCCATCATTCAGCAGTACATCAATGTGCTGGGCGAAGCCGTGGACATGGTCGGCGGCCCCCAGATCCGCAACGCCGGTACCATCGGCGGCAATACCTGCAACGGCGTCACCTCTGCTGACTCCGCCTCCACCCTCTTTGCGTGGGATGCGCTGGTGGAGCTGACGGGACAAAACGGCAAGCGAATCGTGCCCATCCGGGAATTCTACATCAAGGCAGGCACCGTGGATCTGAAGCCCGATGAGATTCAGACCGCCATCCTGATCCCGAAAACCGCTTACGAAGGCTATCAGGGACACTATATCAAATACGCCATGCGGGAAGCCATGGACATTGCCACCATCGGCTGCTCCGTCAATGTGAAGCTCTCCGAGGATAAATCGGTCATTGAGGATGTTCGCATCGCCTATGGCGTCACCGGCCCCATCCCCATGCGGGCGCCTACGGCAGAAGCCGCCGCAAAGGGAAAGCCTGTCTGTCCCGAAACCGTTGCCGCCTTCGGCAAAGCCGTTCTGGAGGATATCAACCCCCGTGACAGCTGGCGCGCCTCCAAAGCCTTCCGGCAGCACATCGCGCAGGAGCTGGCAAAGCGCTGCCTGACCCGCTCCATCGAACTGTCAGGAGGTGAAGTCTGATGGCACAGTTTAAACAGATCACCCTCACCATTAACGGCAAGGAAGTCACCACCATGGTGGATGTCCGCGCCAGCCTGACCGACCTGCTCCGGAATGACTTCCGCCTGACCTCCGTGAAAAAAGGCTGCGAAGTGGGAGAATGCGGTGCCTGCAATGTGATCATCGATGGCCGGTGCTATAACTCCTGCCTGTATCTGGCAGCATGGGCAGACGGTAAATCCGTCCGCACACTGGAAGGACTTCTGGGCCCCAACGGCGAGCTCAGCGATATTCAGCAGGCCTTTGTGGATGAAGCCGCCATCCAGTGCGGCTTCTGCACCCCCGGCTTTATCATGACCGCCGTGGAAATTCTGGAAAGCGGCAAGCTTTACACCGACGAAGAACTGCGGAAGCTGCTGTCCGGTCACCTGTGCCGCTGCACCGGCTATGAAAACATCCTCCGCGCCGTGAAGAAGGTCATGTACAGCCGTCTCGGTCTGACATCGGATCCGTAGGGGGCGGCATCCCTGACGCCCCGCCCGAACGCACCCCCGTATCTCCCGTAGGGGCAACCATTGGTCGCCCGCCTGCCGCCATCACTATCCGAACATAGATAAAAACAAATAAATTTTCTGTAAACACGGGAAAAGGGGCTAGGTTTAGCCCCTTTTTTATGCTATTATATCCATAATGTCAAAAACGGAGGAACCGTCTTGCATAACACATTTACAGAACCACTAAAAGAAAAACTGAAGGAAGCCCTGCAGGCCGTGCTTCCCATTATGGGGCTGGTGCTGGTGCTCTGCTTCTCGGTCGCCCCCATTTCTTCCAGTATTCTGCTCTGCTTTTTGCTGGGCGGCGCCATGCTGATTGCCGGTATGATGTTCTTCACCCTTGGCGCAGAGGTCTCCATGACCCCCATGGGCGAACGGGTCGGCACTGCCATGACCAAAAGCCGCAAGGTCTGGCTGCTGCTGATTCTGGCCTTTTTGCTGGGTGTGCTGATCACCATTTCCGAGCCGGATTTGCAGGTACTGGCCAATCTGGTGCCTTCCGTACCCAACATGACGCTGATCCTCGCTGTCGCCGTTGGTGTGGGTATCTTCCTTGCCGTGGCGCTGCTGCGTATGCTGCTGGGTATTCCGCTGAACGTCCTGCTGCTGGTGCTGTACATCCTCACCTTTGTCCTGGCGTTTTTTATTCCCGACAGCTTCCTCGCCATTGCTTTCGACTCCGGTGGTGTCACCACAGGCCCCATGACTGTGCCCTTCATCATGGCGCTGGGCGTCGGTATCAGCGCCATACGAAGTGACCGCCATGCAGCGGACGACAGCTTCGGTCTGGTTGCCCTGTGCTCTGTGGGCCCCATCGCCGCCGTCATGCTGCTGAGTCTGATCTTCCGGGCGGACAGCAGTGCCTATACCGCCCCCGCTCTGCCGGAGCTCTCCGACTCCGTGGAGCTGTGGCAGTATTTTGTAAGCGGTCTGCCCACTTACATCCATGAGATCGCAGTCTCTCTGCTGCCCATCATTGCCGTGTTTGGTCTGTTCCAGATCTTTATGCTGAAGATGTCGGGCCGCAGCCTCGGTAAAATTGCCATCGGTCTGGTTTACACCTACATCGGTCTGGTGCTGTTCCTCACCGGTGCCAACGTGGGCTTCATGCCTGCCGGTAATTATCTGGGGCAGGTGCTGGCAAGCTCCCGGATGTCATGGATCATCGTGCCCATCGGCATGATCATGGGCTTCTTCATTGTCCGGGCAGAACCTGCCGTCTATGTGCTCAATAAGCAGGTTGAGGAAATGACCGACGGCGCCATCTCCGCCCGCACCATGGGCATGGCGCTTTCCATCGGCGTTGCCGCCTCCGTAGGCCTTGCCATGATTCGGGTGCTGACCGGAATTTCCATTCTGTATGTCCTCATTCCCGGCTATGCCATCGCTCTGATCATTTCGTTCTTCGTCCCCAGACTGTACACCGCCATCGCTTTCGACTCCGGCGGCGTTGCCTCCGGTCCCATGACTGCCGCTTTTCTTCTGCCGCTGGCACAGGGCGCCTGCACAGCCGTAGGCGGCAATCTGACCACCGATGCCTTCGGTGTTGTCGCCATGGTCGCCATGACACCGCTGATCACCATTCAGGTGCTGGGTTTGGTTTCCCAGTGGAAGACTGCCCGCAGCAGCAAGCGGATCCCCGAACCCAAGCTTGCTTTTGCATTGGATCTGCTGGACGATGACGCCATCATCGAACTGTAAAGGGGGCCGCTATGCACGAAATATATGCCATGATATCCATCGTCAACCGCCGTCAGGCCAAGCGGTTCCAGAACATTTACGATGAGATCGGCGCCTCCCTGAGCATGATGATGCTGGGCAGAGGCACAGCTGTCAGCGATGTGCTGGACTATTTCGGTCTTGCAGCCACGGAAAAGGCCATTCTGGCGCATATCGTCACAGGTGAAACCTGGGCAAAAGCCAAAGCACAGCTGCAGAAAAAGCTGTATATCGATGTTCCCGGCACGGGAATTGCGTTCATTGTGCCCCTGAGCAGCGTGGGCGGAAAAAAACAGCTGCAATTTCTTCTGAACGATCAAACTTTTGAGAAGGGAGAGGAACAGACCTTGAAAGATACCCAATACGAGCTGCTGGTGGTCATTGCCAATCAGGGCTATAGCGAACAGATCATGGCTGCTGCCCGGGCACAGGGTGCAGGCGGCGGCACCGTGCTTCACGCCAAGGGCACCGGCATGGAAAACGCCAACAAATTCCTCGGCTTCTCTCTGGCCTCGGAAAAGGAAGCCGTGCTGATCGTGGTTCCCACTGCCAAAAAGAACGGGATCATGACCGCCGTTATGGAACAGGCCGGTCTGAAGACGAACGCCAAGGCTATCGCCTTCTCCCTGCCGGTCACTGCAGTTGCCGGTATGCGGCTGTTGGGAGAAGAGCAGGAGCTTGCCTGAGCCATGGCACAGCTTTACGGAATGAATTTACAGCCGTTTTTGGACGGAAAATGGCAGTTTTTCCTGCCGGAATTGCCGCCGGAACGGCAAAAATCCGTCCAAATTTGCCGGTTTGATGCCGATAAAGCGCGAAAAACCGGCGCAGGATGGCTGCTTCAGCACGCATTGTTGCAGGCTGGAGTCCCAAAAAACGCGCAAATTTTCGAAAAAAACGCCCTTGGAAAGCCGTTTTTGACCACAAAACCAGGCATCCATTTCTCCCTGAGCCACAGCGGCAGTTGGGCCGTCTGCGCCGTCAGCTGTGATCCCGTGGGTGTGGATGTGGAGCAGCCCCGCTGCACCATGGAGATTGCCCGCCGGTTCTTTCAGGCAAAAGAATTGGAAGGACTGGATACGCTCCCTGAACAGCAGTGCAAAGATCAGCTGAACCGCCTGTGGTCGGCAAAGGAGGCCTTTGTCAAGACGCTGGGCGGCGGTCTGACCATTCCGCTGAACAGTTTTACGGTTTTTTTGCGTGAAAATACCGCATTTTTGGAGCAATCTCACGCTTCTTTACCCTATCAGCTTCACGAATATCGGCTGGAAAACGCCCGGATCTGCCTTTGTACCACAGAAAAAAGACCGGAACTGACTCATGTCACGCCATAAATTATCATTTCAGGAGAATTCTTATGAATCTGGAACTTTTGAAACAGAAAATGGATCAAGCCCATTATATTTACGATGATACCCTTGCTGTGACCCTCCATGTGGCGCTGGCGCTGGGCCGTCCGCTGCTGATCGAAGGCGCGGCAGGCGTCGGCAAAACAGAGATCGCCAAGGTCATGGCTGCCGCACTGGATCGGGATCTGGTGCGCCTGCAGTGCTACGAAGGTCTGGACGAGAGCAAAGCCCTGTATGAATGGAACTACCAGAAGCAGCTGCTTCACATTCAGGTCAACATGAACACGCAGGGCAAGGATTCTCTGACCCGCTCTCTGTTCAGCGATGAATACCTGCTGGAGCGTCCCTTGCTGCAGTCCATCCGCTCGGAAAAGCCGGTGGTGCTGCTGATCGATGAGATCGATAAGGCCGATGAGGAATTTGAAGCCTTCCTGCTGGAGCTGCTGTCGGAAATGCAGGTGACCATCCCCGAAGTGGGCACCATCAAGGCCAATTCCATCCCCTTTGTGGTGCTGACCTCCAACCGTGCCCGTCCCCTGTCCGAAGCCCTGCGCCGCCGCTGCGCCTATCTCTATATTCAGTACCCCGATTTGGAGAAGGAGTTGGCCATTCTCCGCGCCAAGCTGCCCCATGTGGATGACCGTCTGTGCGCACAGGTAGCGGTGGCAGTCCAGAAGCTCCGCGCCAGCGAAGCCATTCTGAAAAAGCCCTCCATTGCCGAAACACTGGATTGGGCCGCCGCACTGGACGCACTGGGAATCCGGGAACTGACGCCGGACGCCCTGCGGCAGACGGCAGGCTTTATTCTGAAAAACAACGAGGATCTGAATGTGTTGGAGGAAGCTCACAGCTGCGAGCAGGAAAGCGGCTGCCCCCATCACGGACACGGAGACTGTCACCATGGCTGAGCCCTCGGTGTATCTGGAAAAGCTGAGCCTGTTTGCCAGAATGCTGCGGCTGGAGGGATTGACCGTCGGCCCGCAGGAGACTGCGGATGCCAGCCAGATTCTGATCGATCTCGGTTTTGAGGATCGAAACACGGTCAAAACCGCCCTGCGCACTGTATTTGCCAAATCCCAGCAGGAGCTGAGTGCCTTTGACCGGGTCTTTGACGGCTTTTTCATCTCCGAAGAGGCCATGCGGCAGCAGGCACAGGAGCAGCTGCAGCGGGAGGCCGAGCTGGAAGAAGGCCGCCGGCAGGCAGAGGAGGATCTGAAATTCCACGGTGAACCCATGGATCTGCGGGAGGATCTCCGGGAGGTCTATGCCGCCATGCCGGAGGAAGAGCGGCTGAAGCTGCGGAACATTCTGGAAAAGTACAAGGGCAGCATTGACCGCCATCCGGAGCTTTACGGCAACTTTATCCATTCCGTATTCACCCGCGCACTGTTGGAGCAGCAGATGAAGATGGAAGACGCCGGCATCGGCGTGGAAGAAGCCGATCCGGAGCTTGGTCTGCTGTACCGGGATATCTCCCAGTTCCGGGATACGGAAATCCCCCGGGCCATTGCGGTCATTCAGTCTGTGGCAAAGCAGATCAACGGCGAGCTTTCCGCCAAGCGTCAACGCCACGGTCACAGCGGCAAGCTGGATTTCCGGAAAACCATCCGGAAGGGTCTGGAAACCGGCGGCAGCTTCTACCGCCTGCAATACAAAAAAAAACACAACCGCCGCAAGCATCTGGTGCTGCTGTGCGATGTGTCCGGCTCCATGATGCAGTTTTCCGAATTCGCCCTGCGGTTCATCCAGTCGCTCAATCAGGTCTCGGAGAGCTCCCGGGTGTTTCTGTTTTCGGAGGATCTGTTTGAGGCCAGCGCCTTCTCCCTGCAGAACATGGATCTGTTCCGCAATTATGTGAAAGAATCCGGACTTTACGGCAGAGGTACCGATCTGGGCACCGCGCTGGCAGGTCTGATGACGAAAAAGCCCGCCGTTCTGGGGCCCTCCACCACCCTGCTGATTTTATCCGATACCAAGACCATCGATATGCCGCGGGCTGCGCAGATGTTGGCAGAAGCCAAGCGTCAGGCAGGCCGTGTGATTTGGATGAATCCCATCCCGGAAAGCAAATGGCAGTATCTGCGGAGTGTGCAGACCATGGCCTCCCTGTGCCAGATGGTGCCCTGCAGCACCCTTTCCGCACTGGCCGCCGCCTGCCGGAGGCTGGTTGTATCGTAACAGGAAGGAGGATTCGCCATAGTGCATCCCGAAAAATGGAGAGAAACATGTGACCCGTTTGCATTCACCTTTTCCGATTTTCAGCTTACAAAAATTCTGGGCTATCCCTATGCGGGAAATGATGTATTCCATGTCCACGGACTCTGGAATGGTGCGGAAACCACCGCCTATCTCAAGGCTGCCCGTCAACCGGGAGCCGCCATTGAAAACGAGATTTTGATCCTCTCCCAGTTGGATTCTCCCGTTTTCCCGAAGGTGCTCGACTATGACCGCAATTGCAGCGCATTCTCTGTCACTGCTGAACTTCCGGGGCAACGTTTATCCGTCATTGTCGGAGATAATCAGGATAACATTTCCCTTTCCTATATGGAAAAATATGGAGAGGCGCTGGCACAATTGCACGCGATGCGTATTTCCGCAAAAGCGCAAGCTGACCGAAAATTTTATCACCCTCCCACAAAGGAGCTGCTGAAAAAGCTGGAGCTATCTTCTCTGGCGGATTTCTTTGCAAACAAACCATCTCAGGAAGAAACGGTTTTCTGTCATGGTGATTTCCACTATGCCAATCTGCTCTGGGATGACCACCGAATCAGTGCCATCCTGGATTTTGAACTGGCAGGATATGGAAACCGGGATTTTGACATTGCATGGGCGTTGTTCCTCCGTCCCGGTCAGACGTTTCTAAAGACTGATGCAGAACGGGAGTTGTTTCTCAAAGGCTATAAAAAATACAGCTCCTGCAACGCAGAAGCTGTAAAATACTATATGGCACAATGCTATGTGTATTTTTTGACCTTCTGCACCGAGGAGGATTATTGCCGGTATGTGCGAAATTGGCTCCGGGAGAATTGCCTGTAAACTGAAAATATGCTCTGTAAGGAAAGGACTGCTGCACGATTTGGCAGCAGTCCTTATTTCTATACATTTGCCTGCACTGCGGGCGACCAATGGTCGCCCCTACAAAATTCTTTAGTAGTAATCGTATTTACAGAACGGGCATTTGGGGTAATCAAAATCATGCATTTTTCCGCATTTGGGGCACTGCTTCTGAGGCATTTCACCCTCCGCTGATGACTCTGCCCGAAAAAATTCGATCTTGCCGCAGTCCGGACAGGCGTAAATATCGACATCCAAGGCACCGGCAATGAGATTGGGCCAATCTCCCAGAAACCAACCCGTCTGTCCCAGCTGCAGTTTTTCTCTTTTGATATACGCCATGGTTTTTCCGCAGCGCAGGCAATCCAGTTTTTTCATTGCTTATTTCTCCTTATAGTACAAGAAACAGTGGCAGTAACCTTCGTAATTGGGGTCGGCGATCTGGGCCTTGAACTCCTCGCACATGCACTTGAAGGCTTCTGTCCGTTCCAGACGGCAGGGGCAGTAGCCGCCGGTGCGCTTCAAACCCTCCCGGACGGTTTTGACCACCGCTTCGTTCTCATTGAGCCGAACCTTGCCCATCTCAGACCTCCATCAGTTTCTGCAGAGATTCCAGCGGCTGATAGCCCACAGACTGATTCACCAGTTTGCCGCCTTTGAACACCATTAGAGTGGGAATGGATACGATCCCAAACCGGTGGGACAGCTCCATCTCCTCATCCACATTCACCTTACCGACCTTATGGGTCTTGCTCAGTTCTTCCACAATGGGAGAAAGCATCATGCAGGGACCGCACCAGGTTGCCCAGAAGTCCACCAGAATGGGTTCTTCGCTGCCCAGAACGAGTTCTTCAAAGTTTTCTTTGGTCACAATATATTCCATCGTACAGTTCTCCTTTGTCGATTTATTTGATAAAAATACTATATCATACCATGAGAGATTTGTCAGCAAAGT
>JAZSCX010000029.1:0-4655 GCA_045530865.1 Candidatus Avilachnospira sp.
AGGATAGGACACTTGTCCCTTTTTTCTGTACAAATGTCCGGAATTTCTGTTTTTGCGGATCAGAGAAAAAATAGTCCCGAAATTCGAAGGAATCTCGGGATGGAAACAGATGGGCGGCTTTTCCTGTATCAAAAAGCCCCGAAAGCCGCAGGGGCTTCCGGGACGAAAATCTCGGGGAGATGATTATCTCTTGGAGAACTGAGGTGCGCGACGTGCGGCCTTCAAGCCGTACTTCTTTCTTTCCTTCATTCTGGGGTCGCGGGTCAGGAAACCAGCAGCCTTCAGAGCAGCACGGTATTCGGGGTTGACGTTCAGCAGAGCGCGGGAAACGCCGTGACGGATAGCGCCGGCCTGACCGGTGACACCGCCGCCGGTGACCTTGATGACCAGATCGACCTTGCCGGTCAGACCCAGCAGGTTCAGGGGCTGACGAACCAGCAACTTCAGGGTATCCAGACCGAAGTAATCGTCGATATCGCGGCCGTTGATGGTGATAGCGCCGGTGCCGTTTTCATAAACGTGGACACAAGCCACGGAGTGCTTCCGGCGGCCGGTACCGTAATGATATGCTTTCTTGCTCTCGTACATGTTCTGTTACCTCCCTGATTAGTCCAGAGTCCAAGCTTCGGGCTTCTGAGCGGCATTGTTGTGCTCGGCGCCCTTGTACAGCTTCAGACGGGTCATGGCAGCGCGGCCCAGGGTGTTCTTGGGCAGCATGCCCTTAACAGCCAGCTCCATAGCGAACTCGGGGCGCTCCTGCATCAGGATGCGATACTTGACTTCCTTCAGGTTGCCGATCCAGCCGGTGTGGTGCTGATACATCTTCTGCTCAGCCTTCTTGCCGGTGAGAACAGCCTTGTCGCAGTTGACGATGATGACGAAATCGCCGCAGTCAACGTTGGGGGTGAAATCGGGCTTATGCTTGCCGCGCAGCAGCTTGGCGGCGGTGACAGCGGTGCGGCCCAGGGGCTTGCCAGCTGCATCGAGAACGTACCATTTTCTCTGGACGGTCTCTTTCTTAGCCATAGTAGTGGACATTGAGTTACCTCCATTGAAAGCGTTTTGCTTCCGTAATATATAAAAATTTTTGACAAATTCATGGCGCCGGAGTACAATACCCTTAAACGCGCTTACTCTTTATAACATAAAGGAAAAACGGTGTCAACCCCTATTTTTAGAATTTTTATTTTCCTCCGTACGAACTCACGAATGCTCCGTTTTTCTCTTGTTTTCTCACGTTTTCTCAAGAAGCATTTTTCTTTCAAAAAGGAGATTTTTATGCAGCATTTGATGGGACTGGTCCGCCGGTGCGTGGATGATTATCAAATGATCGAGGCCGGTGACCGGATCGCCGTGGGTGTGTCCGGCGGTAAGGATTCTCTGGCGCTGCTGGTGCTGCTGGCAGGCCTGCGGAAGTACTATCCCAAGCCCTTCGAGCTGGAGGCTATTACCATCGATATGGGACTGCCGGAAATGGATTTCACGCCGGTTGCAGACCTGTGCCGGGAACTGGAGATCCCCTATACCTGCATCCACACGGAGATCGGCCCCATTATTTTCGATATCCGCAAGGAGAAGAATCCCTGTTCCATGTGCGCCAAAATGCGCCGGGGCGCGCTTCATGATGCATTGCTTGCCAAGGGTATGAACAAAATTGCTCTCGGCCACCACTATGACGACGCGGTGGAGACGTTTTTGTTGTCGCTGTTCTATGAGGGACGGTTGAGCTGTTTCCAGCCCGTGACCTGGCTGAGCCGCACGGAGATCACCCAGATCCGCCCCATGCTCTATGTGGGGGAAAAGGCGGTGGAGAGCTTTGCCAGACGGCAGAACCTGCCGGTGGTGCACAATACCTGTCCGGCGGATAAATCCACCAAGCGGCAGGAGGTCAAGGACCTGCTGGCCAGCCTGCAGAAGCAGTACCCCGATCTGAAAACCAAGATTTTCGGCGCCATGCAGCGGCTGCCCCTGCCGGAATGGGGTCCCGTCGAACCGCCCAAAGGCCGGAATACCATCCCGCAGGGAGAATAATATAGGACGGGCATTTCCGAACAAACCCGTAGGGGCGACCATTGGTCGCCCGTGTGCAGGCACCTATCTTCCACAGGAAACTGCCCTAGCCTCCGGCGGCCCACTTTCTTTGTGTGGTCAAAGAAAGTGGAGCAAAGAAACACCACATAGGGGGAGAGCGTTGCAGGTTTGCTCCCGCAAACCAAGCCACTCTCCCCCTATGTACCCCCTCCCGGCGCGCGTATTTGCAACTGCAAAAAAAGTTTCAGTGCCTGCACAGCTCCGTAGGGCGGGCAGACCCCTGCCCGCCGGTGCAGACAGTTCTTATTACGAATTTCCCTCGTTGATGATTTCCGGCGGAAGCTCCAATTTCAAAATCATCTCCAAAATCTCTGTGGTAAGAAACCGAATGGTTCACTCCCGATTGGGCTGCGGCAAGGAACCTGACCGTTCTTCAAAACGGTCGCAGATCTTTGCTGCAGCTCTTCTATGTTTTAGTCTTGGGTAAACACAATGACCGCAATCCAGAAGAAAGCCGTGCGTTTCGGTCAGGTGATAATGCTGGCGAAAATGGACACAATTTTGGCAGACCAATTCTGACATCATTCATACTCCTTATAGAGAGATTACAACTAATATACTCAATGTTTGAGTAAAAGTCAATACTCAACAATTGAGTATGATAGAATAGTTCCATCGATGAAAGGAGAATGACTATGGATTATCGGCTTCGACTTCGGGAACTTCGGGAAGAAAAAGACTACACACAGGCGACCATTGGCGCCATTATCGATAAAAGCCAGCAGGGCTACAATCATATTGAAACAGGCAGAGCTGAGTTGAAAATCGAAGATCTGGAAAGACTTTGCCGTTTCTATGGCGTTTCTGCCGATTATATCATCGGTCTGACAGAGGAAAAGCGAGGGCTGAAATAAATCGCACAGCGATCTGTATGCACCTGCGGCGGTCGCTCGAAGCCCCTATGTACCCCCTCCCGGCGCGCGTGTTTGTCGGTACAGCAAAAAGTTTCTGTGCCTGCACCGTGAGCGGAGAAGTGTGTTGTGTTGATTGGCACACACGTTCCTGTACTGCACTGCTGGCATCTCTCCTGATCGGATTTGTTCCGGACGTAGGAGGAGGGGTACATAGGGGAGGGCGGCTTTGTAGAAAGCCCCCCCCTATGCGCGGTTTTTTCCCCGGTTTCTTTTGCGCGACACAAAAGAAATCGGGCCTGCGGAGCATTCGGCAGTTCTTCGAGGAAGACGACTGCCTGCACACGGGGGACCAATGTGTACAGTGTAGTAACATGGTATACAAGTGTGTAATGACATGGTATACAGTTTTACAGCAAAATAAAGGCATCGAAAAAGCACAAAAAGGAGTGTTCAAGATGCCGTGGGAGTGTAGAACTGTGGAAGACCAAAGAAGAGAATTTGCACAAGCAGCCATGTACTGTAACAACTTCAGTGCTTTATGCCGTGAGTTTGGTGTCACGCGTCGAACCGGACAGAAATGGGTAGACCGTTATAAAGAATGCCAACCACTTACAGACAGGAGCAGACGCCCTCATACAAGTCCCTCCAGAACACCGGAAGAAATAGAGTTTCTTATTCTGGAACTAAGAGCAGGCAACCCCGGATGGGGTGCCAGAACAATACGGGATGTTCTTTTAGCGGAAGGACACAGGAATATCCCTTGTGCCAAAACAGTTAATAACATTCTCAACCGTTACGGCTGCATCAGCCCGGAGGAATCTCAGAAACGGAAACCCTTTGTACGATTTGAAAAAGAACTGTGCAACCAGATGTGGCAGGCGGATTTCAAAGGTGAATTCCGGATGGAGGATGGGAAATACTGTTATCCGCTGGACATTATAGATGACCATTCCCGCTATGCCATTAAGATTGCTCCGCACTTAAGCACTGCAAATGTGGTAATTCCTGTATTTACGGACGCTTTTCGTGAATTCGGACTGCCGGATTCCATTCTTTCGGATAATGGAGCGCAGTTTGCCGGTTTCAAAAAGGGATATACTCAATTTGAGCGATGGCTTATGGATTTGGATATTCTTCCGATCCATGGACGAATCAAGCATCCGCAAACGCAAGGTAAGATAGAACGGTTTCACAGAACCATGAAGCAGGAACTGTTAAACCATACTGTTATGGCAAATATTGCAGATGCGCAAAACAAGTTTGCGGTTTGGCGTGACAAGTATAACAATATTCGCCCGCATGAAGCATTGGGAATGAAAAGGCCGGGAGATGTGTATGCGCACAGCCAACGGCAATATAACGAAAATATTCCAAAATACGAATACAGTGGGGCATACCACGTGATCAAGGTAAACAGCTGGGGATACGTCCGGTTTGATAAATGGCAGGTCTACTTGAGTGAAACCATGATCGACCAATACATTGAATTCCGTCCGTCCCCTGATGGGAAAACCTTTATGGCTTGTTATCGGAACTTCAAAATAGCTGAATTTGATACCGAAGATGGGCAACTGATTCACCGCTCCATCGCCAGACTGTGAAGGATGTGTGTTGTATACCATGTCCTTACACTGGTGTATACCATGTTACACTTGACACACTGAGCGCCCCTACATTCACGATTGAAACAACTTGCTAAACTGCAATTTG
>JAZSCX010000044.1:0-18406 GCA_045530865.1 Candidatus Avilachnospira sp.
CTATCGAAATTTCAAAATTGCCGAGTTCGATACAGAGAATGGACAACTGATACACCGCTCCATTGCGAGAATGTGAGTTGTATACTATGTCCCTACACTGGTGTATACCATGTTACACTTGACATGATAGTCGCCCCTACAGACTCTATCGGATATTTTTCAGAGTATAATAAGCTCTTTTCTTCAGTTGAAGATATTGGTTTCTTCCCGGAAGAGATTTTGGATGCGGTACTGGAGTGCCGGGAAAGTCGGATCGTTTACATAATCCGGGTCAGACAGGATTTGCTCCGCAGCATTGCGGGACTCCTTCAGAACATCCAGATCGGTGGTCAGGCTGGCGGCCCGGAACTGGGGCAGGCCATGCGGGCGGCTGCCGGAAAAGTCGCCGGGGGCCCGGAGCTGCAGATCCTCTTCCGCGATTTTGAAACCGTCATTGGTTTTGCACAGCGCCTTCAGACGGGCCTGCGTTTCTGGATTTTTGTTGCTGGAGAACAGCACACAGTAGCTCTTATCCTGTCCGCGACCTACACGCCCCCGCAGCTGATGCAGCTGGCTCAGACCGAACCGGTCGGCATTTTCGATGACCATCAAGGTGGCATTGGGGACGTCTACGCCCACTTCTATGACCGTGGTCGCCACCAGAATATCCAGCTCGTGCCGGGCAAACTTACCCATGATCCGGTCCTTTTCCGCACCCTTCAGCTTGCCGTGGAGCAGTCCTACCCGCAGATCGGGGAAAATGACCTTCTGGAGGGTTTCTGCCCAGACTTCTGCCGATTTCAGGCTGTCCAGCTCGCTTTCCTCCACAGCGGGGCAGACCACATAGACCTGATTGCCCGCCTCGGCGTGCTTGCGGATAAAGGCGTTGATGCGGCTGCGCATATTTTCTCCCACCAGAAAGGTGTCGATGGTCTGCCGTCCGGGGGGACGCTCATCCAGAATGGACACATCCAGATCACCGTAGACGATCAGCGCAAGGGTTCTGGGAATGGGCGTGGCGGACATGACCAGCAGGTGGGGGCTTCTTCCTTTGGCGGACAGGGCTGCCCGCTGTGCCACACCGAAGCGGTGCTGCTCGTCGGCGATGACCAGATCCAGATCCCGAAAGGCCACGTCGCCTGTCAGCAACGCATGGGTGCCGATGACCAGAGAAACTTCTCCGGAAAGCAGTTTTTCCTTGGTTTCCCGCTTTTCGGCGGCAGTCAAAGAGCCGGTCAGCAGGGCGCAGGTAATTCCAAAACCCGCAAACAGCTTTGACAGGGATTGGTAATGCTGCTCTGCCAGAATTTCCGTCGGCGCCATAAAGGCAGCCTGATGACCGTTGCGGATGGTCATATAAGCCGCAGCAGCAGCCACCATGGTTTTGCCGCTGCCCACATCGCCCTGCAGCAGTCGGTTCATGGGCGTGCCGCTGCCAAAATCGGCGGCGATCTCCCCAATGGCTCTCCGCTGCGCTCCGGTCAGGGAGAACAGAAGCGCGCCATAGAACTCTGTAAGGGAGGTTTTTTCATAGGGTGTGGTAAAGACCTGCGTCCGATGGTTCCGCATCAGCTGCAGACCGGCGGAAAACAGGTAAAACTCCTCAAAAACCAGTCGGGTTCTGGCCTTCTCCAGTGCATCCCAGTCGAGAGGATTGTGAATGGAGGCATAGGCCTCCTGAATGCTGCAAAGACCATACTTCGTCAGAATCGGTGCCGGAAGCAGCTCCGGCAAAGCGGACAGGCAGGCATCCATGGCTTGACGGATATATTTGGTCAGCAGATTATTGGAGATTCCCGCCGTCAGGTGATAGACCGGTACAATGCGCCGGGTGGCGGTTCCGGGTAAATCTGCCCGCTCACAGACGGGATTCTGCATCTGGTAACCGGCGTAATCACCGGAGACAGTGCCGTAGAAAACATAGGTCTCGCCGTATTTTAAGGAATCCGCCACGTAGGGCTGGTTGAAATAGACCAGATTGAGCTTTCCGGTCAGATCTGCCACCGTCAGCTTGGTCAGGCTCAGGCCCTTGCGGATATGAGAGGTCTGGGGTCCGCGGATGACGATGCCCTCAAAGCAGGCAGGCCGATCCACTTCCAGCTCGCAGATGGACACCAGCCGGGTGCGATCCTCATAGGTGCGGGGGAAGCAGGTGATCAGATCGTATACGGTTTCAATGCCAAGTCCCTGCAGCTGCTTTGCCCTGGAAGGCCCGATTCCCTGCAGAACCGTCACGGGGGAATGAAGATCCATATGCCCACCTCCTTTTGTTGTTATTATAGCAGAAAAATCTGTAATCAGCAAGCATCCCCCTGCCCATGGGCAGGGGGATGTGAACATCAGGGATCAGCGGTCTGCCATCTCCACATAGGGAACCTTCAGCGCTTTTGCGCGGTAGGCGGGGCGGTGGA
This sequence comes from Candidatus Avilachnospira sp., assembly GCA_045530865.1. Taxonomy (GTDB): domain Bacteria; phylum Bacillota; class Clostridia; order Oscillospirales; family Oscillospiraceae; genus Avoscillospira. The sequence continues at coordinate 2,391 of JAZSCX010000044.1, forward strand.
TCCGGTTGCAGGTCAGGACTTCCTCCATGCGGTTGGCGCACCAGCCGGAAATTCTGGCGATGGCAAACAGCGGGGTAAACAGATCGGAGGGAATATTCAGGAAATCGTAGATCAGGCCGGAGTACATATCCACATTGGCGCAGATAGGCAGCTCCAGATTTTTCAGCTTGGTGATCAGGGGAATACCGCACTTCTCGATCTTCATCATCAGCTCCAGATCTTCCTTATGACCGGTTTTCTCTGCCACTTCCAGAGAATACTTCTTGATCAGCTCACAGCGGGGATCGGAAACGGTATAGACCGCGTGACCCAGACCGTAGATCTTGCCGGAGCCGTCATTGGCCTGCCCGCGGAGAATCTTGGCAAGGTAGGCGCTGATTTCATCTTCATCCTCGGGATCGTGGATATGCTCCTTGATGTTGCGGAACATCTGCATGACCTTGGCGTTGGCACCGCCATGGAGCGGGCCCTTCAGGGAACCCACGGCACCGGCAATGGCGCTGTAGGTATCGGTGTTGCTGGAGGACATGGCGCGGCAGACATAGGTGGAGTTGTTGCCGCCGCCGTGCTCGGCATGGATCATCAGCATCAGATCCAGCAGATGGGCTTCCTCTGCCGTGAATTTCTTATCCTGCCGCAGCATCCGCAGGAAGTCCTCCGCCACGGAGAGCTTCGGCTTGGCATTGTGGATATAGAGGGATTTTCCGTCAAAGTAGTGGCGCTTGGCAGCGTAGCCGTTGGCCACGATGGTGGGGAAGCGGGCTATCAGCTCAATGGACTGCCGCATGAGGTTTTCCGCCGACAGATCATCGGGACGGTCATCATAGGAATAGAGCGTCAGGACACTGCGGGAGAGCTTATTCATAATGTCGCGGCTGGGATTGCGGAGGATGGTATCCTCCACGAAGCCGGGAGGCAGCTGCCGGGCCTGGGCCAGCATTTCTTCAAATTCCGCCAGCTCTGCCTGATTGGGCAGACGGCCTGCCAGCAGCAGGAACACCACCTCCGTAAAGCCGAAGGTATTGTTCTTGCGGTGGGATTCCACGATATCCTCCAGACTGATGCCGCGATAATAGAGCTTACCGGGCATGGGGCGGCGTTCGCCTTCTTCCATATAATATCCCTGCACACTGCCGATGCTGGTGGTGCCGATGAGCACGCCGGTGCCGTCGGCATTTCGCAGGCCGCGATGGATGTTGGGGTCTGCCAGATCTTTGGACTTGACAGTGTACTGGTCAGCCATGATGGACTTCAGACGGAGCATATAATCCTGCGTGTAAGATGTGATCATAATGGAATCCTCCCCGGGTAATGCGTTCTTGGATGCTATCTTACACAAGCCAGGACAAAAATGCAAGTAGAAAAACAAGAAAATTCATAAATTCTAAGAAAATGATGAAAATGTTTGGAACGACTCAGGAATGAATGCATGAAACATATAAATAACTTGCAAATTAGAAAAGGCTATTGATAATTCTGCAATCTGTCTTGCAGGCGCGTGGGGAATATGATATGGTATATGGGTTGAAAGGAGTGGATCCAAATGATGGATTTTCATAAATTGATCGATTCTTACAAAAACTGCACCTGTGGTCTGGAGCATCGCTGTGAGATCCGGGATATCCGCGTGGGCAGCGGTCTGGTGCATCAGGTGGGCAGCATTCTGCGGGAGAACGGATTTCCCGAAAAAATCCTGTTGGTAGCAGATAAGACCACCCTGCAGGCTGCCGAAGGCATACTGGAAAGTCTGGAAGGCTTTTCCGTGACCACTCAAATCTATGATACGCTGCGGGTGGCTACCATGGACGATGTGCGTCTGGTGGAAAGCTGCTTTGACCGGGTAGACGGCGTGCTGGCCGTGGGCACCGGCTCCGTGCATGATCCTTGCCGACTGGCCTGCGCCAGACAGAACAAGCCTCTGTGCCTGTTCGGTACGGCCCCCAGTATGGACGGCTTTGCCTCCTACAGTGCGCCCATCGTGGACGGAAACTTCAAAACCACCCATCCCGCCAAGTGCCCGGAGATCATCATTGCCGATACGAAAATTCTGGCAGCTGCTCCGGTGGCGCTGAAGGCTGCCGGTTTCGGTGATATGGTCAGCAAATACATTGCCCTCATCGATTGGCAGGTATCGCATCTGCTGACCGGGGAACACTATTGTGAAAAGGTGGCGGCTCTGACACGGGAGGCCGTGGACCGTCTCATGTCCATGGCGGATCAGATCACCCTGCAGGATGAGGAAGCCGCAGGCGCCGTGTTTGAATCCCTGATCATGACCGGCATTGCCATGAGCTTCACCCTGACTTCCCGTCCCGGGTCCGGAACGGAGCATATCATGGCCCATTACTGGGAATGCATGGAGCTGCTGGAGGGAAAAGTCCCCAATTACCATGGCGAGGATGTGGGTGTTGCCACGCTGATCATGCTGGAATACTACAACCGTCTGGCAGAGCATCCCACTGTCAAAGCCCGAAAAGAGGTCAATAACTGGGCGGATATCTATGGGTCCTACGGTGCGCTGGCAGAGGATGTCCGCAAGCTCAATACGCCCGATACCATCACCGACCCCATTGATCCTGCGGATGTGGAACGGCTGTGGCCGGAGATCGTCCGGATCATCCGTTCCGTGCCGGATTACGAAACCTGTCTGCAGGCCATGAAGAAAGCAGGCTGCAAGACCACCATTGCAGAGATCGGCAAGGATCCGGCGTTTGTGGCAAAGAGCTTCCGCTATCATCCCTATATGCGGCGGCGGCTGTCTCTGCGCCGGGTTGCCAATCTGCTGGCTGAATGATTTTTCAGCGGATATTTAAAAAGTGTTCGAACTATGGTCATAATTCCGACATAATTACAGATTAAGATAAGCCCAGAAATTGAAAAAAGGAGCGATTCCGAATGGATGAAAACAACTCCATGAACTATGAATTCCAGCCGGCAGAAGAACCGGCGCAGAACAGTCAAAGCAGTACCGGCTATTATCAGCCCTTTGATCCCGAGAAATTCCGGCAGCAGGAACAGCAGCGCGCCTACAGCTACCAGACTGCTCCGCCGCCTCAGAAAAAGCCAAAGAAGGATCGCACCGTGCTGAAGATCGTGGCTTTGGTTGCAGTGGTTGCCATTCTGGGCAGTGTGGGCGGAGCCTTGCTGACCCGGGCTATTGACGCAATCAATGATCCTGTCGAAGAGCCCACGCCGCAGATACAGCAGCAGGAAGAGGAACCCAAGCCCCAGTACGAAACGGAAAAGCATCAGCTGCCGGAAAAACTGGGCAGCTATGACACCGGCAAGAGCCTGACCACCGTGGAGGTATATGAGCTGACGGTGAATTCCGTGGTGGGCATCCGGACGGAAGCTACTGTCAACGTGTTTGGTCAGGAGGCGGTTTCCGCCAGCGCCGGTTCCGGTTTTATCCTCAGCGCAGACGGCTATGTGATCACCAATGCCCATGTGGTCAGCGGTGCGGAGACCATCTGGGTCGATATGTTCAACGATGAAAGCTACAAGGCCGAGCTGGTAGGCTCCGACAGCAGCTTTGATATTGCGGTGCTGAAGATCGAAGCAGGGGATCTGCAGCCCGTTTCCGTGGGCGATTCTTCCAGGCTGAAGGTCGGCGAAGGTGTGGTTGCCATCGGCAATCCTCTCGGCGAACTGACCTTTACCATGACCAACGGCATCCTTTCGGCACTGGACCGGGAGATCAACACCGACGGCAATCCCCAGAATATGCTGCAGACCAACGCTGCCATCAACTCCGGCAACTCCGGCGGTCCCCTGTTTGATATGGACGGCAATGTGATCGGTGTGACCACTGCCAAGTATTCCGGTTCCTCCACCTCCGGCGCCACCATCGAAGGCCTCGGCTTTGCCATTCCCATCAATACGGCGCTGAAGGTGGCCTACGATCTGGCAGAATACGGCTATGTCCGCGGTCAGGCATTCCTCGGCGTCACAGTCTCCACGCTGGATTCCAAGACGGCCGCCTACTACAGTCTGCCGGTGGGCCCCCGTGTAGAGCAGATCAACGAAGGCTCCTGCGCGGAAAAGGCCGGACTGCAGGTGGGTGATATCATCATCGAGTTCAACGGTGTGGAAACGGCCACCCATCCGGAGCTGCTGGCCGCACTGAAGAAGGTGCAGGCCGGTGACACGGTGGATATGAAGATCTACCGCGCCGGTGCGGAACTGGATCTGACGGTCACGCTGGACGAAAGACCCCGGGAGGAAGACGTGGAGAAACAGGTGGAGGACGCCCAGAAGCAGCAGGAACAGCAGGAACCTAATACCTGGAGCGAGGTTGTGCCCGCACCGGATGACGAGAAAGAGAACCCGTATTATTTCTATGAATTCCCCTTCGGTTTTGGTAACTGATCAAAACATGGCTGCTCTGCAATGGCAGGGCAGCCATGTTTCAATTGACAATGGAAAATGGTGGTGTCGGCTCCGCCGCCGGATTGCATTATGGGGCATGCCGTAGGGCGGCCAGACCCCTGGCCGCCGCCACATAACCACCAATTCCTATAATCGATAAATATGTACTTGATTTTTTTGAAAAATACAGTACAATGAATGTGCATACAGTAGGGAGTAGAGATCAGCGCGTCAAGTACCGGTTGGATGGGAGGTTGCCGCCGGGCGAAGGAACGTGTTCCGCGATGCTGGTTTCGCAACCGCCTAAGCAAGATGCTCAGCTGATCTTTGAGCGTTGTATGCTTTACATAGAAATACGGAACAACCTCCTCCAAATTCGATTGGAGGCTTTTTTATGCAAAAAAACCTGAATGCTGTGGCTGTGAACCGCAGAAAAACCGCAAGTATGACCACCAGAACCCTCACTTGCTGCGCCCTTTTGGCGGCGCTGGGTGTGGTACTGGCACGATTGATCATCCCCATGCCCAATGAGTTTACTCGTTTCTCCATTGAGGCGGTTCCTACAGTGCTGGCCGGTATTCTCTTCGGGCCTGTGGCAGGCGCATTGGTAGGCTTTGTGGCGGACTTTGTGGGCTGTCTGTTCTCGCCCTACGGGTTCAACCCCATGTTCTGTGTGCCGCCCATTCTCTACGGCCTGTGCGGCGGATTCTTCCGGTATTTTCTGGCAAAGAAGCCCACGGTTTTCCGTCTGGCCCTGACCATGGCTCCCGCCGTTTTGCTGGGCTCCGTCCTGTATCAGAGCTGGGCGCTGAGTTATGTGTACGGCAAGGGCTTTCTGTTCTATCTCTCCACCCGATCCATCCAGTTCGCCGTCACATGGGTTCTGGATGTGATGATTCTCTATTTCCTCCTGAAATCGAAGATCTTTCAGCATATCGGTGTCTGGCCCCCCAAAAAGAAACAGAAACAAAACGAAATCTAATACTTATCATAGGGGCCGCCGCAGCAGCCCCTATTTGTCCGGAAAGAAGGATTTTTTATGACAGTTGATCAGGCATTGGAATATATCCACAGCAATTACTGGAACGGCGGCACCTTTGGCCTGGGCCGCACGGAGGAGCTGCTGAAGCTGATGGGCAACCCCGAAAAGGGTCTGAAGTGCATCCACATTGCCGGTACCAACGGCAAGGGCTCCACGGCCTCCATGTCCGCCTCCATCCTGCAGCAGGCAGGTTACAAGGTCGGCCTGTACACCTCCCCCTACATCTTCCGCTTCCATGAGCGGATGCAGATCAATGGAGAATGCATCTCCGATGAAGAACTGGTAGAGCTGGTGGAGTGGGTCAAGCCTCTGGCACAGAGCATGGAAAGCGAACCCTCGGAGTTTGAGCTGGTGACCTGCATCGGTTTTGAATATTTCACGCGCCATCAGGTGGATATCATCTGCCTGGAAGTGGGCCTTGGCGGTGAGTTTGACAGCACCAATGTCATCGATCCCCCGGTGGCCGCCGTCATGACCAACATCGGCCTCGACCATGTGGAGATTCTGGGCGATACGCTGGAAAAGATCGCCGAAACCAAGTCGAAAATCATCAAGCCCGGCTGTCAGGCCGTCTGCTACCGGGAGCCCGCCTCTGTGGAAGCGGTCTTTGAAGAACGCTGCAAAGAAGTGGGCGCGGAGCTGACCCGTGCAGATTTCGATTCCATCCGCTTGCGCAGCGCCTCTTTGGAGGGGCAGATTTTTGATTGGGGCAGCTATGAAGCACTGGAGCTGCCTTTGCTGGGTCAGCATCAGCTGTACAACGCCGCCGTGGTGCTGACTACCATGGAGGTCCTGCGGAAGCAGGGCTGGCAGATCTCCGACGCCGCCATCCGCAGCGGTCTGAAAACCGTATCCTGGCCCGGACGGTTTGAACTGGTGGCAAGAGAGCCCCTGTTCATTGCCGACGGCGGTCACAACCCCCAGTGCATCGAAGCACTGGTGAAAAACGTGCGGGACTATCTGGGCGGCCGTCATCTGACCATCCTCACCGGCGTGCTGGGCGATAAGGATTACAATCAAATGTACGGTGATATGTCCCAGTTTGCTTCGGAATTCGTCACTCTCACCCCCCAGAATCCCCGTGCCATGAAGGCGGAGAATCTGAAAACCTATCTGGAGCAGTACGGCAAGCCGGTCACAGCCTGTTCCTCTGCCGAGGAAGCGGTCGCACTGGCAACGAAACTGGCAGGCAGGGATGGCGTGGTACTGGCATACGGCTCTCTGTATATGCTGGGCGATGTGGTCAATGCCGCAAAGACTGTGTAATTTTTTCAATAATTCCGGAAATACTACTTGACAGATTGGAAGTTTTTGCTATAATAAAAACAGGAATTATTACTATTATAAAATGCTGAAAGGGGAACACGATCATGAAGAATTTGAAGGGCACCAAGACCGAAATGAACCTGATGGCTGCTTTCGCCGGCGAGTCTCAGGCACACACCAAATATCAGTACTACGCATCCCGCGCAAAGAAAGACGGTTATGAGCAGATGGCTGCCATCTTCACCGAAACCGCAGGCAATGAAAAAGAGCATGCCAAGCTGTGGTTCAAGCTGCTGCACGGCGGCGGTGTTCCCGACACCGTGACCAACCTGCTGGACGCTGCAGCCGGTGAAAACTACGAGTGGACCGACATGTACGCCGAGTTCGCCAAGACAGCACGGGAGGAAGGCTTTGAAGAGATCGCCATCATGATGGAAGGTGTGGCTGCGGTGGAGAAGGAGCATGAAGAGCGCTACCGCAAGCTGGCTGCCAACATCGAAAACCGCGTCGTATTCCTGAAGGACGGCGAAGTGGCATGGAAGTGCCGCAACTGCGGTCATATCCATGTTGGTGTTGATGCTCCCGCTGTCTGCCCCGTGTGCGCCCATCCTCAGGCCTACTTCGAAGTCAAGGCTGAGAACTACTAATAGAATATCGTAAAAAGGCAGCCGTGTATCAAATACACGGCTGCTTTTCATGCGGGTGGCGACAGTTGAAAAGCGTCGGTTGCACATTGTGTAGCAGGAAGCGGTTGGCCATGCTGCAAAACGAATCAAAAAGATGAGTAAAAATATAAACCCGGCAGAATACATATTGTATCTGCCGGGTTTGTATCTTACAGTTCGCAGTTGTTGACGGTTCTGGGGAAGGGGATGGAGTCGCGGATGTTGCCGATGCCGGTCAGATACATGACGCAGCGCTCGAAACCCAGACCGAAGCCTGCATGGCGGGCAGAGCCATACTTCCGCAGATCCAGATAGAAATCGTAGTCCTCTGCCTTCAGACCCAGCTCATTCATGCGGGCAGTCAGGACCTCCAGATCGTCCTCACGCTGGCTGCCGCCGATGATCTCGCCGATGCCGGGCACCAGGCAGTCCATGGCAGCCACAGTCTTGCCGTCGGGGTTCAGCTTCATATAGAAAGCCTTGATCTCCTTGGGATAATCGGTGACGAACACGGGGCGCTTAAAGACCACTTCGGTCAGATAGCGCTCGTGCTCGGTCTGCAGATCGCTGCCCCAGTGAACGGGATAGTCGAATTCGCTGTTGTGCTCTTCGAGGATCTTGATGGCGTCGGTGTAGGTGATGCGGCCGAACTCGGAGTTCGCCACATGGTTCAGACGCTCCAGCAGACCCTTATCGATGAACTGGTTGAAGAAGGTCATTTCTTCGGGAGCGTGCTCCATCACATAGTTGATCACGAACTTGATCATGGCCTCTGCCAGTTCCATGTCGTCCTCCAGATCGGCAAAGGCGATCTCAGGCTCGATCATCCAGAACTCGGCGGCGTGGCGGGTGGTGTTGGAGTTTTCGGCGCGGAAGGTGGGGCCGAAGGTGTAGATGTTGCGGAAAGCCATGGCGAAGGTCTCGCCGTTGAGCTGACCGGAAACGGTCAGATTGGTGGGCTTGTTGAAGAAGTCCTGAGAGAAGTCCACCTTGCCGTCCTCGGTCATAGGAATGTTGCTCAGATCCATGGTGGTGACCTGGAACATTTCGCCTGCACCCTCGCAGTCGGAGCCGGTGATCAGGGGCGTGTGGACATAGACGAAGTCCTGATCCTGGAAGAACTTATGGATGGCATAGGCAGCCAGGGAACGGACACGGAACACAGCCTGGAAGGTGTTTGTTCTGGGCCGCAGATGGGTGATGGTGCGCAGGAACTCCATGGAGTGTGCCTTGGGCTGCAGGGGGTAGTCGGAGGTGGAAGCGCCTTCCACGGTGATCTCGGTGGCCTTCAGCTCAAAGGGCTGCTTGGCGTTGGGAGTTTCCACCAGCATGCCCTTGACGATCAGGGCAGCGCCGACATTGAACTTGCTGACGGCCTGGAAGTTGGGCAGGGTGTCCTCATAGACCACCTGCAGGGGCTTGAAGTAGGTGCCGTCGGACAAAACGATAAAGCCGTAGGTCTTCTGGGGACGGCGGTTGCGGATCCAGCCGCCGACGGTGATTTCCTTGCCGGCGTATTCGGCGGTGTTTTTAAACAGCTCTCTTACAGAAATCAGATGTTCCATACTATTTCTCTCGCTTTCTTGCGTAACTTACTATTATTTGTAGCTGCTATTATAGCAGCAGCACGCCTGCATCCTCGCAGGCTTTGTGGGTGGCTTGATCCCACAAGCTGCACTGCACCTCGCCGATGTGGCAGGTGCCGATCATCAGCATGCAAAGACGGCTCTGTCCGATGCCGCCGCCCATGGTCAGGGGAAGCTCATTGTTTAGCAGCATGCTGTGGAAGGGCAGGACGCGGCGATTGTCGCAGCCAGACTCCGTCAGCTGACGGTCCAGACTTTCCGGGCTGACCCGGATGCCCATGGAGGAGATCTCCAGACTGTTGCCCAGCACATCGTTCCAGAACAGAATATCACCGTTGAGATCCCAGTCATCATAGTCGGGGGCGCGGCTGTCATGGGGCTTGCCGCTGCGGAGTTTCCGACCGATCTGCATAAGGAATACGGTTTTGTATTCCTGGCAGATGGCGTGCTCCCGCTCCTTGGCGGTCAGCTCCGGGTATCTGTCCTCCAGCTCCTGGGTGGTGACGAAGGTCACATCCCGGCACAGCTTGGTTTTCAGACTGGGGAAGGCCACGTTCAGGGCATCGGCAGTTTCGCAGATTGCGCCGACGATGTCCCGGACGGTGCGCTTCAGGTATTCCACCGTGCGGTCCTCTTCGGTGATAATCTTTTCCCAGTCCCACTGGTCCACGTAAACGGAGTGGATATTGTCCACTTCCTCGTCGCGGCGGATGGCGTTCATGTCGGTGAACAAGCCCTTGCCGGGGTGGAAGGCATAGCGCTTCAGGGCCAGCCGCTTCCATTTTGCCAGAGAGTGCACCACCTGTGCGTTGGTGCCCACATCGGGGATATCGAAGCTGACGGGGCGCTCCACACCGCTGAGGTTATCGTTGAGGCCGGAATTCTCATCAACGTACAGCGGGGCAGAGACCCGCCGCAGATTCAGCGCATGGCCCAGATTAGACTGGAAGTTACTCTTGATGAATTCGATGGCGCGCTGCATCTCGTACACGGACAAGGGCGTTTTGTAGCCCTCGGGGAGGAATACCTTGCTCATAGAAACACCTCGTTTCAAAATCTCATACCCCATATACTACTATATTTTATACAAATTGGCAAGAGATATGTTTGATAAATTGACAATTGACAATGGAGAGATTTGTTCTCAAATTGCAAAAATGTCCGATAGAATCAGTAGGGGGTGCTGCACCATTTGCAGCACCCCCTGTCTGTTATCTTCTCTTCTTCGGCTTTGCCGGTGCTTTTGCGGCCTGTTTTGCCGCAGGAGCGGGCTTTTTCGCCGCCGGTTTCGGCTGCTTCATGGGTTTGATCAGGCATTTTTTGTCATAGCCGATGAGATCGATTCGTCCGGCCTTCACCAGCGCCTCATGCACCAATGCGTAATTCTTGGGATTGCGGTACTGGATCAATGCTCGCTGCATGGCCTTTTCATGGGGATTGGTGGGCACATAGATCTTCTGCATGGTTCTGGGATCCAGTCCGGTGTAGTACATGATCGTGGAAATGGTGGAGGGGGTGGGATAGAAATCCTGCACCTGCTCCGGCATATATCCCAGATCCCGCAGATATTCCGCCAGTGCCACGGCCTCTTTTAATGTGGAACCGGGGTGGGAGCTCATGAGATAGGGCACCACGAACTGCTTCAGACCCAGCTGCTCATTGAGACGCTTGTATTTTTCCAAAAACCGCTGATAGACTTGATTGCGGGGCTTGCCCATGAGATCCAGCACGGTATCGGAAATGTGCTCCGGCGCCACCTTCAGCTGCCCGGACACATGGTGCTTGACCATTTCCTTGAAGAAGGCATCGTTCTTGTCTGCCAGCAGGTAGTCAAACCGGATACCGCTGCGGATAAAGACCTTTTTCACATTGGGCAGCTGCCGCAGCTGGCGCAGCAGGCTCAGATAGTCGGAATGATCGGCAATCATGTTTTTGCATGGGGTGGGGAAGAGGCACTGCCGGTGCTGGCAGGCGCCCTTGGTCAGCTGCTTCTGACAGGCAGGCTGGCGGAAATTGGCGGTGGGGCCGCCCACGTCGTGGATGTAGCCCTTGAAGTCCGGATCCCAGACCATCTTGTTGGCCTCCGCCAGAATGGACTGGTGGCTGCGGGTTTGGATGATCCGCCCCTGATGGAAGGTCAGGGCGCAGAAGCTGCAGGCTCCGAAGCAGCCCCGGTTGGAGATCAGGCTGAATTTCACTTCCTGAATGGCAGGAACGCCGCCTGCCTTTTCGTAGCTGGGGTGGTAGTTCCGTTCATAGCTCAGCCCGAATACCCGATCCATTTCCTGCTGGCTCAGAGGCTTCTGGGGCGGGTTCTGCACCACATAGAGGTTGTCTCCATAGGGTTCCACCAGCCGTTTGGCGGTGAAGGGATCGGTGTTCTGGTACTGCAGGAAAAAGCTCTCGGCGTACTTGCGCTTGTTGTTGAAAAGTGCCTCATAGGAGGGCAGCACGATCTGCGGTACGGCGTCGTCCGGCTTTTTGCAAGCATACACAGAGCCGTCGATCCATGTGATGTCCCGCACATCCATGCCGCCGTTGAGGGCGTCGGCAACCTCCACGATGCTGCGCTCGCCCATGCCGTAGAGCAGCAGATCTGCCTGCGAATCCAGCAGCACGGAGCGCTTGAGCTTGTCTGACCAGTAATCGTAGTGGGCAAGACGGCGGAGGCTGGCTTCAATGCCGCCGATGACAATGGGCTTTTTGGGGTAGGTGCGGCGGATCAGATTGCAGTAAACGGTCACAGCATAATCCGGCCGCCTGCCCATGACGCCGCCGGGAGTAAAGGCGTCGGTTTTCCGCTTCTTTTTGGAGACGGAGTAGTGGTTCACCATGGAGTCCATGTTGCCGCCCATGACCAGAAAGCCCAGCCGCGGCTCACCCAGCTTGTTGATGGACTGCGGATCCTTCCAGTCCGGCTGGGAAATGATGCCGACTTTATAGCCCGCTGCTTCCAGCACGCGGCTGATGATGGCGTGGCCGAAGGAGGGGTGATCCACATAGGCGTCGCCGATGACATAGACGAAGTCGCACTGATCCCAGCCCCGGGCTTTCATATCTTTTTTGGAAATGGGTAAGAAGTTGGACATGGTAAATCCTCCGGATCAGAAATTGACAATTTAATACGCTGTCATTGCGAGGGCGCTTGCGCCCGTGGCAATCCGTGTTCTATTTCGCTCCCGTCGAGCCAAACCCACCCGCACCGCGGACGGTATCGGACAGCTCGTCCGCTTCAAAGAACTCTGCCGCCAGATAGGGCATGATGACCATCTGGGCAATTCGCTCACCCGGTTCCACGGCCTGGGGCGTCAGACCATGGTTGTGCAGGCTGACCATAACTTCGCCGCGGTAGTCGCTGTCGATGACGCCGACCTTATTGGCGGGCGCCAGATTTCGCTTGGTGGCAAGACCGCTTCTGGCATGGATCATGCCTGCCCAACCGGCGGGAATTTCAAAGGAAAGACCCGTGGGCACCAGCACCGTCTCATGGGGCTGGATGGTCACAGGGGCATCGAGACAGGCGTACAGATCGGCGCCTGCGGCAAATGCAGAGCCATAAGTGGGCAGCTTCGCCCCTTTACGCAATTTCTTAACAGCAACAGGAGTTGACATAACACAAAATTCCTTTCCCTAATCAAGCATCCCACAGCATAACCCGGCCTTCTGCCAGTGTCTTGGGTACATCAATCAGCCGCTGGTTCTCCGAACCGCGGAAACGCAGGTTCAAATTCTTCTTTTCTGCCACAAACGGCCCGTCCACGATCACATCGCACAGGCTGATCAGCCCGTCCGTCACGTCCGGAACCTGCGGAATCCGCTCCCAGACATAGCCGGTGAAGCACCAGATGGATTTTTCCGGATACCGGGCCTTGATTTTGCGGCTCAGCTCCAGCAGACCTGCCTGATTGCGGGGATCCATGGGTTCGCCGCCCAGATAGGTGATGCCGCGGATGTAGCCCGGCTGCAAATAACCGAGAATTTCCTCCATGACGGCCTCATCAAATGGTTTACCATAATCAAAATCCCATGCTTCCTGATTGAAGCAGTCCCTGCACCGGTGGGTGCAGCCGGAGACAAACAGGCTCACCCGCACCCCGGGGCCGTTGGCAATATCATATGTTTTCAGATTGGCGTAATTCATAGCAATGCCTCGATTTTATACAATAAATATAGTATAGCAGAGAAACAGTCGGTTGACAATGAAAAACAGCCGTGGAGTGGAAACTCCACGGCTTGTATGTTACAGATGCAGCACTCTGTCCTTGATTTCCTGTGTACGTCCCTGATTCCAGAACTGGGTGCCGATGTAGCCGCAGGTACGGCGAGCCACATTCATCTTGTTCTGATCCTGATTGCCGCACTGGGGGCAGGTCCACAGGAGCTTGCCGTGACCGTCATCCCGGGCCTCGATCTCGCCGTCAAAGCCGCATTCCTGACAGTAGTCGGATTTGGTGTTCAGTTCGGCGTAGATGATGTTGTCATAGATGAATTTCATGACCTCCAGCACCGCATCCAGATTGTGCTGCATATTGGGCACTTCCACATAGCTGATGGCGCCGCCGGGGCTCAGATGCTGGAACTGCGCCTCAAAGCCCAGCTTTGCAAAGGCGTTGATGGGCTCCGTCACATGGACATGGTAGGAGTTGGTGATGTAGCTCTTGTCGGTCACACCTTCGATGACGCCAAAACGCTGCTGCAGGCACTTGGCAAACTTGTAAGTGGTGCTTTCCAGCGGCGTGCCGTAGAGGGAGAAGTCCACATTGTGCCGTGCCTTCCAAAGTCTGCAGGCATCGTTCATCCGGTTCATGACGTCGATGGCGAAGGGCGTTGCCTCGGGGTCGGTGTGGCTCTTGCCGGTCATGTAGCGTACGCATTCGTACAGGCCGGCGTAGCCCAGAGAAATGGTGGAGTAGCCGTTATAGAGCAGCTTGTCGATGGGCTCGCCTTTTTCCAGACGGGCGCAGGCGCCGTACTGCCACAGAATAGGCGCGGCGTCGGACAGGGTGCCCTTCAGCCGTTCATGACGGCACAGCAGCGCCCGGTAGCACAAATCCAGCCGCTCTTCAAAGATGTCCCAGAACTTGGTACGATCCCGTCCGGAGCTCAGCGCCACATCCACCAGATTGATGGTGACCACGCCCTGATTGAAGCGGCCGTAGTAGCGGTGCTTGCCGGGGACATAGTTGCCGGCGTTGGCGATGTTGCCGATTCCGGCGTCGGTGAACCGGTCGGGGGTCAGAAAGCTGCGGCAGCCCATGCAGGCGTAGACGTCGCCCTTCAGCTCCAGCATTTTCTTTTCGGAGATGTAGTCGGGCACCATCCGTTTGGCGGTGCACTTGGCGGCCAGCTGGGTCAGATACCAGTAGGGGGAGCTTTCGTGGACGTTGTCCTCCTCCAGCACATAGATCAGCTTGGGGAAGGCAGGGGTGACCCACACGCCCTTTTCATTCTTGACGCCTTCGATGCGCTGCAGCAGCACTTCTTCGATGATCAGCGCCAGATCCTTCTTTTCCTGCGGATCCTCCGTCTCACCCAGATACATGAACACGGTGACAAAGGGAGCCTGACCGTTGGTGGTCAGCAGAGTGACTACCTGATACTGGATGGTCTGCACGCCACTGCGGACTTCTTCCCGCAGCCGCTTTTCCGCGATCTGGAAAACAGTCTCTTCGGGAGCCTGCACACCGGCGTCAGCTAGCTCTGCCGCCACATTTTTCCGGATCTTCTCCCGGCTGACCTGTACAAAGGGCGCCAGATGGGTCAGGGAGATGGACTGGCCGCCGTACTGGTTGGAGGCCACCTGCGCCACGATCTGGGTGGCGATATTGCAGGCGGTGGCAAAGGAGTGGGGGCGCTCGATCAGGGTGCCGGTGATGACGGTGCCGTTCTGCAGCATGTCCTCCAGATTGACCGGATCGCAGTTGTGCATATGCTGGGCGAAATAGTCGCTGTCATGGAAGTGAATCAGACCCTCTTCGTGGGCTTTGACGATATCCTGGGGCAGCAGAATGCGCTCGGTGATATCCCGGGAGACTTCACCTGCCATGTAGTCACGCTGGGTAGAGTTGACCACCGGGTTCTTGTTGGAGTTCTCCTGTTTGGCCTCTTCGTTGTTGCATTCGATGAGACTGAGGATCTTGTCGTCGGTGGTGTTGCTGCGGCGGACGAGGCTGCGGGTATAGCGGTAGGTGATGTACCGTTTTGCCACTTCAAAGGCGCCGTGGGCCATGATCTGTTTTTCCACCAGATCCTGAATCTCCTCCACACCGGGGCTGCGGTTCATTTCCAGACAGGTCAGCTCCACGCTCTGGGCGATGCGCTTGATCTGCATGGGGGTCATGCGTTCGGATTCGTCCACCACACTGTTGGCTTTGGTGATGGCGTTTTCAATTTTGGCAATATCAAACACGGCCTCGGAACCGTTGCGCTTGATGATTTTCATGGGAACTCCTTTCTGTCTCTCCGGGAGCATAAACTATATTTAGACGTTGTTAGGATAAACTAATCACAATATCTTGTTCGAGTGCCTATATTATGCAGTATAATCCAATTATTGTCAACTGCTTTTTGCTGTTTTTGGAGAAAATATTGTGGTTTTTTCGGGCAGAAAGCGCAGCCTGACACAATATATAGTAAATCAGCGAAAAATACAAGTGACATTTTCTCCAAAAAGAGATGGATTTTTGCTTCCTCTTTTTCTGTTCCCGGGGCTTGACAGAAGTATAATAAAGCAGGAGTACCATAAACAGTACTCCTGCTTTATGCGTTCTGTAGGGCGCGACGACCCGGCGCGCCGCCTGTGCGCACCTTGGACCCGTCGTAGGGCGGTCAGACCCCTGGCCGCCTCAAAGGCATTCTTGATCATAAATAATGCAACGTTCTGTCCGAGATAAGTATTGGTGTGTATAACTGACCTTTTTATTCATTAAATTACGGATTAGTAAATCCACTTTTAACTCACATCAATGCAATACTCATAAACAATCCCATCTTCTAATGATAAGATAAGCCACTCATTGTCCATATAATCAATACCGAGAAAATACACAAGCGTAGTATCCGAGGGATATTCTTTTCGACTAATTTTGA
>JAZSCX010000028.1:0-39579 GCA_045530865.1 Candidatus Avilachnospira sp.
TTTGAGGATTTCAAAAAACAGCTCGCTGTCAGACAACGGCAATATAACAATTTCCCTATGAGACCGCTCAACTGGAAGTCTCCTAAACACGTTCTTTTTTCTTACCCTAATGTGTAACACATCATTGACAAACCTACATTAGCATCTCCTCGGCACTCTTCAGCGTTGTTTCCGTGATCTCCGCGCCGCCAATGATCCGGGCAATCTCCCTGGCGCGTTCCTTTCGTTCCAGACGGTGAATCTGCGTAAAAGTTCGGCCGTTCTTTTCTGTTTTCTGAATAAATAGATGGATATCGGCAGCCGCAGCAATCTGCGGCAGATGGGTCACACAGAGCACCTGCTTGTTGGAGGAGACAGCACGGAGCTTTTCTGCCACCTTCTGCGCAGCGCGGCCACTGACACCGGCGTCCACTTCATCAAAAATCAGAGTGCCCACAAAATCTTGCTCTGCCATGACATTTTTGATTGCAAGCATAATACGGGCAAGCTCACCGCCGGAGGCAACCTTACTCATGGGTTTTAATGCTTCACCGATATTGGCGGTCATCAAAAACCGCATTTCGTCCATTCCGTTTGCCGACATGGGCTGCTCCGCAAATTGGCAGACCAACTCCGCACGGGGCATATCCAATGCAGCCAGTTCCGCTTTCAGCCGAACCTGCAGTTCTTTCGCGGCAGATTTTCTTGTTTCCCGCAGGACCATGGCGTCATCAACGGCCTGCTTTTCCAGCTTGTTCAGTTCCTTTTTCAGACGTTCAATGCGGTCATCGGCAAATTCAATCTCTTCCAGTTCCGTCTCTGCCCTTTCCAGATAGGAAAGAATTTCATTAACATCCGAACCGTATTTTCGTCTCAAGCGGTGAATTACATCCAGTCTGCTTTCGATCTGCTCCAGTTCTTCACCCGAGTAGGCAAATGCATCCATTCGATCCCGGAGTTCTTCGGCAGCATCCTGCACGGCATACATCAGATCAGAAATCCGCTGCTGCAGCTCGGAAAGCTGATTATCATAACGGGTGATTTTGGACAATGTATGAGAGGCCTCCGCCATCAGACCGGCGGCACCGTCTCGTTCATCATCTCCATAAAGTGCAGAAACCGATCTCGTCAGGCCATCCAGCAGTTTTTCGGAGTTCTGTAAAACCTTTCTTCTGGTTTCCAGTGCTTCATCTTCTCCCGGCTGCAGCTCTGCACGGCGAATCTCCTCAATTTGATAACGAAGAGCCTCCACCCGGCGAAGTTTTTCACTCTCATCCATGGAAAGCCGCTGGATCTCCCGACGAATCTCCATTACGGACCGATAGGAAGCTTCATATGTTTCCTGTTCCTTTTCATTTCTGGCAAATAGATCCAGATACAGCAGATGATTGTCCTCATCAAATAGGTGCTGCGAATCATGCTGTCCGTGAATATTGACAAGCTGCAGACCCAGCTTTTTCAGGATGGCTACCGTAACCGGTCTGCCATTGACACGGCAGACATTTTTTCCGTCCAGATAGATCTCGCGCTGCACAAGGAGCTCCGAAGGGTCATATTCCACTCTGTTTTCCGCAAACCAGGGATATTCTGGAATACCGGAAAAGACAGCGCTGACACAGGCACGTTCTGCGCCGGTGCGGATGACGTCACGATAGGCCCGCTCACCCAGGATTGCAGAAATGGCATCAATGACAATGGATTTACCGGCGCCGGTTTCACCAGTCAGAACGTTAAATCCGGCGCCGAAGTCGATATCCGCCTGTTCGATCACCGCAATATTCTCAATATGCAGTAAATTCAGCATCGAATATCACCTCATCACTCAATTGATCTGCCGCTTAAAATCGGAGCACAGTGACACGGCGGATGCTGTATCCCGCATCAGAAGAAATGCCGTATCATCACCGGCGATAGTGCCAACTATCATATCCAGATTCATGGCGTCAATGGCAGAGCAAGCGGCTGATGCTAAACCGGGCATCGTCTTGATCACCACAATATTCTGGGCATGATCACAGGCAACCACACATTGCTTGAAAATGTTGTTCAGTTTGGCATTAAGGGTCGGCTCCAACTGCTTGGGCGCCGTACTGTAACGGTAGCTGCCACCGGGTCCCAGCTCCTTGATGATTCGCAGTTCTTTGATATCTCTGGAAATGGTGGCCTGCGTCGTAGTAAAACCAAAGCCTTCCAGCTCAATCAGGAGCTGTTCCTGTGTTTCGATATCCTGGGTTTCGATCAGTTCGAGGATCTTCGCCTGTCTGCTTGTCTTCATCGGATCAACCTCTTATCTGGAGTAGATTTTATTATTCAATATCTCGTAGAAGCTTGTTTGCTTCAACCGAAGCAAGCAGGTTTCCTCTTTTGCTTTTTTGATGGTAACAACATCGCCAACATTCAGGCGATAGGCTCGTCCCCCATCAACTGACAAAAATGCATTTCTGCGGCCGAGTTTTCCCAAACGCACCGAAACGGTCCGGTACGGTGAGGTAACAATTCCCTTGGTATTCACTGCATGGGCACAGATGGGCGTAATAATAATGTTCTGCGCAGAAGGCTCTACAATGGGGCCACCTGCAGACATGGAATAGGCCGTGGAACCGGTGGGTGTAGACACGATCACACCGTCACCGGAGAAATTGCTGGCCTCGACGCCATCGCATTCCACGGAGACCTGAATCACGCGGGCAACCGCACCTTTTGTAATTGCAGCATCGTTTAACGCAATCTCATTGAAAAGCTCTTTTCCCTCGTTTTCAACGGTTACATGAAGCATCATGCGGTTTTCAACGGTATATGCTTTTTCGGGCAGTTTGGAAAGAAGATGCAGCTCACCGGCTTCCAGCTCTGCCATAAAGCCCATGGTTCCCACATTTACGCCAAGAATCGGCACATGATTCTTGGTCGCAATCTTGGAGGAATGAAGGATGGTGCCGTCACCGCCAAAGCAGATCAAAACATCGGCATTTTTGATCTCACGATTGATATCATAGAACTTGATGTCCCTAGGTAGTTCAAATCCCTTGTCTACGTCAAAGGGCAGGCAGATTTTAGTATCTACTCCTGCTTCCTTCAGGATGGATACCGCCTGCTCGACCAGTTTGAAATTACGATCCCTGTAGGGATTGGGTGTCAAAACAGCTTTCATATCTTACCCCTTCAACGTCTGATGGGCTTCCTGAACCAACAAATCGAGATCCGGAACATTGGATTCGCCCTGCACAAGAGACAGATGTGCAAGAAACTCGATGTTCCCTTCCGGGCCTTTGACAGGAGAGAATGTCAAATTCCGAATGGTAAACTGTAATTCACTGGCAAGAGCAACAAAGTTTTCAAGCACCTCTTTGTGCACTTCGGGATCTCGTACAACACCCTTTTTGCCAACTTTATCCTTGCCCGCCTCAAACTGCGGTTTGATCAGGCACAAAACCTGCCCGTGTTCGGGACATAGCAGAGTTTTGATAACAGGAAGCACAAGCTTCAGAGAAATAAAGGAAACATCAATGACAGAAAGATCAAGGGGTTCACCCAGCTGCTCCGGTGTTACATGACGGATATTGGTTCGCTCCATGACCACAACACGGGGATCACTGCGAATTTTCCATGCCAGCTGACCGTAGCCGACATCAATTGCAAATACCTTTTTCGCACCCTGCTGCAGCAGACAATCTGTAAAGCCGCCGGTAGATGCGCCGGAATCGCTGCAGACAAAGCCGGTGGGATTTACACCGAAATCCCGCAGTGCCTTCTCCAATTTCAACCCGCCACGGCTCACATAGGGACAAATACTGCCGCGGACTTCGATATTTGCTTCTACATCATAGCTGGCACCGGCTTTATCGGCCTTCTGCCCATCCACATACACATCGCCGCTCATGATCACAGCCTGTGCCTTGGCACGGGAATCAAAATAGCCTTTTTCAACCAGTAGGACATCCAACCGTTCCTTATGCTTCATGTAGTAACAGCTCCTTTGCTGTCTGATAGATGGATTGAGGATCCATATTCATTTTTACGCGAAGAGACTGCAGGTCTCCATGGGTTACAATACCTTCACCATAATTCATCAGGCTGCAGGCAGGTTTTATTCCGCAGCACATCAATTCAGCCAGAATAGCCTGACCCACACACCCACTTTGTGCCGCTTCTTCTATAATCAGAATATAGCCTGTCTTTGTAACGGATTTTTTGATCGAAGAAACAGAAACAGGCGTGATACAATCCAGTTTAATTACATCTACCGCAATTCCGTCTGCGGCAAGAAGATCCGCAGCATCCAGAACCTGATTGACCGTGGTTCCATAGGTGACAATCGTCAATACCGCATCCTCCGGGCAATGATCCTTCCACTGTTCATCGGTATAACGGCCATCGGTACCCTTCGGATACCGAACTGCAACAGGTCCGGACGTTTCCAAGACCGCTTTCTGCAGCATCTTACGCAATTCAGCCTGACTGGCAGGGGAAAAAACCTGCATTCCCGGAACCTGGCGAAGGAATCCAACATCAAACAAACCATGGTGGGTTTCACCGTCCTCACCTACAAGGCCTGCACGGTCAACAGCAAACACCACATGGAGATTGAGCAGCGATATATCCTGCAGCAACATATCGTAAGCACGCTGCAGGAATGTGGAGTAAACGGCAAAAACCGGAATCATCCCCTGCTTTGCCATACCTGCGGCCATGGATACCGCATGCCCCTCGGCAATACCGACATCAAAATACCGATCCGGATAGCGAAGTGCAAAAGGATGCAGACCGGTACCGTGCTCCATGGCGGCAGTGACGGCGCATACTCTGGAATCTTCCTTTGCAATTTCACATATAGTCTCACCGAAGGTATCGGAAAATGTATTACCTTTATTAACAAGCCGCATACCTTGGTTTGGATCAAAGGTACCAACCCCATGATAATTGGACGGATGTACTTCAGCGGGGCAATACCCTTTTCCTTTTTTCGTAATGACATGAAGCAGGACAGGCTCCCGCATTTCTTTCGCCTGACGAAGCAAAAACTCCATTTTCTGCGTGTCATGACCATCTACAGGGCCAAGATACTGAAATCCCATTTCTTCAAACAGAGTAACGCCAATGAGCTTTCTTCGCATCCACGTTTTTACCTGATGGGAGAATGAATAGAGCTTCCGACCGCCGGGGATTTTTTGCGTAAACTGGCGGCATGCCTTTTTCAGACCAAAATAGCCGGGTTTCAAACGCACCAAAGAAAGATGTCTGGCAATAGCGCCCACGTTGTGAGAAATAGACATCCCATTATCATTGAGAACAACCACCAGCGGTTCTCCGCTTTCACCGGCATCATTCAGACCTTCATAGGCCAGACCACCGGTCAAAGCTCCGTCACCCAAAACCACAACCACATTGTAATCCTCATTCAGACGGGTTCTTGCCCGTGCCATGCCCAGTGCAACGGAAACTGCATCGGAAGCATGTCCGGCTACAAAGGCATCATGCGTACTTTCTGAGGGTTTGGGAAAGCCGGAAAGTCCACCAAAAGTCCGAAGGGTGGAAAACCGATCCTTACGACCGCTTAAAATCTTATGCACATAGGCCTGATGGCCTACATCAAATAACAACCGATCGGTCCTGGTATCATAAACCTTGTGTAGTGCAACTGTCAGCTCTACAACACCAAGGTTAGATGCCAGATGACCACCGGTCTGCGCGACATGCTGGATCAAAAACTCCCGGATTTCTTCGCACAGCAGTGCTTCCTGAGAAGGAGTCAACACCAGAAGGTCTGATCGATCATGAATAGAATTCAGCATAGTAACCTCTCATTTACGATGAAACAGGCGGGAGATACCCTGCGGGATACTTTTGAAAAAGTAAATGATCTTTGCCGCCGTGTGAATAATCACAGTTGCGTTGTTCATGGCAATGGACTTGCCGAAAGCCTTCCCGCCAACGGTCAGCGCTGCAACAAGAGCAGACATGATCAGCTGCAAAATACTGGAAATTGTGGGCTCCATATTAACCACAACGCGGGCCGCAATGACGGCAGAAGCAGATCCGGAAATAACGCCGCAGATATCACCAACAACGTCATTACAAATCGAAGAAACGCGTTCAGCACGACGAATCAGCCGGATCGCCACTGTAGCTTCCGGCACTTTTTTTGCTGCCATGGAATGAAACGGCTTTTCCGCAGCCGCAGTAACAGACATGCCAATAATATCAAAAAGAATGCCGATCATAACAATGGCAAGCAAAACAACAAAAGATAGTACTAATCCGCCCGCGGACAGAACCTCATTGGATAAAAATGACATAGCTGCCGAGATACCTATGGTCAGGCCAAATGTCATGGATATCCATTTCCAGTCAGGGGTAATCCGAATGAGTGTTTTTTTCTTTTTTCTGTTTCTACTGTCGCTTTTCACGGCTATCCTCCCAAAAAACCTATAAAATAATGGCAGCAGATAAGATTAAGCTTACGGCTTAGGTCGGGTAGGATTTCCCCGGAAGCTGCTCCCCGTCGCCGGTCGAGTGGTTTCCCTTGAAAGCCTCCGTCTTCATGTTGCCAGTGAAGCAACCCGATTGCCACTTAGTCCGTACTGCAATCCCTTATCTGCTCCGTTAAGACAGCCTAGATGATTTCCACCACAGCGCCCTCCGACTCTTATCCTCTTTTGCAAGCAGGCTTTCGAGAGGATATCACGCTTCGCCCCCGGCCAGGGGTTTGCGTGCTTAGCTCCTCTGTCCCGTTCTGCTCACGCAAGGCAGGCTACTCTGCACACAGCGCTTAGGACAATGCGTTACACACCGCAATGCAGGTTCACATCCTGCTTCGTACAGAAGTCGCTTACCACAAGGGAGTACGCTCCTGCACAATAACAGGTCTCCGCAGAAGCAGGGTCGGTGGCTTCATGCCATTGAAGGCCGCCCTTCTTCCGCAGGCGTATCAAATACGCCTTCCCTCAGCACCCACCCCAAACTGGGCGTAAGAAGCAGGCACCATGGGTTTCACAGTTATGCCCTTTAAAGGATTTTTAGGCCCTTCCTGGGAGCCGGCAGCGCTGACTAGGATACTGCGCCATTATTGATACCAATTCTATCACATCATTCATGAATATACAAGATGCTAATGCATAAAAAAACACACAGGCAAATAGCCTGTGTGTTTGAATGTCAATGATCCCGGCTTGCAAGCATATCTGCCAGCTCTGCCAAGAACGCATGGTCAGGGAAAACGGAAAGTGCTTCCAGCGCTTTGCGGTTCTCTTCCTTGATCCACTGGGCACAGCGATCCATACCATAAACGGATACGAAGGTATTCTTCTTCTGATCCGCATGAACAGCTTTACCCAGCTTCTTCTCATCCCCGATTACATCCAACATATCATCCCGGATCTGGAATGCAAGACCGATGGACGCAGCATAGGCAGCAGCAGCCTGCATCTGTTCCGGAGTACCTTTTCCAGCGGCAACACCCATACAGCAGGCAGCCGTGATCAGTGCACCGGTTTTCAGTCGATGGATGATATGGACTTCCTCTGCGGACATCTCCCGTGTTTCTCCGTCCATATCCAGAACCTGACCGCCAACCATACCCTTTTCACCGGCACAGGCTGCCAGAATACCGGCAGCCTTCACTGCAACAGCAGGGTCTGCATCGACATGGCATATCGTATCAAATGCCGCAGTTAACAGCGCATCACCAGCCAAAACCGCATTGGCTTCGCCATAAACCTTATGATTGGTCAGTCTGCCGCGACGATAATCGTCATTATCCATGCAGGGCAGATCGTCATGAATCAGACTGTAGGTGTGAATCATCTCAATGGCTGCAGCAAAGGGAACCGCTTTTTCCCAGGCACCGCCGCAGATCCGGCAAAATTCCAGAACCAATACGGGTCGAATTCGTTTACCGCCTGCAAGTAAGCTATAACGCATGGCTTCAAAAAGTGTTTTTTGAGGTGCTTTCTCATCACAGAAGCAACTCTCCAGATATGCTTCCACAGCAATGCGATACCGGTTCATCATTTCGTTAAAGGTCATGATCTTCAAACTCCATTTCCACAGGATTGCCATCAGGCCCCTTCATCAACCGTACCACTTTTTTTTCGGCAGTATCCAGCTGTTTGTTGCAGGCGGCTGCAAGAGCGGTACCTTCTTCAAATAATCGCAGGGATTCGTCCAGAGAAACCTTGCCCTGCTCCAGCTGTTTCACAATTTCTTCCAGACGTACAAGCGCCTGCTCAAATGTCAGAGGTGTTGTCATGTTCTTCCCCTCCTATGGTTTCAACGATTGCCGCGGCAATTCCGCTGCTGAGTGTAATGTGGATTCTATCCCCGGCGAAAACTGTGCTCCAATCCGAAAGAACATGACCGTTTTCATCTTTCGTCACGGAATAGCCTCTTGCCAGAACCTTTAAAGGGCTCATGGCATCAAGCCCGACAGCAAGCCTGATCAACTGCTGCCGCTTGGCAGATAGAATCTGCCGTATTCCGTTCTGGAGCTGTTTCTGCTGATAGTCCACCAAAATTTTACGGTCTTCCAGATAATTAAGCGGGTTCTGAAGAACCCGTTTGTTTTGCAGGTTTTCCAGTTTTTGTCGGGAAAGCTTCAGCTGTCTCCATACTGCCTGCTCCATTCTGGCTTGCAGAGAATCAATCATCTGGCGCAATTCTGCCTGATCCGGAACTGCAAGTTCCGCCGCATTGGAAGGTGTTGCCGCCCGCAGATCTGCAACATAGTCGGAAATCGTCACATCCGGTTCATGACCAACGGCTGAAATCACAGGAATCTCAGACCGATAGATCTCTCTTGCAACCCGTTCATCATTGAATGCCCAGAGGTCTTCGATGGAACCGCCGCCACGACCTGTAATGATCAGATCAGCCAGTCGAAATCGGTTTACATAACGAATAGCGCCGCAGATCTCCGGCGGGGCCTCCACACCCTGCACCCGAACCGGCAGCAGAATAACCTTGCTGAGCGGATACCGCTTGCCCAAAATGCGAAGCAAATCATGGATCGCCGCACCGGCAGAGGAAGTAATAATCGCAATGGTTTGCGGAAATCTGGGCAGCGGTTTTTTGTGCGCCGGATCAAACAGCCCCTCAGCATCCAGCTTTGCTTTCAGCTGTTCAAAAGCCACATGGAGATCGCCGGCACCTTCCGGCATCATAAATTCTGCATACAGCTGATAGGCACCGTCCCGGGGAAATACGGAGATTCTACCGGTAACCAGAACCTTCATGCCATTTTCCGGACGGAACCGAAGGCGCAGCGCACTGCCCTTGAACATCACACCACGGATAGCTCCATCGGGATCTTTCAGCGTAAAATAATGATGTCCGGAGGGATAAATCTTATAATTGCTCAGCTCACCGCGAATGCAGACACCGGAAAGCAGCATGTCCCGATCCAGCAGGTTTTTGATATGGTGATTGATTTCAGAGACAGAATAAATCTTTGCATCCATACTCATGCCTCCTGCAGCCATGTCAGTACGGCAATGCCCATGGCATTGTCAGTAGAAAACTGAGGCTTTGCAAAAACAGGCTGAAACTGTGCACACATATTCCGCAGCATGGAATTGGATGCCACGCCGCCGGAAAAAACAACAGGCATATCCTGATACTGCTGCAGCGCATCCTTTGTGGTACGAACGATCACATCACAGACAGATCTAACTGCATAGGAGGCTGTTTGTTCCGCATTGTGAGATGAGAAATATACATGAATCTTATTCTCCAAACCGGAAAATGAAAACGCAAGATCTGCAGTTTTCACCTTAAATCGATCCTGATAATCAATCGAAGACGCCAGCTGATCCAGCGCTTTTCCGGAAGGAAACGACAAATTCAAAAGTTTTCCGGTCCGATCCATGATCTGACCGGCAGAAATGTCACTGCTGCCGCCAATTTTGGTAGCGCGGACATTATTTTCTTCCGGCTCCACCAGCAGCAGCTCCGTGGTACCGCCGGACAAATGCCACGCCAGATGGGGCGTATTCATCAGATCCATCCGGTCAGCCGACCACAAAGCCGCCGCAATATGCCCCTGCTGATGGGAAAAAGAATAACAAGGCACATGCAATGCAGCAGCCATGGATCTGGCAACAGATACGCCGGCCAAAAAACAGGGCATATACGAACCCTCTACCGCACGGGGCCTGGTACTGACGCCGATGGCAGAAATAGGGGCATATTCCCGATCCTGAAACAGCTGTTTCGTTAGTTCCGGCAGACGTTTTACGTGAGAAAACACCGCATCGCTCTGACGCAACCCCAATTCCCCCTGCTTGACATCCAGCAAGCGGGAATGATTATCTCCGCTGCAGCCGTCAAAGGCCGCAACGGAGGTGGTATAATTACTGGTATCAAAACCAAGAACGATCATGCCTGCTCCATTTCTCTGGCGAAGGAACCCAAAATGCCATTCACAAAGGATACAACATCCTCATTCTCATACTTTCTGGTCAGTTCCACAGCCTCATTGATGGCGGAGCTGACAGGTACATCCTCCACATAAAGCGCCTCATACATGGCAACATGGAGAATTGCACGGGCAACCTTGGAAATACGGGATACACTCCAGCCTACCGTATATTTGGCGATGTAGGCGTCCAGTTCTTCCGTCTTTTCCTGTATGCCTCGGACAGCTTCCCGGATGTACTGCATCTGCTTTTCGTTGGGTCGCTCGGCATAGATCTCCGTCTCCTGGCCAAGGCTCTCATAATAGACGGGCTCCATAACAGAGTCTACCAGCTGTTCAGCAGGATCTGCCGTAAAATTCATTTCAAAAATCAGATGGGCAACAATCTCTCTAGCATTGGTTCTGGTCATAATTAAACTCCTCAGCTTATGTCATATGAAATTATTATAGCTGAAATGTTACAAAAAATAAACCCTCTGTTTTCACAAAGGGTTTGATTCTTTTTATTTTTTTGCAGCGTGGGGCAGAGAAATGCCGCCGATACTGACGTTGACATCTGCAACCACACGGCCGGTGGTGGATTCCACCGTGGAAGCAACCGCTTCCTGCACGGCCTTGGCAACATCCACAACAGAATAACCGTAGAGAACAATGATGTAGCAATCGATAGAAATCTCGTCATTCTCAGAAATTTCCACGCGGATATCCTTGGATGCATTTTTCTTCTTCAGCATATTGAGATCAGCGCCGGTACCAAGACCGTAGACGCCTTCCACATCCTGCGCAGCCACGGCAGCAATGGAAGTGATCACTTCATTGCTGATAAAAATTGCCCCATTCTCCAGAGTCTGGGAAACGTATTCTTTATTTTCGCTCATTGCGGAACCTCCGTGTACAATAACTTTTCCTTTGTAAAGCTATTGTACCACAAATTGAGAAAAACGCAACTATTTTACTTCAATGATCCGCAGATCCGCAACGGTATAGTCTGTCTGCGTTGTGACGATGTCTGCAATTAAAGCCACATCCTCTTCTGTCAGGCCGCTCTCCGGAGAAGAAACCGCAATGCTGATCAGTTCATCCGACATATACGCCACGCAATCCTCATAACCCTTGGCTATTACAAGACTCTCAATCTGAGCCTCCGCCAGGGCATCCGAGACAATATGATCCAGTGATGCGGCAGACGCAGGATCCGTTCCCTCTGCATAGGCCATAGCCTCCTGCAGCAGTTCTACGGCACTGTCGCGGCTTTCCTGTCTGCTCAGACGAATCTGCGCAAAAGTATCCCCTGCAGCGGGCGGTTCGCTCTCATGGGTAAGAGTATCCGGCAGATCGATCTGCGTTTGATTCATCACCTGTTCCGCATCCAGCATATCCGTATAGTCCACCGCTTCATTTTGAGATGCGTTCCAGTTGAAATAGATGCCGGCGCAGATCAGAACCAACACCGTTGCAACGATGGCGTTTCGTTTCCAGATTTTCATGATGATTTCCTCCTAATTACCTTTCATTTTGATCACACTGATCTTGTCGCTGCCAAGACCGGTCAGATCAGACACAGCATTCACAACACGCAGTCGTACGGAAGGACTATCCGCACCCTCGCAGACTACAACGGCGCCTTCGTAGACAGGGTATCTTGTGTGCTTGATAATGGGTGTCTCTGCTCCATTTTCGCTGCGGATCAGAACGGTTTCCAGCTCGCTTTCCTGCTGCTGATCCTCCAAAACTGTATGCTCGTCGGTTTGATAGGTATAATGGTAACCCTCCTTCAGAGAAAGCAATACCCGAACTGAACCAACTCCGTCCACTCGGGATAGAACATCTTCCAATTGTTCTTCCATGGTAATTTCCTTCTCTTTGGTATCCGCTTGCATAACTTCCTTCTTCTCTCCAAATGGGTAAAGCATCAATGCAATTCCAACCAGAAGAATCAGTATCGCATATTTATATTTTCCAAATCCCGCGAATTTCGCCTTACAGGATGAAAGGATCGTATCCATATTCATCGGTATTCCCACTCCTGCTGATCTTCCGGTATACCCAAATCCTGAGCAAGAGCCGCAGAGAGCTGTTCCTTCTGCCATAGAGAATACCGACCACATACAATCACTTTCACCGGAAGCGGATAGAGTGTATCTCCATTCAGAAAAACTCTCACCTCTACGTTCATTCCAAGGACTTTAGCCTTGTCCAATATATATTCTTCACATTGGTGCGATATGCTCTCCGCAACAAAATTACCGTCCACAGAATTTTGCGCAGAAAATGAAACAGAAGAATCCAGCATATAGGATGACAGGATTTGCCGAAATTCCGAGAGATCCAGCTGCACAACAGGAGAAACCACAACAATCAGAAGCAGCAGTCCTCCTGCAAACTCCGCAGTTTTGCGAATTCTTTTTTGTGAAATCAGCATTGGAACCAATACTATCAGCACCGCTGCAGCACAAACAGAATATAAATATGTCCGAAAGCTTCCTGTCATGGTTGTGCCGTCCGCATGAGACAGAAACAGGAAAGAATGCTCATCAACAGACCGCAGCCTGCCATTGCCATGATATATCCCATAGATTGCGAAATCGCCTCCAGTAATCCGCCAAGTTTCGTTTCCAGGATTGCGCACAGTGCCGCAGTCAATCGAAAAGACAAGTAGGATATTCCCATTTTCACAAACGGAAACATAAAAATACCCAGCAACGCCAGCACACCATAGATACCTATACTGCTTTTCAGCCATGCAGCATTAGATAAAACCGTATCTGCTGCACCGGAAATCATACTGCCCACCACCGGTACTGCTGTGGATATAGCAGCTTTTGCAGCTTTCAGCGCCACTGCATCTGCTGTCCCCGCCACCATACCGGAAAGAGAAATAATCCCAGTAAAGGCATAGGTCACGTATTTTAATCCGGTTTTGATCAACCAGTTGATCAGATCCCGAAAGCCCTTCAGTCTTGAACTGTTCATGACAGAATCTACTACCGACAAGGCCAGTCCTGCATACACAAGCGGCAGCAAAACACCATTACAAATCCGAATCAACAAGTGAAAGAAAAATACCGCAATGCTCTGTATGGCTGCTGCGCCGTTAACTGCACCGGAACCAATTGCGGCAGCTGCCATCACCGGCATTAACGTTCCGGAAAAACCGACAAGCTCATCCATGGATGATATACCAAGTCCGATCATATTCCGCAGATCGGAAACACAGCAAAGGGTAACAGCCATTGTACCTGCAACAGAAACCACCAGTTCCATATGCGGTGCGTCTACGCAGGACATGACACGGCAGAGAATGGCGATACAAAGGATTCGCATCATGAATCGAATCGCTGAGCGAAGCATCGTCTCTCCATTTTCGAGCGCTTCCAGCAGCATGCTTTGCAAAGCGGAAAAGAACTTTGTACCAGTTTCGCCTTTTACATCCTCCAGCATACGATCCACTTCTTCCGGAAGGCTGTCCTCCAGCTCATCTATGCCGTAAGCATCAGCCTGTCTGGATATCAGATCTTCCGCATAAACTGTCGATGTGAGAAAAAACAACAATACCAGCAGGATGATCGGTTTTCTCACCCAAGACCTCCCATCATGTTTTCCACCAGTTCCAGCACCGCCAGTAAAAGCGGCAGAGCCGCATACATAGCGAGGATGGTTCCGCATAATTCCACTGTTTTTCCAAGGGCACTCTCCCCTGCATCCTGACAAATTCCCGCTGAAATCTGGGTAAGCAGGCCAACACCCGCCACCTTCAGCATGGGAGATACAATTTCATCATCCGCGCCGGAGAGCCCTACCAGTTTTCTGAAAACCTCTAAAATCGGTTCCAGAAACGTAATACAAAGCATCAGTATTCCAACGCAGGTAAGCAAGGACAGCAGCATAGAAAGCGGCTTCTGATTTTCCCGAATCAGAACGCATAGTATAACGGCAACTAATGCCAGCGCCGTAATCTTCCACGATAGCTCCATCAAAAATGAAACAGGGTTTCCACAAGACGGAACAGCTCTGCGATTTTCTGCACCACCAGCATCAAAACAACGACAAGTGCCGCAAGCGTTGTCATAGTGGCCTGCTCTTCCCTTCCGGATCGAACCAGAACCTGATTCAGAATAGATACAATGATTCCAACTGCCGCGATCTTGAATATCAGATCAATATCCATAGCTCTCCTATGCCAGCAGGATCACCATGGATAATCCTGCACAAATTCCAAGTGTTCTGTAGGTTTTCCCCCGTATGCTGTGTTCCTGCTCCGTTTGTTTTAGAAGCGCCATTAGATCGTTTGCGGTCTGATCTATAATCTGCAGCTGACTTGCCCTATCATATTTGCCAAGACCTGCGGCACACTGGCGCAGAATACCGCAGACGCCTTCCTCCTGCTTCCAGACGGAATCATTCAACAGCCCCTGCTCCATGGCAGTCAGAGGCGTCAGCCATCGTCTTGTGTCCATTTCCCGGGCAAGATATGCAAATAACCGTTCCACAGCTCCGTTGGCTGAAACTGCCATGAGGGCAAAGGCCTGCGGAAGCGGCGTTCCGCAAACCGATATCTCATTTCGCAGGATCTGCATGGCTGCAAGAAGCTGCCGAAGAAGTCTGCAGCGGCTGCGCAGGGATGCCGACATCTGCAGTCCCACAGACGCCGCGGAAACAACAACAAATATCATTCCTGCATATTTCATGTGATTTCCTCCACTGAATAGGACTTGTCCGGTCGTAATATAACAAGCTGCCTAAAAATACCGCTGTCCAACAGCCGCCGGTACAAGGGCCTGCGAAGCAGGTCCTGCCGATCTGCACCGTGGGCTGTTGCAATCAGCCTGACGCCGCAGTAGGAGATCATCTCCATGGCATCCACATCCTCAGGCGATGTGATTTCATCCACTGCGATCCAGTCCGGACGCATAGACCTAAGAAGCATGAGCATGGCCTGTGCTTTCGGAATATGAAGCAGCACATCGGTGCGGGAGCCGATATGCAATCTGTTTACTTTGTCCAATTGAGCAGAAAGCTCACATCGTTCATCGGCAAGCCCAATATACAATCTCTTTTTATCGGACAATTGTCTGATCAGATCACGCAGCAGGGTTGTCTTCCCGCTGCCGGGTGGGCCTAACAGTAGAACAGAATCCCGAATTAGATCAGTCAAACCATCTGCACAGCCCGCAACCTCCCGCGCAATGCGAATATTCACAGAGGATACACCTTGCATGGACTGCATCTTGCCGTCATACCAGATGCCTGTCCCACAAAGACCGATTCGATGACCGCCGGAAATGGTGAGATAACCCTCTGCAATGGTTTCGGCATATGCATAGACAGAACGGTGGCAGGCTCGCTGGATCACTTCCTCCACTTGTTCCTGCCGCGTCAAAGGCCGAAATTCCCGTTCTCCCATTGCATACCGCAGGCGTAGAGGTCGTTCGGTTCCTATGCGGATTTCTTCCAACCCATCAAAATCTTCTCTTCGAAGCTGTCCGGCATAGGGTTCCGGCAGCAGTGGTATGATCTGATCGTAAAGTTCCATCGTTTCACTCCCCATACACCATATGAGTTCTGTACGGCTTGTATGTCTGCAAAAAAAAACACGCAGTCTGCGAATACAGACTGCGTGTTCTACCATTATCATACTCAGTTCCAATCCTTGCAGACATCCACCCATTCTGAAAAGCCGGAATACCGTTCCAGTTCCGCAATGGTGAATTCTATAGCACTGTTGCTGCTGCCGCAGGCAGGAAAAACAGTCTCAAACCGCTGCAGGGAGCGATCCAGATAGACCGTCACTCCTTCCTTCACCGCAAAGGGGCAGACGCCGCCCACTGCATGACCAATGTATTCCGGCACCGCTTCATGGGGCAGCATTTTGGCTTTTACATGGAAAAAAGCCTTATATTTTGCATTATCTACTCTGGCATCACCGGCGGCGACGACCAGTACACAGTGATCTCCTACCAGAAAAGAGAGCGTTTTCGCTATCCGTTTTCCCTCTACGCCAAGCGCCTGAGCCGCCAACTCGACAGTAGCGCTGGAAACATCAAATTCCAGGATACGGTCTGCTATACCGAGTGTTTCAAAGTGGGCTCTGACTTTTTCGATGGACACATACATTCCTCCCTTGATTTTCGCCATTATATCACAGCAAGGAAATACTTGCAAGACTCGACAACTTAGGCTATAATCGCACTGACAGGAGTGGTGTATCATGGTCAAAACCAATGTGACCCGAATGATCGCGCAGGCAAAAATTCCTTATCGTACTGCGGAATATGACTACGACGAAAATGATCTCAGCGGCACCCATGCGGCCGATGCCATCGGTATGCCGCAGGATCAGGTTTTTAAGACATTGGTTGCCAGAGGAGATAAAACAGGCATTTCTGTCTTTTGTATTCCCGTCTGCTGCTCACTGGATCTGAAAAAGGCTGCAAAGGTTTCCGGAAACAAAAAGCTGGATCTGGTTCCGGTCAAGGATCTGCTTGGTCTCACCGGATATATTCGCGGTGGCTGCAGTCCCATTGGTATGAAGAAGCTTTACCCCACTTATATTGACGAAACCGCAGAGCTTTATGAGGAAATTGCCGTTTCCGCAGGAGCCCGCGGACAGCAGATTCTCATGAACCCCGAAGCTCTGATTCAATTTGTAAATATGATCCTTTGGGATCTGACAGAATAGAAAGGAATAGTATTATGCAGTTCAAGTACAAAACCAAGGGCGTTTGCTCCAATGAAATGCGCTTTGAAATTGAGGATAACATTGTGAAAAACCTGACCGTTATTGGCGGCTGTAACGGCAACCTGCAGGGCATGTCCGCTCTTGTTGAGGGTATGGAGGTGGACGAAGTAATCCGCCGCCTGAAAGGGATCCGCTGCGGTATGAAGGATACTTCCTGCCCTGATCAGTTCTCCAGAGCACTGGAAGCCGCAAAGGAAAAGATGTAAATGAACAGACCCGCAATTGCCAATGCCGGCAAATGCGGGTTTGTTCAATATTATAATAATAGTTTTTCCTGACACCATGCGAACAACAAATCAAAACTATCCCGAAAATCAAAGGAAATACCATTATTCAGTGCAATAGATCGTTCCAGAACTTTGCGGTCTTTCCCATGCAGCAGCGGTAATAGTTCTGCCTTTGTTGCGGCAAATACTCTCTGCGTCAGGTAGGTGATGTTTTGAAGAATAAAAAACACGCCCTTACAAGTTCCTGGCAGTGCAGCAATGTTTCTCTCCCGGCTGGCGTGAATATATCGGTGACAGATCTCATGAAAGAGATTATTGACACTCATTTTAACAAAGTTTCTGATATCCTCATCCGTAAATGCAGGAACAAGCTTCCGCAATGTGCCGAAAAAATCCTTAGTCGTATGCAGCAAATGGCAGATTTCAAGTGGATTCCAATTTGCAAGATCGGATTTACCGCAGATAAAACCACAGGATTTATCAAAATGTTCCATGGATGCAATCACAGAACGGTATTGTTCCAAATCGATAACACATAGCTCATCGATCACAACCATGATATCAATATCACTGTCGGAAGTTGCTTCTCCGCGAAGATAGCTGCCTTGAAGGCCGACATAAACCAGCCGGGACCCAAAGCGTCCTTTCAAAAGGCAGAGCAAATCAGAAATATATTGTTCGATATCAATCATTGGAATATCCTCGTGGTGTGAAGTATGGAGCAACAAAAAGACCAGATGCAATACATCTGGTCTTTTTGCTGGTGGGCGAGGCGGGACTTGAACCCGCACGTCCGGAGTGGACACTAGAACCTGAATCTAGCGAGTCTGCCAATTCCACCACTCGCCCATAGGAGCATTTTACAGCTTCAATATCATAGCACCGGTGGTGGAATTTGTCAATCCCAATTTATCAAACTTCAACGGTTTCTCCTGAGACGAAGAAATACAGCAGTTTTTTCTTTACGGGCATTTTATAGATTCTGGAAAGTGCGTTTGCATAGGTATCCAGCTGCGTCCGATACTGCTCTGGATTTGGTACTCGGTCCGTTTTGAAATCAAGAATGGTAATTCCATCCTCTTCCAGTACAAAGCAGTCCACAACACCCTGCAAAAGAATCTGCTCATGCTCTGCACCAAAACCATACTCTGCCGCATCCACCAGAAGAGAAAACTTGAATTCTCTCTGCAAGGGTTTGTTTAACAGCCAGTTTCCAAGCTCAGACCGGAACAGGTGAAGAATATCCGAAACCGGTATGGCATCCACCTGATCTCGTGTCAGAAATTCCTCCGCACACAGACGTTCCAGTTCCTGCCTAAGACTGCTTTCGTCCGTACACAACGCAAAGGATGCAAACTGCATAAAAAGATGTGTCGCAGTTCCTTTCTCTGCAGCAGTCAGACCACCGCTTAAAAAATCCGGTCTGCGCAGACGAAAAGCACTTACGTGAGGCACTTCAAAGGCCTGTTCCGACACTTCATGATCGGGAATCCGCCCTTTTAACTGTGTTGCCGTGATTTTTGCAGGGATTTGACAGGCACTTCTGTAGGGGTATCGATAATCGAGAAGCTGTACACCATGTGCATCGTGTTGTACTTCACTGTTTTCGGCCTTGCTGCGGTACTGTGCTTCGTCAGAAAAACCGGTCAGATCCACATAACGGATCTTCCACGGATGTTCGCTGACGAAAGATACGCTGTTGCTGCCGCATTGGGCAAATAATTCACCGGCTTCGGTCCTGCAAAGGGCTGCCATCAAAATCCATTTGCCGGGACTGCCTGCAGACTGGCAAAGATCATCCGACAACGGCATGGTGATCATATCATTGATCCTTTTCAGTTCAGACAGCAGATACCGGCTGTAATAGGTCATGATGAGACGATCCTGTGCCCGGGTCATGGCAACATATAGAATCCGGAGTTCTTCGGAAACATTTTCTCTTGTCTGCTTGTGAATGATGGCATTCTTTGCAAGAGTGGGATAACGAACAAAACGTCGATGATCCACACGGTCACAGCCCACAGCAAGTTCATCATCCACCAAAATGGCATCCTGCATATCCTTTCGGTTGAACTTTCGAGAAAGATCAGAAAGAAAAACCACCGGGAATTCCAGACCCTTGGAGGTATGTACCGTCATGATGGTAACGGCGTTTTCCACCGCACCCTTCGGCATGGGAAGTCCACCGCCGGAAGCCTGCAGATCCTGGAGATACCACAGAAGCTGTGCCAGGGAGCGGCTTTCTGTCCGTTCAAAAGAAACTACAAAGCTACGGAATGCAGTCAGATTTCGCTCTCTTCGAACACCGTCCTGCATAGACGCAAATACAGACAGGAAATTGGTTCGCTGGAAAATCAGATCCAAAAGATCATGAAGCTTCATCCAACGTGCAGCTTCCTGCAATTCCTGTATGAGTTTGATAACATCCTGAAATGCTTCCTGATCACGAATGGAATCATAGTAATTATCGCTGCGGTTTTTAATTCTGGGCTGCGCCAGCTGATCGGGAGAAAACCCAAACACCGGACTTGCCAGCACCGTGATCCACGGAATATCCTGATGAGGATTATCGATCAGATGCAAAAGAGAAACGAGGATCTGTACTTCTGAGGTATCCAGCAGACTGCCGCCGCGGTCACAAACAGCAGGGATTCCGTATCTTTCCAATGCTGCCAGATAATTGGAAGCCGTGGCCGAGAGCGCACGCATTAATATCGCAATGTCTCCGGGCTTTACAGGCCGAAGCTGATCGTCATCAGTAACCAGCATCCCTTCATCCAGCATACATCGGATTCTTGCAGCAACATAATCTGCTTCCACGGCAGTCTTATCCTGTCCGGCATCAGAATTGGTCAGGCAATGGAGCTCTACCGCTTTATCTTTCAGCTCAGGATACGAACGTCCGGGTTTCAGTGCAACATCTTCCGTGTAATCCAGGTCACCAACCCGCTTGCGCATGATCAGCCGGAACACATCGTTACAGGCAGAGAGAATCTCCGGTCTGGAACGAAAGTTTTCAGAAAGAAGGATTTTTCTCGGTGTGCCTGCATCGGCATCGGTATAGGAAACATAAGAAAGATACTTCCGCAAAAAAAGCGTCGGATCTGCCAAACGGAACCGATAGATGGACTGCTTCACATCTCCGACCATGAAGCGGTTCTGACCGTTTCGGGACACGGCTTCAAAAATCGTATCCTGTACTTCGTTGGAGTCCTGATACTCATCCACCATGATCTCCACATATTTTCCGGCAATCTCTTTCGCAGTTCTGGTCGGCAGACCGGAATACCGATCTGTCAGCAACCGAATGGCATAATGCTCCAGATCGGAAAAATCCATAAGCTTTCGCTTCTTTTTTTCTTTGCTGTAAGCATCGTCAAACTGCTTCGCAAACTGCAGCAGCGCCCTTGCACCGGGCATTGCCTGTCCCAGATCCGTCAGTATTTCAGCAGAGCTGCCAAAAAACTGCTTTTGCCACTTCTGCAAAGACTGCCAGCATAGGGTACGCACCTTGGAGACCCGTTCTTTTACCTGCTCATCTTCCGGCTTACGAATGACGCCGACCCGGCCGAAGCTAAGGATTTGATTCGCCCGCAGTTCATCCCATGTGCCGCAGGCCAAAAGCCGCTGCATCTGGGCAATGTTATCCAGAAAACGGGCTTCCAGCCCTTTCTGGATATTGGGATAAAACGCCATTTCCTTTACAGCGCTCTCCATTTTTTCAATCTGGCTGCGGAGAAAGAGCCTGAATTCTTCAAAAAGATACTTACCCCAAGGTGTTTCCAGTGCATCGGTATACTGGGAAACATCCAGTGCATCCAGCATGTTCGTTAACCAGCCATCCATGTCGGCACGGCACCGCAGTTCTTCATGGGCCAGCTTCACGGCTTCCGGCAGACGCCTGTCATCCCGACCATAGCCAAATCCATCCACCATTGCATAGAAATCCGGTTTTCCGGATGCATACCCTTGTTCGAGCAACGAATTCAAAACACGCTCTTTCAGAAGATTGCTTTCCACTTCTTCTGCAACACGGAAATCCGGGGGAATATCCAGAAGGTGCGCATAGGTGCGGAGAATACTACTGCAGAAAGCATGAACGGTAGAAATATCCGCAAGATAGATACGGTGAAGCTGTTTTTGCAAATGACGATTGGAAGGCTCTGCCGCAATTCTTTTGCTAAGCGCCTGAGAAACTTTCAGGCGAAGCTCTGCCGCAGCAGCCTTCGTATAAGTGATGATGAGAAAATCATCCACATTGCAGGGATTGTCAGGATCGCAAATCCTGCTCATCAGTCGGTCAACCAGAACCTTGGTTTTTCCGGAACCGGCTGCCGCCGAAACCAGCAGCGCACCGCCGCGGTTATCCACAACAGCCTGCTGAGATGCAGTCAAAACCACTTCAGCCATGATTTCCCGCCTCCCTTTTGAGTTTTTCCCAGAACTTTTCTGCAGAAGTTTCTGCCATTATCCGATGTTCGTGATTGCAGAGATCCTTGTGGCAGACCGACTGATAATCACAAAACCGGCAGGATGAATGATTTCCCCGAAAGATCGGATTGGGATTGACATCCCCTCCCGCAATGTTGTCCGTCAAATCCGCAAGGATTTTCAGCACATGGTTTTCCAGCAGATTCATCTGGTATGTATCTGCCAGATCTCCGGTAGGACCGTCTTTACCGATTTTATAGGGCATGTACCGTGGATGAGAAGGATCATCTTCCATAGCGGCAAGCAACGAAGAATCCGAGCTGATCAAGCCCCTTCTTCTGCGCTCATCCTGATGCATTTGAGATACAGTCCCATCGTCCGGAAGCGGTTCCGTCAGCGTATAGGTCTTTCTTGCCGGCAGGTACAGCACACCGGCAGGATCAAGTGCATTCTTTCCATAGTAGCCTGCGCCATAGGATTTTAAGGCAAACAGATAAATCAGCATCTGTAGACCGGCACCGTTGAGAATATCCGTATAGTCAAAGTCCTTCCGGCCTGTCTTGTAGTCAACAACGCGAACAAAGGTTTTGCCGTTTTCCTCATACAAATCGACCCGGTCCACAAATCCGGAAATCTTACAGGACACATCCTTTCCCTCAATTCTCATTGCAGGAAGTTGTCCGCCATTGGAAAATTCCAGTTCACAACTGACAGGTTCAAAAAGACTGCTCCGCAGCTCATCACCCAGATCCCGGACAATATCCAAAATCTCTGCTTGAGAGCGTGAAATCAGGAATGCGTCTCTCTGTGCCTGTTGCGGAAAGTGCTCGGCAGCATAGATGGAAATCTCTTCAGACGCTATCTGTAGAAGCCGATCCTCGGCAATCACACGAAAGCCGCCTTCATCCTTGACACGGAGAACTGTTTTTTCCAGAACGGCATGGACAAACGTACCAAAAGCAGAAGGATCCAGCTTTGCCTGCTTGCGAACAGCTGCTTTCAGACCATAGGAAAGGAAAAATGCAAATCGGCAGGATGCAAATTTGTCAATTCTGGATGCAGACAGATAGATTTCGTTGCCGTACAAACCTCTGACTGTATCACGATTGAGGGTTTTGAAGGAATAATTGGCGCGGCATTTCAGATTGTTTTCCCATTCGGAAAGCTGATCAACCGCTGAAGCTGATTGATCTCCATGGCGAAGGCGCCATGCGGCATAGGAAGGCACATCCAGAAACAGCTCCCCATTGGATGTCTGAAAACTGCCTGCAAATAAGTCCTGTGCCCTGCGGAATAACCATGCAGGCTGCTCTCCCGCATAAGAAAGCCAGAGAGAATCCGTTGCAGCAGCCAAGGCTGAACCAATTTGGCCCAGTTCCCGGTCAATCTGATCGGCTCTGGACGGTGCCAGAGAGATCCCCTGTGCCAGCAGATTATTCCTTTCCTCCTCCGTCAGAAGTCCTTCTGATGTCTTATAGGAAGGAAATACACCATCCGACGCACCGAGAACCAGTAAATGGCAAACCTGTCTGGATCGCAGATCCTGCAGTGCACCCACATAAACCTGATCAACACCCGCCGGAATAGTTCCCACATGATACTGCATAAGAACGGTTTCATACAGCTTGTAAAAATCTTCCGGTGTACGCACGGTATTTTGTAAAATTAACCACGTCTGCTCCAGTGAATTGCAGATGATCTCGTGCAGCTGCACCAGTTCCTGCGCAGCCTGGCCGTCCATGGAATTGGCCTGCTGCTCCAGACGATCCCGCAGTGAGACTTTCTCCATAAAATCATAGAACGAAAGTACCATTTCACCGGTATTTTTCGCAGAATACACGCTCTTTCTCAGTGAAAAAATAGGCTGCAGCGCGATAAGACGATCCTGATTAAGAATAGAAATGCGAACCCGATCTTCATCTGTCCATGTTTCACTAAAACCACGCGGGTGCAAATCCCATTCTTTTTCCCAGGCAGAACCAAACAGATTCCATAAATAGGCATAGCAATCCAGACGATCACATCGATCCCGTTCCAAAATCGGAAGACCGGATTTCAGATAATCGGCCATATCCTCATAATCCATAGGACCAACTGCCGCCCGAAGTGCAGAAAGGACGGCCCGGATCACCGGATGCTGAATAATCAAATCTTTGCCCGCAGTATAAAAAGGAATCCCTGCCATTAACAGCGCAGAACGAAGGGGCGCATCATATTGTTCCGGATCTGTACATGCGATGGCAATATCACGGCATCGACTGCCCTTAGAAAGAAGTTGCTTT
Source organism: Candidatus Avilachnospira sp. (assembly GCA_045530865.1). Classification (GTDB taxonomy): domain Bacteria; phylum Bacillota; class Clostridia; order Oscillospirales; family Oscillospiraceae; genus Avoscillospira. Next base: position 24,067 of record JAZSCX010000028.1, read on the forward strand.
ATCTGCAGAACCGCAGCACGGCATTCTTCCTCCACCGTGAGACAGGCACGAAGTATAACATCCGTTGAATCGGAAGGTGAAGTTGCTTCCGATGTGAACAGATGTTCCAACAGGTTGGACACGCCTTCAGAGCGCTTCACAACACTGGTATCTGACACAACATCAACACCAATTTCATGCTTTGCAGCCAACAGCCGAATATGTTTGATGGTATCCAAAGCAGGACGAAATACGGCCGGTTTCTGAGAATTGGCTGCAATTGCAATCCATACATCAGCGCTTTGAAGCATAAGCTGCTCTAAAATACGATCTTCTGCCCCTGTAAAGTCACTGAATCCGTCAAAAAAGAAAGTTTTATCCGAGCCCCATCCTGTGTCAGCCAACACATCTCCCAACGACGAAATCCTTCCAGCCGGATCCGCACTGCCGTTGGCGCATACTGCCAGATAAGCTTCGTAGAGCAGCCCCAGCTCTTCCAGCTTCTGTGAAAACTCCCCTTCCGATTGTTCTGACACACGTAGCAGCATTTCCGGCTTCAGACAGTAGCTCTGGAATTCATCAATGACAGAAATCATACTGACCAGGAACTCCGGACGGCGAAGGACAGAACCGTACATTTTCAATCGGGAAGAAATCTGTTCCGCCGCAAGAGCCATAGCGAGAACTCTGCCGCCGTGATCCAGATAACTTTTTGCCGCGCCGCCGTGACTGGCAGCGACACGATCTGCTAATCTGGAAGGGCTGAGAACTGCAGCGTAACGGCAGATGGTATCACCGCCATACAGACAAAGCCGACGCTCCGTCTCATGAGAAAGCTGCTCCGGAACAACAACAATCAAGCCATCCCGACCCGTTTCGGCATGACCGCAGACTATTTCCATCAACCGGTTCGTAAGAGAAACACGATCCGGTCCGATCAATAAATGGAGCATCTACTCCCCTCCTTTTTTCACAGTATAACATGAAACAAAGAAAAGAGCTACCGAAAGGCAACTCTCTTCTAAAAAATATATTATGATACGCCGTAAAACTCAAGAAATTGCTGCAGTTCAGGGGTCTCTGGAGCGTCCAGGAGGCGGCTTTGAGGACCAAATTCCGTTAAAACACCTTTGTGGAAGAACATAACTTCATCGGAAACGCGGCGGGCTTGCTGCAGACTGTGGGTCACCATGATCAGGGTGCAGCCGGTTTTATTGACGTAATCGGTGATGAGCTGCTCCGCCAGAATGGTGGTTTCCATATCCATGGCGGCAGTGGGTTCATCGAGGATGACCAGATCATATTGTTTCATCATCAGTCGTGCCAAGGCCATCCGGGCGGTCTCACCGCCGGAAAGCTTGTCTGCCCGCTTATTTGCCAGATGTCCAAGCTGCAGGGCATCCATCAGAGACTGCGCCTGCCGCGGATCATTGCCGCCCAGCAGGATATTGGCACGGGTTGACATCCGGAAGGCGTAATTCTTCTGGGGCATATAGCCGACAGAAACGCGAGATTCCAAATGGGAGCCTTTCCGGTCGGCGGGTAGAACGCCAGCGAGGATTTTGGCAAAGGTGGATTTGCCGCTGCCGTTGGAGCCGATGACACTGTAAACTGTGCCGGGCTGAAGCTCCAGTCCGGGGAAATCCAGCACCCGCACGCCGTCATAGGTCTTGGAAAAAGGCTGAAGTTTCATCGGCTGAGCCTCCTTTGCAGCAGGGAGATCACAATGTTGACAATCAGGGAAATGGAAAGCAGAATGATGCCAAGTGCAATGCCCAGTGAGAAGCTGCCCTGATTGGTATACTGCATAATGGCAGTGGTCATAACATTGGTTTTCCAGGAAATCGCGCCGCCCACCATGCTGACGGCGCCGACCTCGGCAATGGCTCTGGCAAATGCCAACAGATAAGAAGAAATGATGGGATAAACACATTCATTAACCAGCAGCAGAAAGGTTTTTCCGCCTCTCAATCTCAAGCCCCGGGCTGTTTCCCGAATGACCGGTGCGATACCGGAAACATAGGTCTCCATGCTGCCAATGACAATAGGGGTAATCAGCACCACCTGCGCCATGATCATAATATCCACCGTAAACAGCAGCCGCAGATGGCGGAATGGTCCCACACCGGAAAACAGCATATAGAACAGCAGACCGCAGACTACCGGCGGCATTCCCATGAGGGTGCGGTTCACCACTAGCAGAGCGCCTCTGCCCCGGAAACGGCACGCACCCAGCCAGATACCCAGCGGCACACCCAGCAGCAGTGCAAACAGGGAGCTTTGCAGGCTCATTTCAGCAGTCACGCCAAGAATATGGAGCAGTTCCGCATCGCCGGACAGAATCAGGGCGATGGCTTTTGTCCATGCACTTTTCAAACAAACCGCTCCTTTCGTAAAATTCCCGTGGAAGGTTTGCTTCCACGGGAATATATTAACTTAGAAAATCCGCGAAATCAACCCATGACACCATCGTTAGCGACGAAAGTCAGGAAGGTGGCCTTGTCGGTCAGGATATAAGCATCCAATTCTTCGGCCATGACCAGACAGGCGCCCATGCCTGCGTTAGCAGAGGTGTACCACTCGGTGTAATCGGCAAAGCTCTCTGCTTCAGCAGTGATGCCCAGAGCTTCGGGCCACAGAGAAAGCTCCTTGGTGTGGGTACCGGAACCATCACCGCGGGAGATGAAGGGATGCTTGCCGTCGGCAATGGCCGCGAAGGCATCCAGAACAGAAGCGGCAGAAGCAGCGCCTGCCGGATCAGCGGAAGGACCGCAGAGGACAAAGTAGTTGTAGATGAAAGAAACACGCTCGGCATCGAAGCCATCGACCACACGGCCGAAGCCGTCGGTGACAAATGATTCTTCCTGACTCTTGGAATGGACCAGAATCAGGTCGGCGTTGCCTGCCTTGGCGGCAGCAATGGCCTTACCGGTACCGGCGGACTGGACTTCCACAGTGTAGCCGTACTTGCCTTCAAAAGCGGGAAGCAGGTAGCCCAACAGGCCGGAGTCCTTCACGGAAGTGGTGGTGGACAGGCGGATGGTCTTGGTCTCTTCGGTGGCGGCAGCGATCTCACCGGTGCCAGCATGATGCGCCGCGGTCAGGTGCAGCCCGTGCTGGACGGCATGGATGCCGCTGGAATCCACTATGTTGTGCAGACCTTCGATCATCCTGACCCCACCAGCGACGATGTGGAGCTTGGCTATAAAACCTATAAAGAAAACGGCTGCAAGGCCATTGTGGCACTGGGCGGCGGCAGCCGTATTGACTGCGCAAAGGGCATTTCCGCCAAGGCGGTGCATCCCCGGAAACCTGTGGCGAAGCTGCAGGGCCTGCTGAAGGTGCATTGGCCCATTCCGCCTTTTGTAGCCATTCCCACTACCTCCGGTGCAGGCTCTGAGACCACAGTCGCCGCGGTCATCACCGATTCAACCACCCACCGCAAGGCAGCCATCAACGATCCGTTCCTGATCCCTAAGTACGCGGTTTTGGATCCGGAGTTGACAGTGGGCCTGCCTCCTTATACCACCGCTACCACCGGCATGGACGCGCTTGCTCATGCCGTGGAGGCTTATACCAATCATACTTACAATACCAAACTGGAAAATCGACTGGCGAAAGAGGCTGTTAAGCTGATCCACGATAATATTCTGCTTGCCTATGAGGACGGCTCCAATCTGGAAGCCCGCCAGAATATGCAGCGGGGCGCGTTCTATGCAGGCCGGGCCTTTACCCGCGGTTGTGTGGGCTATGTTCATGCTGTTGGTCATACCCTGGGTGGTCTGTACGGTGTTGCGCACGGGCTTGCCATGGCAGTGCTGCTGCCCCATGTCATGTGGCAGTTCGGCAGCGAGGCTCATGCCCGACTGGCAGAACTGGCAGAAGTATGTGGTATTGGCGGTGCCAATCGCGCTGAAAAAGCCAACAACTTCATCAAATGGATCGAAGAGACCAACGCAAAAATGGGTCTGCCCGACGGCTTTGACGTGATCAAGGACGAGGACATCGATCAGATGATCAAATGGGCCAGAAAGGAAGCCAATCCCCTCTACCCTGTCCCCGTGGTCTGGATCACGGACGACTTCCGCCGCTTGATCAACACCATCCGTAAATAATGAAACAGGGCTGCCGGAAGGCAGTCCTGTTTCATTATCGTAAGTTCGGAGATATATGCTTTATTTCCCAAATCCGCCTCTTTTTCCACCGGAAGAACCACCGAAACCACCTCGACGACCGCCGCTTCCAAAGCTTCCGGAATGTCCCATGGGGCGGCTGGGAGGGCTCCTGTGTGCAGGCCCAGATCCGGATCCATGGAAAGTAGGGCGATGGAAGGTTGTTCGATGGCGCGGAACTCCAAAAAATATGGGACGTGCCGCACGGAATGCTCTCGGACGCCTGATGCGGGAAGAGATCGAGATCACAAAGATAACAACAAATAAAAGCAGTATCAAAGCGCCAAAGCTGATGGATCCTTCTGAAAAATATACTACATCCGAAGAACCGGCAGAATTTCTCACATAATCCCCATACCAGTCCTCAAGAGCCTTATAGAAGGACAGCAGGCTCCTGTCCAAATCACCGAAGGGATCCTTCATTTCTTCCCGGACGAGATCCTTCAATTCGCTATTCACATAATAATTAAACTCGTCCTCATACAGGAAATACCACTCCTCATCCGCAGTATTGAGAACAAGAAGGCAGTCCTTGGAACGCAGTCTCATTCTGTCCGCGATCTCCCCTGCCGTATCCTTCATGCGTTCCCCATCCAGAGGCTCCACAAGTGCAACGGCGCAGATGCTTCCGTAGCTTTCATCCATATCAGCCTGATACGCAGAAATGGTCTGGATCGTTTGATCCGACAACGTCCCGTTGTCATAGATATACTGCAGATAGGAGGATGCATCTCCGGGGTTAGTGACATTATCCGGAACAGAGGCCGTGGTGTTTCGGCTGATCCGAATACCGATGGCAGCCAGCACCATGACAATACAGATCAGTACCGCAACCCATCTTTTTTGAAAAAACCTCATAGGGAAGCTCCTTTAATTGCGAATCTCCAGCAGCTTCTGTTTCAGCTCACCTTCGATCCGCCGAATCTCTGTTTCGGCCTCCTGGCGCTTCTGACGGCCTTCCTGCTGAATCTGCAGAACCTCGTCCAGCGTTTCGATCAAATTCTGGTTGGTATGCTTCAGGGTCTCAATGTCCACAACGGAGCGCTCTGCTTCTCTTGCCGTCTCAACAGAGGCCATTTTCAGCATTTCCGCATTGGAACGAAGCAGCTGGTTGGTCATATCTGTTACAGCGCGCTGTGCCTCCATGGCCTCTTTGGAGTGCTGAATGCCCAAGCTCAGCACCATCTGGCTCTTCCAGAGAGGAATGGTATTGACGAGAGACGTCTGAATCTTTTCCACCATCAGAGAATCATTATTCTGCAGCATCCGGATCTGGGGGCCCATCTGCAAAGACACAATGCGGGTCAACTCCAGATCATGGATCTTCTTCTCAAACCGATCGATCAGATTGGTGTAATCATTGACAGCCTGTGCATCCTCCGGCGCACCAGTGGTCTGGGCTTTCAGACGAAGCTCCTGCAGGGTGGTATTGCGTTCCCGAACGATCTTTTCCCGACCGGCAAGAATATACATGGTCAGCTGCTTATAGTAGTCCAGATTTCTGTCGTACATCTGATCCATGATGGCGATATCCTTCATGAGAACCACCTGATGCTCCTCCAGGGCAACGCAGATCCGATCCACATTGGTTTCCGCCTTGCTATATTGCAGCTTCATGTTTTCGATGCCGCTGCCGGCCTTCCGGAACAATCCTGCCAGTCCCTTTTTCTGCTCGGGAGCTTCGATGCTCTTGAGCTCCTTCACAAGACCGGTGATCATTTCGCCGATCTCACCCATATCTTTGGTGCGAACCGTTTCCAATGCATTTTCTGAAAAATCAGCAATATTCTTCTGAGCAGCAGCGCCATATGTCATGACCTGCTGGGAATTGCTGATATCAATCTGCTCCACAAAAGCATAGACAGCCTGCTTTTCCTCTTCGGAAAGCACACTCATATCAGGGCCTGCCGCAGGCGTCACATTGGCAACTCCCGTTTCCTGCTTCACTTCCAGCTTTGGTTCCTCCAGATCGGGAGAGAGGGTCAACTGCGGGATCTTGCTTTCCATATACGACACTCCTTAAACAAAATCATTTGTATTGGTCAGACCTTGAGCGGCCATCATCTGTTCCATCACCTGAATATCAGCGGTGATATCCACCACATCCCGTTCAAACATACCATCCAGCTGCTTCTGGAATGCAACGATCACCTTATCCAGCATTTCCTCGATCTGCTGCATGGCGCTTCCGATATTATCACCCTTCAAACCAACGTTCTGCATCTGCACATACTGTTCCAGAAGCTTGATGGTTGTAGGCAGATAGTAATTCATAAACTGACGGACTTCCTTCAGCTTGTCCGGTTTCTTTTCCACCTGATCAAAAATGGATGCCGTGAGGATTTCAATCTGCTTCAGCTGTGCAGAAACCTTAAAGTCCGGAATATCGTCATTGATCTGCTGCAGCCGCTGGACAGATGTTCGTCCAGACTGAATGACCGCGTCCAGTTCCGGGTTCCCGGTTCCCTTGGGCTCTTCTTTTGCGGGTTCCGGTTCCTGCTTTTTCTGCGGTACCTCTTTCTTTGAAGGTGTTTTTGCTTTGGCCGCTTTCTTCTCCTGCGCGCTCTTTTGAATGGATTTGACCAGCCAGCTGAGAGCGCCTGCTACGATCAGACACCGGAACATACTCCAATCAAATACAATTGTAAAGAATAACCAGCTCATTCCAAACACATAGGTTGGAATGACGGATTTTTTCTTTTTCTTATCCATGCTCCATCACCGTCATTTCCGATTTATATTTACAGTTTATCATGCTGCCTGCCGAATTGCAAGATTGCGAAGTTTTTCTAACCGGATTGACAGAAATTTTAATCTTGCTATAATATACAAAACGGAAGCCGCATACAGGCTGCATACGGCCTCCTATGAAAAACAGCAGTTTGGATCCGCGCGGGTGTCCGGAGCCTTTTCCCGCACCGCTGTGTATTCCATATGTATGCAAATACCTTGTCCACAGTACACAATTCTACAAAATTTGACCAGGAGGTTTATCCTATGATTAAAGTATCCCCTTCCATTCTCTCTGCTGATTTTGTCAATTTGGAGAGAGATATTCGTGCACTGGAACCTGCAGGCGCCGATTACGTCCATATCGACGTCATGGACGGTCTGTTCGTTCCCAATATTACCATCGGCATCCCCGTAGTCGCTGCCATTCGCAAGATTTCCAATCTGTTTCTTGATGTCCACCTGATGATCGACCGTCCTGTTCGGTATGTGGAACGGTTCTGCAAAGCGGGAGCTGATCTGGTTACGGTTCATGTTGAAGCCGATACGGAAGAAAACACCCTGAAGGCCCTGCAGATCATCAAGGACTGCGGCGTCAAGGCCGGTGTTGTTGTAAAACCTGCCACTCCTGCAGAAGCCGTTCTCCCCTTTATTGACCTGTGTGATCTCATTCTGGTTATGACAGTGGAACCCGGCTTTGGCGGTCAGAGTTTCATGGGCGATATGATGCCCAAGGTAACCAAGCTCCGTGAATATATCAGCGAGCGAAAGCCAGACTGTGAACTGGAAGTGGACGGCGGTGTGAATGCCGAAACCGGTAAAATCTGCGTGGACGCAGGCGCCAATGTTCTGGTCGCCGGTTCCGCTTATTTCAAAGCAACCGATCCCAAGGCCTTTGTGGATACACTCCACGCATTATAATGACACCAAAAACCCCGGTTTCCCGGGGTTTTTCTCATGTTTTACTAAGAATTTTGCAGCATAGCTTATAAAGCGGCATCAGAAGAACAAATGTCAGCACAGCATTGGATACACAGTGAACAAGATCAAACGGAATTCCGCCAATCCAATAGGCAAATGCCGCAGCCCATCCGCCAACAAAGAAATAAGGAATGGCGCACAGAGCCCCAAACAGCAATCCAAAAATACCGGCAACGGCCGCCCAGAACCATCTGGAACGATTATTCCGGAACAGTACGGCAATGACCGTCAAAACAGTCCAAACATATAAGTAATTTACAAACCACATGGAGAACCCATAAACCAGACCTTCCAGCAAAACAAAGACATAGACAGCATACAACGCCTTCCACCCGAACAGGATGGCTGCCAGAATCACGATCACCGCAACCAGATGAATATTGGGCAGCGCCGCAAGTGCGACCTGTGTGGCAAACATCAATGCCGCCAGAAGAGCAAGGATAACAAGTTCCTGCAGTTTCCGATTACCAGCCGACATTGAAGGTAAACTCATAATGATCTCCATCTTCGATCGGGCAGGTATCCACACCGTAGTTTACCATTTCCCCGGATTTAGTGTAGCCCCACCATTCCTGATTGTCCTCGTCCACCGTTTCCCCGTCTACAGTCAGGATATACAGTCCATAAGGACCGTCATAACCGTTGAGCAGTTCTTCCTCCTTCAGTGCATCACCCAGATACTCCGCATCGGTATGAAGTTCGAAGGTGTTGGTTGTGCCATCCTTGTGTGTCACATCAACTGTAAGGGTCTTTCTGCCCTCCACAGCTTTGGGGCCAAATGCAACCCAGCAGATTGCTGCGGCAGCCACAAGGACAACCAGAACGAGGATGGCGATCAATGCTTTTTTGTTTTTCATAAAAAATCTCCTTTCGTTTGTACCGCTGTACAAAGGAAAGGAGATTCTGTCCTCATGCAAAAACCCACAATTAGCCGTAATCCGCAGCTCCTTGTACAGCACATTCGCCAGGTATTCTGACTTGGCATCATGGTATCTGCCGCCTTCCCGGTTTCCCAGTGACATCATGACAGATACTCCGCCTTACAGCGACGGTATCGTGGGGGAATTGCACCCCGCTTCCCTGAATCGAATGCTGAATATTGAATTCAAATGAATTATACTGCCGTGTGTGGTGGCTGTCAAGGGAAATTTATTCCATCACCGTTCCATCCGGATGGAACAACGGCAGTTTTTCCAGATAGATGATATCCTCACGGTTCTGAGCATCACCCTCAGCCAGAATGGCCATTCTGCCGCATACGATACCGCCTGCAGCCTCCACAAGCTTTTCAAGAGCAGTCAGAGATTCACCCGTGGAAATCACATCATCAATAATCAGGATGCGCTTTCCTTTCATCAGCGCTACGTCATTTCCATCCAGATACAGATGCTGCTCCTTGGCGGTGGTGATGGAATGGACACTGACATCCAGAATATCGCGCATATAGAGTTTTGGGCCTTTTCTTGCCAGAATGTACTTATTCCGACCGCTCAGACGGGTCATTTCATGAATTAGAGGAATACCCTTCGCCTCTGCCGTGATCATATAATCATATTCAGGCGCCTTCTCGAGCAGAGCCGACGCACAGCAATGGGTCAGCTCCACATCACCGAAAATAACAAATCCTGCAATATACAGATCGTCTGTTACCTTGCAGATGGGAAGATCGCGCTCCACACCGGCAATTACCATTCTGTGATACATAAATATCGTTCCCCTTTCTCAGTTTCGGGTTCTTCTGTAATAGATTATAAATGGAACAGAATATATTGTCAATTCTTCTTCCGTACCTAAAAATTTGTTAGCAAATAAGGAATTTTGTAGATATATCCAAAAAAATATTTTGATTTTTGGCAATCTAGGCATCAGGATTTCCTTGTATTGTGTATGTACTTTGTTTATAATTGTTATATCAGCAACTGCTGACTGACACAATTTAAGGAGGATAGAGATATGGAAAAATTTTTTCACATCAAAGAGCGCGGGTCAAGTATTCGTACAGAAGTGTTTGCCGGCATCACAACCTTTATGGCCATGGCGTATATCCTTATGGTCAATGCCGGCATGTTTGCTGCTCTTGATCCGCAGGTAACCTACGGCGCCGTCTATGTCGCGACGGCGATCTCCGCAGTCATCGGTACCGTTCTCATCGGTCTGCTGGCTAATCTTCCTCTGGCACAGGCCTCTGGCATGGGCCTGAACGCATATTTTGTCTATACCGCCTGCTTCACCATGGGCCTGAGCTACGCAAACGCTCTGGTTCTGGTGCTGTTTGACGGTATTATCTTCCTGCTGCTGACCGTAACCGGCCTGCGCAAGATCATCTTTGAAGGTATTCCCAAAGAAGTAAAGGTTGCTATTTCCGCCGGTATTGGTCTGTTCATCGCATTTATTGGCTTCCAGAATGCCGGTATTGTTGTGGATGATCCTGCCACTCTGGTCAATCTGGCATCTTTCAATGTTTACTCCGGCAGCGCCACCTGGACCACAATTATGCCTATGCTGGTCACCATCATCGGCGTGATTGTCATTGCAGTCCTCGCCTACAAAAAGGTACGCGGTGCTGTTTTGTGGGGTATTATCGGATCCGCAATCCTCTACTATGCTCTGGGTCTCGCATCTGTTCCCGGCTTCTATGCATCCAGCGTTGCTCCCAACCTGACCAGCGATTTCTTCGGCTCCTTCCGTGATTTCGCAGAGTTCTCCCTGTTCCGTGTGTTCAAGGAAGGCTTCGACTTCTCCGGCTATATTGGTGCCCATGGCATGGGTGGCTTTATCGTCATGTTCCTTACCACCATGCTCGCATTCTGCATGGTTGATATGTTCGATACGCTGGGCACTCTGTTTGGCGCCTGCTCTGCCGGCAACATGCTGACTGAAGAAGGCGAAGTTCCCAACATGAACAAGGCCATGCTCTCCGATGCCATCGCCACCTGCGTTGGCGCGATGTGTGGTACCTCCACGGTTACCACCTTCGTTGAGTCCTCCTCCGGTATTTCTGAAGGTGGACGTACCGGCTTTGCTTCTCTGATTACCGCAGGCCTGTTCTTCATCGCCATGTTCCTGGCTCCCGTTGCACAGCTGATCCCCACCTATGCAACTGCAACCGCGTTGATCTATGTCGGCGTTTTGATGATGGCTGGTGTCAGAAACATCGAATGGGATGATCCCTCCAAGGCTCTGCCCAGCTTCCTGACTGTTGCGATCATGGTTTTGACCTACAACATCTCCTATGGTATTGCATTCGGTCTGATCTCTTCCGTGATCATCAAGATCTTCTCCGGCAAGATCAAGGAGATCCACGCCGCCACCTGGGTCATTTCCATTCTGTTCGCACTGACCTTCTTCCTGACCCACTGATCCATATTCACGCAATAGGTGCAGGTTATTCCTGCACCTATTTTGTAACGTAAATCCCACCTCGCTCATAGAATAGTATGAGAAAGGTGGGATTTGCTCTGTCATCACAAGGATCTGTTATCGCCCGTGTTTATACATCCGACGCCTATATTCCCCTGCCGGATGCTCCGGTCATTTTTTCAAGCACCGATGCTGATGGAAACAGAAATCTCCTTGCAATTCGAACTACAAACAGCAGCGGACTGACCTCCCCTGTTTATGTGGAGACCCCCGATATAGATCAATCTCTCAGCCCCGGATTATCTTTAAAACCCTATGCCACCATTACCATTCAGGCCTCCTATCCCGGGTTCCAAAGTATACAGGCAGATGGTGTGCAGGTATTTCCCGGCGTAGAAACCATTCAAGGGCTGCAGCTGCAGCCAATCACACCGGCACAATCAGACGAACCGACCACAATTCTTCCCCAAAGCCAACAGAATCTGTAGGTGGCGAATATGCCGGACCAGCCAACAATTGTACCTTTCATCCCGGAAACGATCACCGTTCATCTGGGTGCACCAGATGAAGCAGCCGCCAATGTGACGGTGCCGTTTACAGAGTATGTTAAAAACGTTGCATCCAGCGAGATCTATCCCACATGGAGCGAAAGCGCCCTGCGAGCCAATATCCTTGCCATTACCTCCTATGCACTCAATCGCGTCTATACAGAATATTACAGAAGCCGCGGATATGATTTTGACATCACCAACTCCACTGCTATCGATCAGGCATTCGTGCCAGGTAGAAGCTATTTTGAGAATATATCACGGCTTGTTGACGAATTATTTGACAGCTACATACGTAGAGAGGGGTTTTTAGAACCTTTGGCAGCAAAATTCTGCAACGGAACCACCACAGTATGCAGCGGCCTCAGCCAGTGGGGTTCTGAAACACTGGCTCAGGAAGGTTCCACCTCCGTGGATATTCTGCGATATTACTATGGTGATGATATCGAAATCGTTTCCAACGCGCCCATTCAGGGTATCACCGAGTCCTATCCCGGTACTCCGCTGCAAATTGGCAGTACAGGGCCTTTTGTAACCGTGATCCAGACTTCACTGAATCGCATCGGGCAAAACTATCCTGCAATTCCACGAATTAACCCGGTTGACGGCGTTTTTGGCGCGCAGACCGAAGCAGCCGTCAGACAGTTTCAGCAAATTTTCTCTCTACAGTCCGATGGAATTGTAGGAAGAGCAACCTGGTATCAGATCATTCGGATTTATGTGGCTGTTCTAAAACTGGCAGAACTGCAGTCACAGGGACAACAGCAATTCTTTATCGGTACTTATCCGCAGGATCTTTCACTCGGCGATACCGGTGATCCCATTCGTCTTTTGCAGTATATTTTACAGGTAGTGCAGGCTTTTGATCCTGCGATTCCAATCGTGGAGCAGACCGGTACCTTTGATACTGCAACCAGAGACGCTGTCCGGGCATTTCAGCGGGAGAACGGGCTCCCCATCACCGGGGCCGTGGACGCACAGACATGGGATGCACTTTACGAAACACTCTCTGCCGCTGAAAACAATGTATTTGATCTGGAGGTTCTTTTTCCGGATCGTGCCGGAACACCTGAGACAACGAGAATGCAGCAGTTTCCGGGGCAAACCCTCTCCCCCGGCATGCAGGATGGAGGTTCCGCCGTATGAATGAAACCGAACAGGATCTGGGCCGTCCCATCTATCATCTGCAGACCATGCTGCGATTCCTCTCCCAAACGGACAACAGAATCCTTCCCGTTATACCGGACGGCATATACGGAGCCAATACCTATGCCTCGGTCCGTTCTTTTCAGGAAATATACGCATTGCCGCCCACAGGCGCTGTCGATCTCGCCACATGGACCACCATAGTATCTCAATATAATGCCGCTGTTCGTTCTTCGCAGCCCTCCGGCCAGATGCACCTTGTTCAGGCAATGCTGGTGGCTGTTTCGGAGCAATATCCGGAGATCACAGCCCCAGCTGTGACAGGAAAAAACAATACAGAAACAGAAGCAGGGCTCAGATACATTCAGACTGCAGCCAATCTGCCGCAGGATGGATCCCCTACTCCTGAAACACAAAAAGCCTTATATGCATTATACAAATCCATTTCGTAAACAAATGCGCCTCTTTTCAGAGGCGCATTATGAGCGGTTATTCCATTAGCCAATGGGCTCAAAATCCTGAGAGCCATGCTTGCACAGCGGGCAGATGAAATCATCAGGCAAAGGATCACCTTCATAGACATATCCGCAGATCTTGCATACATAACCCTTCTTGTCTGTTTCGGGTCTTGGCTTGACATTCTTGTGGTAGTAATTATAGGTCATAGTTTCCTTATCGGAAAGCTTGACACACTGCGTGACATCACAGATGAACATCACATGGGTTCCCAGATCCAGCTGCTTGATAACCTTGCAGGAGATATAGCCGTTGGCATACTTATCCAGAAACAGCAGGCCGTTGCTGGAGCGCTGCACATGCTTGAAGCCGTCAAACTTGTTGACATCCTTACCGGTCTGGAAACCGAAGGTTTCAAACAGCTTGAAGGGTGCATCCTGAGAGAGGGTGGAAATATTCAGGATACCGGTGGTTGCTGCCAGATCGCAGGAATAGTTACGCTTATTGATGGTAACAGCAACACGATTGGGAGTATCGGTGACCTGCGTGACCGTATTGACGATCAGGCCATTGTCCTTCTGACCGCATTTGGTGGTAACGACATACAAACCATAGCCGATATTGAACAGCGCAGTGGGATCCATATAGTCTTCCTGCACATTGACGGGCACATAAGAAGCTGCCAGTTCCTCAGCCAGCGCTTCGATCTGTGCGCAGGACTGATCGTTCAATGCAGAGAGAATCGTAACTTCATTCTTGGCAAAGGTCAGGTTCTTGGACTTGGAGAGCTTTTCCTTCATGATCCTATTGGCAGTGGGAGCCCAGGAGCCATTCTCCATAAAGGCAACCGTGCGGTTCTGGAAGCTGCGCTCTGTCAGCTTGTCCAGATAGGTGCGCATAAAGGGGAAAATATCAGAATTGTAGGTTGTGGTAGCCAGAACCAGCTTCTCATAGCGGAAGGCATCGCTGACCGCCTGTGCCATATCGCAGCGTGCCAGATCATAGAACACCACCTGGGGAACACCGCGCTTCTGCAGCTCGGCACGAAGCATTTCGGCAGCTTCCTTGGTATGGCCATAGACAGAGGTATAGCAGATCACAATACCGGGTTCTTCAGGCGTATAGCTGGACCACAGATCATAGAGCTTGATATAATAATCCAGATTCTCCGTCAAAACAGGACCATGCAGGGGGCAGATGATGGCGATATCCAGAGTTGCGGCCACTTTCAAAATATTCTGGACCTGCTTGCCATACTTACCGACAATGCCGATGTAATACCGTCTTGCCTCATCTGCCCAGGGCTCCTGAATGTCCAGCGCGCCGAACTTGCCGAAGCCGTCGGCAGAGAACAGCACCTTATCGAGGGAATCGTAGGTGACGATGACCTCGGGCCAATGGACCATGGGCGCGGTGACGAAGGTGAGGGTATGGCGGCCCAGGGTAAGCTGGCTGCCCTCGCCCACCACCACGCGGCGGTCTGCATAGTCGGTGCCGAAGAAATTCTGCATCATGGCAAAGGCCTTGGCAGAGGACACCACCTGGGCATTGGGGTATGTATGCAGGAAGGTGTCGATGCCGGAGGAGTGGTCGGGCTCCATGTGCTGCACCACCAGGAAATCCGGCTCCCGGTCGCCCAGAAGCTCGCGGATGTTTTGCAGCCAGGTGTCGATGAAGCGGCTGTCCACCGTGTCCATAATGGCGATCTTGTCGTCCAGGATGGCATAGGAATTGTAGGACATGCCGTTCGGCACCACATACTGACCTTCAAACAGGTCCACCTCGTGGTCATTTACACCAATGTAGCGAATATCGTTGGTTACCATAGGGGGAAAACCTCCTTTATTATTTGTGAGAGCATTATAGCATATTTCTTGCGAAAAGGGAAGAAAAAAGCCATCCGGGTGGATGGCTTTTTTTGCGGTGAGGATTAGACCCGATCCTTGTGGGTGAGGGAAAAGGCTTCCCCCGGGGGGGAAGCTGGTATTTGCGAGGAACGAGCAAATGCCTGATGAGGGGACTTTTCACCTCACCCGTCAGCACTTTGTGCTGCCACCTTCCCCTCAAGGGGAAGGCTTTTAGTGGATGCTGACAGGGGGTTTGGGCTGGTTGGGAGTACGGGCGCTGGTTTTGTTTTCCGG